>CAZAEY010000192.1:0-6324 GCA_964484155.1 uncultured Acidobacteriota bacterium
GACTGCGCGGCCAGGTTGTAGACTTCTTCCGGCTCGACGGATTCGATCAGCGAAATCAATGAGAGCTGGTCAAGCAGATCGCCCTGCTTCAGTTCGATCTTTCCCTGCAGATGCTCGATCCGCTCGAAATTCTCGGTGCTCGAACGACGAACCATCCCGATGACGCGGTAGCCCTTATCCAGGAGCAGTTCGGCAAGGTAGGAACCGTCCTGTCCTGTGATTCCGGTGATGAGCGCTGTCTTTGCCATCGCACAAATTCCCCGCGAACTGCCGCACGGCGGCTATTCATTGTTAGAAGCAATCATACACGAAGGCCGGCGGCCGATCTCCCGATCTGAAGACCGCGTCGGAGGTCTGCAGGCGTTTTCAAGGGGAGTTATGGGGCGACGGTTTTGGAAACGGTCAGCAGACAGACGGGGATCAGCTGTTCGAAAGACGAATTTCCGCCGTGTCGGTAGCGGGGGCGTCGATACTTGTCCTGTGGATCGAACGATGGGTTTTCGGTGAATCCATGGTCCGCGAAGACGGCGAGATTTTCCATTCGCTGCGAAATAGAACCCAGAACCCAGAACCCAGAACCCGGAACGCGTCCTTCAATTGGCCCGGCGGATCGCCGACAGCCCTTCATCCACCGGCGTCGAAACGTCTGCGAAGAGAAATGCGATGTCTTCCATCCGCAAAGCGTTCACGAAGCTCCCGGATGAATTCAGAAGCGCTTCAGCGATTCGACTCTTTTGTCTTTTCAGCGCCTCGACCCGTTGTTCTATCGTCCCTTCTGCGATCAGCCGGTACGCGGTCACCGAACGTGTCTGGCCGATCCGATGGACGCGGTCGACCGCCTGCCTTTCCACAGCCGGATTCCACCAGGGGTCGAACAGAATTGCATACGGGGCGGCTGTCAAAGTCAGTCCGGTTCCGCCAGCTTTCAATGACATCAGGAAAACTAGGGGATCCGAAGAGGTCTGGAAATTTCGGACCAGCTCCGCCCGGTTGCGCGTCCGGCCGTCCAGTTGAGCGTAGGAGACTCCCCGTTGCTGAAGCCTTCGACCCAAAAGATTCAGGCATTGCACGAACTGGCTGAAAATGACCACCTTGTGGCCGCCGCTCAACAGGCTTTCGACCAGCTCCAGGCAGGCCTCGAACTTGCCGGATGGAAGGTCTTCGAACAGGTGGCTCCAGAGGGCGGGATGGCAGCAGATCTGACGCAACCTAGTCAACGCGACGATGACGTGAATCATACATTTCTCCCAACCTTCTTCGTCGATGCGGCGGCCCAGCTCCTGGCGCATTCCGTGGACGACTTCATTGTAGAGCCGCGCCTGCTCGCGGGTAAGGCGGCATTCGATCGCCTGCTCGGTTTTCACGGGAAGGTCGGTCGCGACCTCGTCCTTCAGCCGCCGCAAGAGGAAAGGCTGGAGACGCGAAACGCCGTCTCTTCGATCCGATCCCGTTTCCCCGCCCGCCGACCTCGCCTCGGCATCCCGTCGGAATTCCGCCAGGGATCCCAACAGCCCGGGCATGAGAAAATCTGCGATCGACCACAAGTCGTCCGATGAGTTCTCGACGGGAGTCCCTGTCAGCGCCAAACGGAAGTCAGCGCGCAGGGACTTGACTGCTGCCGCCGTTTGCGAACGCGGATTCTTTATGTTTTGAGCCTCGTCCAGAATCACAGCGCGAAACCCTCGTTTCAACCCGTTGCGTCTGACAAGCGCGTAGGACAGGATCACGATGTCGTATTCTTCCAGTTCGATCTGCTCCAGTTCCGCGCTCGACCTTACGAGAACCGCCTTGAGCTCAGGGGTGAATCGCCGCACCTCCTCGATCCAGACCCCTCCCACCGATGTCGGGCAGACGACCAGACTGGTTTTGCGCCCGGATCGGGCCCTTTCGGTCTCGAGCAGCGCGAGCGTCTGCACGGTCTTGCCCAGCCCCATTTCATCAGCCAGGATACCCCCGGCGCGCAGTTCGGCGATGTAGTTGAGAAAGCGCACACCCTCAAGCTGGTATGATCGAAGTGCGCCGGCTAAGGCGTGCGGCACAGGGGGGTGAGGCCGGGTCGTCGGATTCGTAATCCAGTCGTAGGCTTGTTTCAACGTACCGGCCAACTGCGCTCGACGCTCCGGATCCAGCTCCACAGCCTCCGGCAATCGGTAGATCGGAAACTTCCGAGCTTTTCCCCCTGGCTGACGCAGCTTCAGGCGCGCCAGACCGGTGAGCAACCGATGCACTCGACCAGGTTCCAGAAAAACGGGCCGCCCGTCCCCGGTCTCAAAGACATAGCCGTAGAATTTTTGCAGCCGCCGAGCGTCCCTTCGGCTCAAGGGACGGTCTCCGACCGCAAAGTCCCAAGTCATTGCAAACTCGGCTGGACGTAAATCCTTTGAAACGGTCGGCTCAAGTTTCAGGTCCACCCGCAGCTCGGATTTTCCGGACGCGAGAGCTTTGACTTTGGCGTCCATGGTCAATTCGGCACATCTGCGGAGGCTCGGCAACACTTCAAAAAGAAATCGCGCCGACGTATATCCCCCCATCCGCAGCTCGAACCATCCGGGGTCGGCAGTAGCTTCGCAGCTCTGAATCAGCAGCGCGAAGATTTCTTGCATCTTCTGGGTTTTGCATACGACTCCCTTCTGCGCCCTGGGTTCGCCCCTGCTCACGGGCCAAGCAAGGCCTGCCTGAGATGCCAGCTCAGCGTAGATGCGAATCAGGTTCCGGCGATAGGAGAGTTCAAGCTTCAGGGTCGTTGGAACGACTTGTGCGGTCGGCCGGGGGCTTTTTGCAAGCTTGAGACGGTGAAAAAACTCATGCGCGGCCAGATACAAGGCGATCTGGTGCTCGCAATAGGCCCTTTTGGGGCACTGGCATTCGAGCCGCAAGTAACCGGCAGGAGTGAACGTCCAGCTTGGACTCACTCTGTCGCGGTTCCTTTTCACCGTTCCGTGTAGTGTGCGCTCATGAAAGGAAAGCCGCTCGACGAGCCCTCGCTGATAAATTTCCTTTCCACGATCGAACGTCTGATGGCCGAAGCTGCGGCCCGCGCGCTCCGGAGCGCCTAGCTTGTCGATCCAGAATCGAGCGGTTTCCGCAGCGGGCACTTGTGCGATCAACATAGTTGTTTAAAGAGCTTTGTATCGTATCAATGGGCGCCGAAAGGATGGCCGCTTCCGGCGCCTTTCTCACACTTCTCTAACGCTTGAACCCGAAAATGGGCGAAGCCTGATTTCGAACTCCTGCTCCTTCCGTTACTATTGCAGCCAATGATCAAGTGGAATGCCTTTTCCCAGATGGCCGCACTGGGGTTTATTCTGGTCGTGCAGACGCTGTACATGATTGCAGCGGCGCGCGTGCTGGGGCCCGAGGATTTCGGGCGCTTCTCGCTGGTGTGGGTCATCGTGCAGATCCTCTTGATCGGGGGGGACCTGGGGCTGCACAACTCGGCCCTCCGGCGGATCTCGCAAAATCCTTCCGATTCCCCGCGCATCTCGGGCACGCTTTTCTGGCTGAAGCTTCGCCTCTCGGCGCTGCTGTTCGTGATCGTGCTTCTAACGGCGCTGGCCCTGCGGGAGACTGATTCGACAAGATGGGCGCTCGTCATCTTTGGCGGGGGAATGTTTTTCCATTCGTTGGGCCTGGGCCTGAATGTCGTATTCCAGGCCCACGGCAAGCTCTACCTCGCCAGCGTGAACATCGTACTTCTATTTTTCACGCAGGCGCTTTGCGGACTCGCCTTCCTCTGGCTCGGCGGACGAGTGCCCGCCCTCGGCGCCGCCTATCTACTGGCCGCACTGGCCGCACTGGCATTCAATCTAATCGCCTTCCGCGCTCGAATTCATCCGGTCAGCCTACGTCCGGAAGCGGCCTGGAAAGCTTTCGCTCGAGAATCGCTCCCGGTCGGCCTCGGGACCCTGTTCCACACCGTTTCGGGCCGCCTCGGAGTGGCACTCCTGGCCTTCCTGTCAGGCCCCTTCGACGCTGGAATCTATTCGGCGGCCCATAGAATCGTTCTGGCCACGCATAACGTGCCGATCGGCATCTTCAGCGCGGTGCTTCCGGCGCTGGCGATCCACCAAGGCGGCGGTGCGGAGTTTCAACGCCTTTTTCGCAATTCGTTGAAGTGGATGACGGTCCTGTCTCTTCCGCTGGCTCTGATGTTTTTTCTTTTCGCGGCGCCGCTGATCGATTTCCTTTACTCCACCGAGTACGCGCTCTCGATTTCGCCGTTGAAAATTCTGGCCTGGAGCCTGATTCCCGTGTTCTGCGGAATGGCCTTCAGCCACGCCATCCTCAGCCAGCACGATCTGGTGAGATTTCTTCCGCGTGTGACCGGCCTGGCTCTGGCGGTTCATCTGGGCGCCTGCCTGTTCTGGATTCCTCGCTGGCAGGCTGAGGGCGCAGCATGGGCGGCTCTGCTGTCGGAAGCCGTGCTGGCTGCCGCCTATACCGTTGCCGCAAGAAAAATTATACTCCGGCGCTCGTAGGAGGAGGACTGACCCCGAGAAGAGGCAGAAGGAATGCATCAGTTACGATTTCCCTAGTAGGACAAGGCCTGGCATGAGAATCGCAGTCGTCGTGCAGCGCTTCGGGAAGGAAGTGATCGGCGGCGCCGAACGCCTCGCGCGCGAGGTCGCGCTGCGGCTGGCCGAGCGCCATCGGGTCGAAGTCTGGACGACATGCGCACTGGATTATCGGACTTGGGCGAACCGGTATCCGGCCGGGCGGGTCACCGAGAAGGGTGCGCTAATACACCGCTATCCGACTCTGCGGCAGAGATCGTGGCGTCGTTTTGGCACATTCTCAGCTCTTCTGTACCGCTTTCACAAAACGCTTCCGACTGCGCTGCAATGGATGTGGCTGGAAGCGCAGGGGCCTTATGCGCCCAAACTGGTCGAAGACTTGGAGAAACAGTCGGACCAGTTTGATCGATTCCTCTTTTTCACTTACCTGTATTTCCCAACGGTGCGGGGGCTGCCGCCTGTCGGGTCTCGAGCGGTATTGGTTCCGGCGGCGCATCGCGAACCGGCCATCCGCTTTGCCATCTACCGGAAGGTGTTTGGCGAAGCGCGTGCCTTCGTATTCCTGACTGCAGAAGAGAGGAGCCTTGTTCACAGCTTGTTTCCAATCGAGTCGAAGCCATTCAGAATCGTCGGGCTGGGAGTTCATGAAAGAGCGCCTGCTGGCTTCGACGGGGGGTTTTTGCTATACATCGGTCGAATCGAGAAGGGAAAGAACTGTGAGGAACTGTTCCGTTACGTTCGCCGCGCCGGCGTTCCACTTGTGGCGGCCGGACCCGCTCAGACACCCGTGCCCGACTGGGTGGATTACCGTGGCGTAGTCAGTGAGACGGAAAAGCAGGACCTCCTGTCCAACTGTCGGGCACTGGTCGTTCCCTCGCGATTCGAAAGCCTGTCGATCGTGGCCCTGGAAGCCTGGGCCTGCGGCAAGCCGGTGATCGTAAATCGCCGGAGCGCCGTTCTGACCGGCCAGGTCGAGCGATCGGGAGGGGGGCTCAGTTACAGAAATTTCGGTGAATTTCAGGAAGCCTTCAAAGGCGTCGATCGACAGATGGGGCTTCAAGGAAGGGAATACGTTCGCGAGAATTACCACTGGGGCCGGGTTTTGGCCGCCTACGAAGAAATTCTTCGGTGCTGAAATGCAGCCTTTTGGGGGGCTCTTGAGATTCATCCCATTCCCTGCGCAGCAGCATCGTGGAAGAAACGCCTTGCACCCGGGCAGCAGTCCGGGAGGGTCGCGAATCGGCGTGCCGATCCGTCCGTGCCGAGAATGCGCGATGGGCGGCAGCGCAGCTGGTGAACCGCTATCCGGCGCAGCAGCGGGACCTGTGTGCGGAATCCTGCCCAAGAGGGTTGTTAGAGCATGCTTTATCTCGCGCTCGGGTTGATCGCGCTGGCTCTTGCAGAGGCGCTGTTGTCCGTCCGCAGCGGACTCGCGTTCCGGTCCAGCTTTCTAAAGGCGCGCCAAGCGACAAGACCTGCCCCGCCTGCTTCGATTTCGCTCATCATCCCCTGTCGCGGCCTGGATTCTGGGTTGAAAGAGAATCTTGAGTCGTTTCTCCGGCAGGATCACCCGGACCACCAGGTCATTTTCGCCGTCGACAATCCGGACGATCCCAGCGTGGACGCCATCGAAAAGGTCCGCCGCCGCGCCGAAACGCCTTCAAAACTGATCGTCTCAGGGAAAGCTCAGGGCCGCAGCCAGAAAGTTCACAGTCAATTGTGCGCCATCGACAGCCTCCGGCCGGAAGATGATCTCATCGCCTTCGGCGATTCAGACATCCGTCCCCATCAGGAATGGCTGACTCAACTC
>CAZAEY010000193.1:0-1885 GCA_964484155.1 uncultured Acidobacteriota bacterium
CGCCCGGTTCCCGGGCTCGGGGGGGGGCTTGTTCGTTTGGAACCCACAGCTCCCGCTGTGGGCTATTGATCGTCGCCCGCCTTGCGGGCTGCTGGGGCTTTCGCCCCTGGGAATTACGTCAGAGAATCCATGCCTTCGTCGCACCTGAGCAGAAATTTCAGTGAGAATGTGTAGAGATTGGCTGTCGTGTTGTCGGCGTTGATTTTGCGCGACATGTCTCTGCTGCCGTCGAAGATGTGCGAGTAGACTTCGCGCCGGCACCGCAAAATGTGGGTCCGTCAGTATATCAACTGAAAGGGACTCTGACGAAGTTAGGGGACGTATATTTTTACGAGCCTCCCCGGTTAACATGATGTGGGCTGCGAGGAAGCTGAGCCGGGTCAGCCGCCTCACCTGATCTCCCGCCATCTGCTCCAGCTCCCGGCCGTTGGGCCGCTCCACCCCCGATCGATCCCCTGGCAAGTTTGTCTGGATTCGGTGGCAACTTTGACCGGAATAGGCGCCTGAAACGCAAACTCCAACCTCCGAGGCCCGCCACGCCGTCTCAGCCAATGAGCCAGCCATACAGTCGAACCGCAAGCCAGAAAAGCTCGCCTAGCCGCGGCTCCGTCGTGGTTTCCTAAGCGATTGTCTGCATGCTGCTTTTGAGAGGTCTCACGTTCGCGCCTGCGGTGAAGCGTTCGGCGCATTTTTCCGACTGCGCTATCATGGCAATCGCGGATCATCGGAAGAAAGCGTCCATGAGCGAATACCAGTATTACGAATTTCAGGCGATCGACTGCCGGCTGAATGAAGCCGACCGGCAGGCCTTGCGGGCGATCTCGACGCGTGCGCAGATCACGGCGACGAGCTTCACCAACCATTACGAATGGGGTGACTTCAATGGCGATCCGAACAAGCTCATGCAACGCTGGTTCGACCTGCATCTCTACCTCACCAATTGGGGAACCCGCCGACTGATGATGCGGGCGCCGAAGCGGCTCTTGGACCGTTCGAAGCTCGCTCCCTTTCTGCGCGAAGTCGATTGGGTGGAAGTCTGGGCGTCCCGGGAGAATCTGATTGTCGACATTTGCCGCGAAGAAGTCGAGCCGGACTACGAGGATTGGGTCGACGGTTCCGGCCGGCTTGCTGCGCTTGCGCCGCTGCGCGCCGACGTGCTCTCGGGCGATTTGCGCCTCTTCTATCTATTGTGGCTGACTGCGGTGGAGGAAGATTTCCTGCCCGACAACGCTCCCGAGCCGCTTCCGGGGATCGGTCCGCTTTCCGGCGCACTCGAAGCTTTTGTTGATTTCTTCGATATCGATGCGGATCTCGTTGCGGCCGCCGCTGAGCGTGGCGCTGGCGATGCGGCGCCATCGGCCGAAGCGGCGCGGGCGACACTGGCGGCCATCTCGGACAGGGAAAAGACGGAGCTGTTGCTGCGCCTTGTGGAGGGAGATTTGCATGTGGCGGCCGAACTCAAGGGCACGATACGCGATCGCCTCGCTGCTGCGCCGTGTGCTTGTCGCACGGTCGGCGAATTGCGCAAGCGCGCGGAAGAAATTTTTGAAGCACGCGAACGCGCGGAGGCCGAACGGCGCAAGGCGGAAAAGCGCCGACAGGCCATCGAGGCGGAAAAGGCGAGGCGGGCTCGGCTCGAGTCCGTCAGACGGCGTGGGCCGAGCGTCTGGCGCGAGATCGAGGATGAAATCGAACGCCGCAACGCTTCCAGCTACGATCGCGCCGCGAGCCTTCTCGCCGATCTGAATGAAATCGCCGCGAATGAAGGTATGCTCGTCGATTATTCCCGGCGTCTTGATGCGATCCGCGAGCGACATACGCGCAAGGGAAAGTTCATCGAACGGCTGAACAGGTTGAAATCGATGTGACCGTCAAATCGCCGCCA
>CAZAEY010000193.1:1985-6323 GCA_964484155.1 uncultured Acidobacteriota bacterium
CGCGTCCCAAATTCTTGGGTCCATCGTTCCGCGGCTTGGCCGCGTCGCCCGGTTTCCGGGCTCGGAGGGTTTCTTGTTCGTTTGGAACCCACAGCTCCCGCTGTGGGCCTATTGAACGTCGCCCGCCTTGCGGGCTGCTGGGGCTTTCTCCCACTGGTGGAACGCGGAACGCGGAACAAACCGTCCAAGCTTGCGAATCCGTCCGAGCTCAGCCGCGTTAGAAAATTCTCTTGAGCCAGCCCCAGACGCCGCCGCTTTTTTCGACCGGCTGTCCGTCCATGGCGGCGTATTGGGCGCGGTCCTCTTTTCCCGGACAGAATCGAGCCGGTTCGGTTCCTGCGACAAAGTACTCGGTGCGTCGATTCGGGCAGCGGTCGCTGGCCAGCCAGCCGGTCAGCGGATCGATCTGAACGGCCACTACGCCCGGAGGCGGCTTGAACCCTTCGCCCTTCAGATAGCCGAGCCGCTGCGCCTGCTGCATGAAGTTGGTCCAGATGGGGAGCGCCGCCCGACTTCCGCTCAGGCTCAAGGGGCTCGAATCGTCATGACCCACCCAGACGGCGCAAAGCAGTTCCGGCGTGAATCCGATGAACCAGCCGTCGTCAGCGGTGCCAGTCTTGCCGGCCGCGGGCGCCGCAAATCCGCTGGTGCGAACGGCCCTTCCAGTCCCTTCCTCGATCGCCGTCTCCAGCATAGAAGCCACCAGGAATGCAACTTCCGGATCGATCCAGTTGAAGGAATTCCCTGGGAGTTGCGCCAGGGTCGCTCCGTCCACGTCCAGGGACTTGACGGCCCGCGTCCAGTGGAAGACGCCGCCTCCGGCAATAGGAGTGTACGCCTGCGCCAGTTCGAGCAGCGACACTTCGAAAGCGCCCAGCGGAAGAGAAGGGTAAGGCTGCAGCGGCCGGGAAAACTCCAGCCGGCGGACCGATTCCACCAGTCGATCGAACCCGATGCGTTCGGCCAGTTTGACCGAGGGGATATTTAACGAATGGGCTAGAGCCTGCCGCAGGGGCACCGGGCCCATATAGCGGTCTCCCGAGTTCCTGGGCGCGTATTCCTGGTCCTGAAACTGAAAGGTGTGAGGTTCGTCCAGAAAGAAGCTGGCGGTCGTCAAGGGAGGCTCCCAGTCCTTTGAGATTTGAAATGCCGCCGCGTAGACGATCGGCTTGAACGTCGATCCGGGTTGACGATAGGCGTAGACCGCGCGGTTGAACTGGCTGGCTCCGTAATCCCTTCCACCGATCATCGCCAGAATGTCGCCGTTTCGAGGGTCCAGCGCCACCAGCGCCGCCTCCGGCCTTGCCGGCCCGGAAACGACCCGATCGATTGCGGCCAGCCCCTCCCGCACGGCATTCGCGGCCGCTCCCTGCAGTTCCGGGTTCAAAGTTGTGAAAATCTGCACCTCGGAAGCGCCCCCCCACCCGATGTCGAGCCTGTTCAGGATCGAATGGATGTAGTCGACGAAATACGGAGCCTCGGCAGCCCCGCGAAACTCCTCCGCCTGAATCGCCAGCGGTTCGGCTCTGGCCGCCTCGGCATCCTGAGGCGCGATCATCCCCTTCCGCTCCATCAGCGTCAGGATGTAGTTGCGCCGGTTTCGCGCGGCTTCCCCTCGCCTCCATGGTGAATAGCGGTTCGGCGCCTGGATGATTCCGGCCAGAAGAGCGGATTCGGCCAGCGTGAGATCGCGAACGTCCTTTCCGAATACAAGCGCCGAAGCCTCGCCGAATCCGTGAATCGCAAAGGAGTTTCGCTGCCCGAGATACACTTCGTTGGCGTACAGCTCGAAAATCCGCTCTTTATCGTATTTCCGTTCCAGCAGAATCGCAAAGTAGAGTTCCTGGAGTTTTCTCCTCCACGTGCGCTCCGACGTCAGGAAGAAGTTCTTGACGAACTGTTGAGTCAGCGTGCTCCCCCCTTGATTCGGTCCCGGTCCTGCAACGTTGACGTAAGTGGCGCGGAAGATCGAAAGCAGGTCAAATCCCGAGTGAGAAAAGAATCGCTCATCCTCAGCGGCCAGGACCGATCGGACGAGCGTCTCCGGCAGCTGGTCGAACGGCGTAAATCGCCTCTTTTCCCGCCGTGCGTCGAAGAGATTGGAAAGCAGCAGAGGCCTCAACAGCGTCGAGTCGACGAGCCTGCCGTTGTCCCTGATCTCTGCAACGCGGCCGCTTGCGATGGTCACTTCGACGTGAGTCCGGGTTCGCCCTGGCAGCGTGTGATAGATCTTGAATCGCTCCCCCTCCCGTTCATACCAGTCGTCGAAGCGGTCGCCGGGACCCGGAGCGTATCCCAGCCGGTGAAGTCGCAGCCGGAATGGTTCCGGTTCGATGCGTCCGCCCGAAAACACCGGCAGCGGAGCCGAATAGATGGCGGTTCTCGCCGGTTGGAACGCCTCCAATCGAGCGTCCATGAGTCGCTGAAAGCGGGCGTAATAGAAGATCCCTAGTGCGCTCCCGATCAAGAACAGGAGAACGCACGATAGCGCCAGCGCGTTGCGCAGGAACCGTCGCGACGAGCGTCGGGGCGCCCGCCTGTCCCTTCTTCTTTTTCGGACTCTCTTTCCCTCTCCAGCCAAAGGCATCTCCAACCCTCAATGGTACAATGAACCAATGACGGAGCGATATTCCCGCCAGCTCCTGTTTGACGGAATCGGGAGAGCTGGGCAGCAGAGGCTGAACGCCGCGAAGGTTGTCGTGGCCGGATGCGGCGCGCTGGGGAGCGTCGGCTCCGAGTTGCTGGTCCGCGCCGGAGTCGGTCGAGTTAAGATCCTGGATCGAGACTTCGTGGAAAAGGACAACCTGCACCGCCAAAGTCTCTTTACGGAAAAGGACGCAGAAGAGTGCCTTCCGAAAGCCGTTGCCGCCGGCGCGGCTCTTTCAGCTATCAACTCCGAAGTGGAGGTGGAGGCGGTCGTCTGCGACGTGACGTACCAAAACGTCGAGCAGCACTGCAGCGGCGCCGATGTCGTCATTGACGGATCGGACAACTTCGAATTGCGCTTCCTGTTGAACGATTTCTCCGTCAAATACGGAATCCCTTGGATTTACGGCGCCGCGCTGGGCAGCTACGGCGTCGCCTGCGCAGTCGTTCCCGGAGAAACTCCCTGCCTGCGGTGTCTGATGGAGGAACCGCCGGCGCCCGGCGCCGTCGAGACGTGCGAATCCGCCGGAATCATCGCCACTATCGTCCACCAGGTCAGCTCCGCGCAGGCCACCTTGGCCCTCAAGCTCCTGGTGGGGGAAACGCTCGAGCCCAGGGTTTTTCAAGGAGACGTCTGGAAGGGGACGTGGAGATCCGTTCCGCTGCCCAGAGGACCATTCCCCGACTGCCCCTGCTGCGGCTGCAGGAGGTTCGATTTTTTGGGCGGCGGAGATCGATCCCTTTTGACAAGACTCTGCGGACGCGATGCGGTGCAGGTCTATCCCGCCCGACGCAATCGGGTGGACCTGGAGCAAATCGCTCGACGCCTGTCCCGAAATCTCGATGTCCAGTCCAGCGAATATATGATCCGGGCCCGGGTCAATGGACTGGAGCTTGCCGTGTTTCCGGATGGGAGAGCCATTATCAAGGGAACCGAAGACCTGACCGAGGCTCGGGCCATCTATTCGCGTTTCGTGGGGAATTGACGCTTCGGCCTAACTGAATGCCCCTCTGTTAAGATACCCGGGTGGCTCGTCCGAGGGAGAAGGAGCAAGTCAGGATTCAGGAGATCCTGGACCGGCTGGATCAGTACTATCCGGAAGCCGACTGCGCGCTGAGACACTCCAATCCCTTTGAGCTGCTGGTCTCCACGATTCTTTCGGCCCAGTGCACCGATGCACGGGTCAATCAAGTCACCCCTGCGCTGTTTGAAAGATTTCCGGACGCCCAGGCGATGGGAAGCGCCGATCCGGACGAAATCCAGGAAATGATCCGTAGCACTGGCTTCTTTCGAAATAAGACGAAAAGCTTGATCGGCGCTTCGCGAGACATCTGCGCTAGGTTCGGAGGAGAGGTTCCCGCCGACATGGAGCGGTTGCTTCAGCTTCCCGGCGTTGCTCGTAAGACGGCCAATGTCGTGCTTGGCGTCGCATTTCAAATCGCTGACGGAATCGTTGTCGACACGCATGTGAAGCGGCTGGCGCAGCGCCTGGGTCTGACCCGAAATCAGGACCCCGTCAAAGTCGAAAAGGATCTGATCCGAAAAATCCCAAGGAGCTCGTGGATCCGGCTGTCTCACCAGTTGATTCACCACGGCAGGCAGATCTGCAAGTCGCAGAAACCCAGGTGCGCCGATTGCTTTCTGGCCGATCTTTGCGTCTTTTATCAGAAGAGGCGGGTGTAGTTCGGCGT
>CAZAEY010000194.1:0-6315 GCA_964484155.1 uncultured Acidobacteriota bacterium
TTCAAGGTGACGCCCAATCTGACCTTGAATCTGGGTGTCCGCTACGAGTACGGCAGTCCCCTGTGGGAAAACAACGATCGGCTCACCAACTTCGACCCGATTAACAACTCCATCCTGTTCGCCAGCAGCTTTCCGAACTCTCCGCAATCTCGACGGCCTTCAATCGAGCGGGCTCGAATTACCACGCGCTGCAAGTGAAGCTCGAGCGTCGCGCCACCCGGGGGCTCTATCTGCTCAACTCCTTCACGTGGAGCCATGCCATCGACAATTCCACCGGCTCCTTGGAGAACCCCAATGGATCGGGGTATTCCGGCGAGATCAGGATCATGTGCGGCTCAATTAATCGTGAAATTTGAATTTCAAGGTCGTCACTCCGACCCGAAATCGCTTCAATTGCACGCCAAGTTCGCTTGAGGCCATCGCAATCGATTCTCTGACAGTTCCCCCGTCAGGACTCCACGCCTGCTCGACCTGAAGTCATCCTTACCATAGGATGCTACGGTCGCCTAACCGACAAATCCAAGTGGCGCACTTGTAGGTCAGCGGCCGATTTGCTACAAGTAGAAGAAAGCCGATTAGGATCAATCCGTTCGACTCTGAATGGAACTTCGGATCTCGATTTGTACGACAGGTCGACCTCTCGGCTGGTTGAGAGCTTGTCAATTGATAAAGGAACTCCAGATATGAAACTAGGGAACGGGGTTTTGAAGGGCGCCATTGGATTCGTTGTATTTTGTATGTTGACCGTTGCGATCGCGGCGCAGTTCGCCGCCCGTATTCAGGGGGTGGTGACCGATCAGACGGGGGGGGTCATCCCGGGAGTGGAGGTGACCGCCGTGAACCGGGAGACCGGCCTTTCTCGAACGACCATCACAAACGATGTCGGCTTGTACCGTATCGACGGCCTGCCGCCCGGGATCTACCAGGTGACGGCGGAACTGCCCGGGTTTCAGACTGTGGTCATGGAAGACGTCCGGGTTCAGGCGGAGCAGGCGCGCGGCTTGAATCTGGAAATACGCCCGGCGACAGTCGAGGAAACGGTCACCGTTACAGCCGTCGGAGAAATGCAGACTGAGAATCCGTCCATAGGCCGCGTTCTGGGAACGGAAGAAATCGAGCGCCTTCCGCAGTTCGGCCGCGATCCTTACGAACTGGTTCGGCTGGCGCCTGGAGTGTTCGGCACCGGCGCGCGGTCAGGAAGCGGCGATGCGGTCAATCTCCCCAACGCCGTGGGGCCGGGCGGCTCCAACACTTCCATTTTCCAGGTGGAGAACCAGGTCCAGGTGACTTCCGGAGGGCAAAGAGTTTCTGGGAACAACTTCCAGGTCGACGGGGTGAGCGTAAACAGCCTGCAATGGGGCGGCGCAGCAGTCGTTTCGCCCAACCAGGAATCTGTCAAAGAGATGCGGGTCCTTTCCAGCGAATATTCGGCGGAAAGCGGCCGAAACAGCGGCGCTCAAATCCGTGTGGTCACGCGCAGCGGAACCACTGCTTATCGAGGGAGCGCCTTTTTCAAGTTTCAGGATCCGGAATTAAATGCGTTTAACAAGTTCGCCGGCCCCGGGGCGCCGCCGGTCCGAGTGGAGCGCCGTTTCCGGCAGTTTGGCGGAAGCTTTGGAGGACCCGTTCATCCGGAGCATCTTTTCTTCTTCTTTTCCTATGAAGGCCTGCGGAGCAACGATACGGACTTTTTCACGGGATTTGCGGAGACGCCGGAATACCGCCAACTGATACAAAACACGCGACCGAACGGTTTGCTGGCGGCGTTCCTCGGGCAAGCCGACATGCTGCCGCGAATCAACGCGGTCATTCCCGTCGACTGCGCGGCGTTCGGAAATAATCCCGATCTCTGCCGCGTCGTGGCAGGCGGATTGGATATCGGCTCCCCCACCGGCCAAATCGGGCAGTATGTGAGCCTGGGCAACCCGACTGGCGGCGGATTCGACGGCATCCCGGACATTCTGTTCGCCCAGTTTCAGCTGCCCCGGCTGACTCGGGGAGATCAGTTCAACACCCGGGTTGATTTCGACCGGGGAAGCGATCAAATCGCCGTCAGCACTTTCTTTACCAAACGCGACGACGTCAGCGCGGATGCAGGCAACCGGAGCCGTCCGATCGGCGACATTCAGTTTCAGCCGCTCAATTCAGCGGCCACCGTTCTCTGGAATCGGATAGTTTCGCCTACGACCTTAAATGAAGCGCGACTCAACTTTACGCGTTTCCATTTCGACACGATGAGGTCCGCGGACACCAACTGGGGAATTCCTCGAATCGAAGTGGAAGGACTCCCGTTCGACCGCATCCGATTCGGTGCGCCGAGAGACGAGACGACTCCGGCCATTTTCGCCCAGAACACTTTCCGCTTCAGCGACACGATCAGCACGATGGTGGGCAGCCACGGGCTGAAGATGGGCGTCGAGCTGACCTGGGAGCAGGACAACAACAATCTGCTCGGGGGCGCCCGCCCGATCTATTCATTCGTCAATCTTTGGAATCTGGCCAACGAAACGCCTATTTTCCAAGCCATCAACGCGGACCCTCGGACCGGAGCCCCCATCGACGCGCAGCGGGATTTCCGCACGCGCAATTACGCTCTCTTTCTGCACGATGACTGGAAGGTGCGACCCAACTTCACCTTGAATCTGGGGCTCAGATGGGAATACTTCACTCCTCTCAAGGAAAAGTTCAATCGCTTGACCAACCTGGAATTCGGCCCCCAAGGGCTTGTCGACAGTCGCGTCGTGCTAGTGGACCAGCTCTACGAGTCCGATCGCAATAACTTCGGGCCGCGGCTGGGGTTTGCCTGGAGCCCTCTCGCCTTCAACAACAATATTGTAATACGAGGCGGCGCCGGCGTATTTTACAACCGAAATCCGAACGTAATCTTTGCCAATTCTCGAGGCAATCCACCGTTTTTCGCTCGCTTCAACCTTTGTTGCGGCACGGCTGAGCAAGATTTTGGAACCCCATTTGCCGACGGGCAGATTCTGTTTGCGGTCGGCTCCGACCGCACGCCTTTCAGCTTTCCGGCAAACCCGGCGCTGGGTGGCCCGATCGATCCCGAAACCGGGTCCCCGGCGGGGCGCTCCGTGGAAATCTGGGGCACTCCTCCGGAGATGCCTAATCCCTACGTCTTTTTGTGGTCGCTGGACACGGAGTATCGGCTGCCACGTGATTACCATTTCACACTCGGCTACTCCGGAAGCAGCAGTCGCAAACTGGTCCGCACCGTCAACCAGAACCTGCTTTTTGAAGCCAACCCGGCGTTTTTCGCAGTCTTTTTTCCGATGCCCGACGTCAATGCCAACTTTCACGCCCTGAACGTCAATCTCAACCGCGACTTCCGCAACGGATTCAGGCTCGACACAAAGTATCGATGGAGCAAAAGCATCGACACTGGATCAGGAGAATTCGGAGCCGCCACCAACCAGACTTTCCCCATCGATCTCGCATCGGAGCGGGGACCCTCCGATTTCGATGTGGCGCACAACCTGGTTATCAGCGGCCTCTGGGAGCTGCCGCTGTTGAGAGGGCGCAGCGATTTCGTCGGAAAAGCCTTCGGAGGATGGCAGGTGAACGGGATTCTCACCGCGCACTCCGGATTTCCCTGGACTCCGAAAACCGGACAGCCGCTGAGCCCGATTCCGGGACTGTCGCCGTCGCGACCCACGGCGCAGCTGCGCGAGGTCGACTTCAGCACAAGTGACGATGCGTTCATGCGCCCCGGCGGAAATTTTCCAGGAGGAGGACGGGAGTTTTTCGACATCGCGACTCCGGGACCGCCTGGGATCGGCCGTAATTCCTTTCGCGGGCCGCGATACGCCAACGTCGATTTGAGCCTCGTCAAGGACACCCATCTGGGATTTCGCGAGGGAGCTAATCTGGAATTCCGAGCCAACTTCTTTAACGCCTTCAATAATCGAAATCTGCTTCCCTTTGGATTCTTCAGTCCGGGAACGTTTATCGAAAACGACTTCTTCTTCGGGCGTTCGGAAGGGGGCATGGCCGGCCGCGTCGTCGAACTGCAGGCGCGGTTATCTTTCTAGAGAGGCCTTTCGGGCGACGCTTTATGCGGCCGCATCAACAACGGAGACCGGCAGCGCCGCACCTTGGCGGGCGCTAGCAGCGTTGCACTCGTCCGCCCCCCTTGCCGGGCCGGCCTAAAAACCGGCTGCCTGCCGGCCCGCGCCGTTCGACTCCACTTCGCATCGCCCCGCCAGCCAGCCTCCCTGAAATCCCGCCAGACAGAGACCGCGCACGATATACGGGTTGCGCTTCATGACCTCCCAGATGAAGCCGCTGCGATGATTTTCCAGCATTAGCAGAATCGGACCCTGGTCGATTCCCAGTTGATCGGAGTTAAACCACCCATGTTCGGAATGCACCCGCCCTTGGGACGGTTCGACTCCTTCGAAACGAAATGAAGGATTGAAGGAGTCCAGGAAACCATACTCGTTAAAGAGCAGGTCGCCATACCGTTCGCGCATGGCTTTCAGCGCCGGGATGGCAATTTCGGGAGCAAACGGCGCCGAACCGCCGGCTGCGGTCGGCGCCAGCGTCCCGTCGTCGCGGATGTCGCTCCGGCTGGCCCCGCGTGCCCAGTAGGTGTGAAAGCGAGCCTTTCTTCCGTCGATCGCGGCCTCGATGTCGGCCGGGCCGTCGCATGCGGTCAGACCCCAGAAATTCTCACTGTAATCTCTCCAGTTCATCGGATTGTCGATACAGTAAGCGCGGTTGGAATAGGTGGCCCGGCGAGAGTTTTCGAAATAGTCGATCCCCTTCTCCCGCATGTACGCATCCTGGATCCCGCGAAAATCAACCCAGACATGCGTGTACTGATGCCCGAACAGGGGGCTGAAATTGACATGCTCGTAGCCGTAGAAATCCGCCCAGAGGAAGGTTTCCGTAAAGGCCTCCCACGCTTCCGGCTCGACCGGATGGGTGGGAGAACCCAAAGCCAAAAGATACAAAATCATGGCCTCGCTGTAGCCTTCATAATCATGGGGAAGAAATCCCTCTTCCGGCTTCCAGCCGAGCGAGATCAAGGGCCTGCGCGGCTGCGGCCAATCCCATCGAATTCGAAGGTACAACTGATCGGCTAGCCGGCGGATTTCCTCCTCCGACGGGACCGATCGTTCGAAGTACGACTGACAAAACAGCACCCCCGCCATCAAGAGAGCGGTGTCCATGGTGGAGAGCTCGTTGGCGCCGTGCCGGAGCCCACTGTCCATTTCCAGGAAATGGTAGAAAAATCCCTGATGGCCGGACGCGTTTTCGGGATCCTGACCCTGCGGAGCTTCCCACAGAAACCGAAGCGTGGCGCGGACTCTTTCGACAGCTTGCTCCCTTGTAATATAGCCTCGCTCGACTCCCACAGGATACGCGGTCAACGCGAAGCCGATGGCCGCAATGCTGGAAAAGGGAGGCTCGGGCGTTCGGTCCGGCACCAGGCCGTTGCCCGGGTTGGTCCATTCCCAAAACCAGCGAAACGTCCTTCGCTGCACCTCCTCCAAGAAAGCTTCCGCCGATTCTTCACTGAAAGTGACGGGAGGAGATCCCTGCCTCGGGCAACCGAAAAGCCAAACCGTTAGCAGGAGAAGGGCGATCCTGACGGCAGACGGCATATTCGAATTCATCCAAATGCGTGAGGTTTCAAACTGCTGGGAAAGCCCCGAGCCGCAGCTCCGGAATCGGCGCAATAGGCGTCGAGCGTGGCTGCCATCCCATCTTCGCATTGTGCCAAGGCGGGGCGGCTCTGGCAACCTGCCGAATTGCCGGCAAGGCGGAGCGGCCTGTGCTTTCAGCGCACGTGGGACGGCCGGGCTGCGACCTGGAGCTGGCCTACCGGCGGCCGTCCAGCCCAACGCATTCGATTGCCGCGAGCCGGCGCGCAAGCTCGACAGAGATCGACGTGCGATGTCCTCCCTCCCCCTCGACTCCCCGTCGAGGGCTCCGGCTTGAAACCGCCTCAACCTGCCGACCCTGAACCGATTTGCCGGGGAGCCCCGAGCGCGAAGCGAGGGGATGCGCCTGCGTCGATTCTCTCAGAGCGCCTTCTTGCGACGCTGCGGCCATAAGTCGGGGGCCCGAGCAAATCTCGCCCCTGACGAAAACCTTGCCTTTTCTGTGCACTCCGGATCTGAATTCTTAGTCTTAGGCTTGCGACGGAGTGCCATCGAGGAGCGCCGTTTCTGAGCCAGGAGCAGAAGCTGGAAAGTGAAAAATGCGGTCGACCCCATTTTTGAGCCCCCAATCGGCCGGCGTAGTCCAGAGACTCCGATGTCTCGCGCTCCGCGTACACTCATGCAGTCAAGC
>CAZAEY010000195.1:0-6315 GCA_964484155.1 uncultured Acidobacteriota bacterium
AGCACGCGGAACGCAGCACACAGCACCAAAAAGGAAAGCCTGCGGAATCCCCCCTCCAGCTCCCGCAGGCGTTAAGGTTGAAATGGTTGGCTAGTCGGTCAGTTCTTCAATTCCTGAGCCTGACGGTAGACGTCCAAAGCTTCCGAAAGGCGCCCTTCCTCTCTGAGAACTTTTCCTTTCAGCATCATTAAAAGGAATCGATTCTGCACGGATCCGACTTCGCTTAAGGTGCGATCTACGACCTGGTGCGCGACTTCGAACTGTCCAGCTTCGCGCAAATATTCAGCAATCAGCCACGCTTCCTCGACCACGAGGGCCTCGTTCTCTCCAACGAAGGAAAGATCCAGAATCTTCTGAAATTCCTCCAGGACGCTGTCGTATCGCTCCTCATGGAGCAAAATCGAAATAATTTCATGCTGGGATGCGGCAAATCGCAGCTTGGTCTCCTCCTGTTGCCGGGGATTCTGAGGCAACTCCGCCCTCTGAGCCAACGCGCCAGCGCTCAGCAGGCAGGTCAAGAGAAAAAACGACGTCATTTTGGATTTCATTTCCCACCCCTGTCCTGTGTAAACGGGTTTCCGTCATCCCCGAAAGCGACCGGAAGAAAGGGATTCTCTCTTTCGAATCGGGCTTCCACGATGAACGGATTGCCCGCCACTTCCAACGAAAACGCCTCCAACTCTGCGAGTTGCCGAAGTTCGAGCGAGTCGGGCTGCAATCGCAACATCCAGAACATGCCCGCTACCAGGATCATCAGCGTCAAGACGCCGTACGCCAAGCGGGGGATCCGAAGGACGTCCCAATGACGGGGCCACCACGAATGCTCGGAACCGGAAGCCGATTCGACGATTCTCGCGCGCACCCCGGCCCAAATCTGAGGCCCGGGCTGCAGGCGGAGCTTGGTCGCCTGCTCCAGCAAGGATTCCGCTTCGAGTTGGTCTTGATAAAAGCTGCGGCAGTCGGGGCACTCTGCCAGATGCGTCTGCAGCGATTCGGCCTCCCGGCCGGAAAGCTGATGGTCCAGCCATGTCGAGATCTCGACTTGCCAGCGCCGGCACTTCATGATCTGCGCCTCATATAATCGATAATGGCCTGCTTGACAGCCAGACGCGCCCGGTAAATGTCCGTCTTCACTGACAACAGCGATCGTCCCACGACCTGCGTGATCTCGTCGTAGCTCAGCTTCTCAAAGACGGCCAGGATGAATACATCCCGGTATTTCGGTTTCAGGGTTTGCAGAGCCTGTGCGATCACTCGATTCAACTCCTCGGAAAGAACCTGCTTTTCCGGATCCAGACCGTGCGATTCGTCTGGCAGAAACTCGAAAAAAGCAATTTCCTCATCATCAATCGAAACCTCTGATCTTCGACGACTTCGCCGCAGCTTCTGGTAAACTTCATTCCGCGCTATCCGGTACAGCCAGAATTTAAACTGTCCGGGATCGCGCAGATTCGAAAGTTCCGAATGCACCTTAAAAAAGGTGTCCTGCGTCAGGTCCTCGGCCTCATTCGGAGAGCCGACAAGCCTCCAAATGAAGTTAAAAATCGGTTTCGAATACAGGGAGTAGAGCTGTTGAAAGTGATCAAGCGAGCCGGCTTGAGCCTGTTCCACGATCGCTTTGAGCTCTTCCTGATTGATCTCAGCAGACATCGAAGCGGTAACGGAAGCGTTGATTCCCGCGCCAACTCCGCTTCAGCCAAACTTTCGATCAATCCTCCCTGTCCAAAAGCACCCATAACAGATGCCCCGAGAGGTCAAAAGTTGCAAAACTGCCAAGCCTGGATCGGAGTGCGCGTCAGTCGCCGGCTCATCACTTGAAGCGGCGATGCCGTTCAGGTCAAAGATCCTCATTATGCAGGATTATTCGGTCCAGTCCAAGACGGGGAGGGGCGCCGCGCGCTACCGGGCGAATCAGGCCCTTGAGAATCGACGGATAGTCGAAAGGGCGGCCCTGCTTTACTTGTGTCCGTGCAATCCTGTATAAATTGCCAGAGCGAAGCTTGCACCGGATTTCCATGAAGTTCGGCTCCTTTTTGTATTTGGCGACACTGAAAATCCTGTAAACTTCTGGTGCAATGAGGCTTTAACCGGGGAAACTGGGACTTGGATCAGCAACAGTCGAACCAATCGAAAAATCAGAGCGGAACCTCTTTCGGGAGATTCCTGGGAATCGTCCTGACATTCGGATTGATCGTGAGTTTTCCGGTTTTCAGCTATCTGACTCCGGAGATCCGCTATCTGCTGATCCCGGCCAAACCTTCGGTTCAGGAAGTCGATCTTAGCGGCGTTTCCGACGTTTCGGCCGGAGCTGGGTTTTATCGAAGGCAAGCGGCTGATCGGTCCGAATCCAGCGGCGACCGCCGGTCGCTGAGTGGCCCCTCAGCTGCTGCTTTCGACTCGGCGCGAAGTTCTTCGGGCATTCCCTCCGCTCCATCGCGGCAGAGGGCTCCTTCGGGCGCTCAGGCCGGCGCCGCCGGCCCGGCTGCGGGTCGTTCGCAGGAGTCCGGCGGCGAAGGAGCAGGCGCCGCGCTTCTCTCCGGAGCCGCGCAGGCGTTCGAGAGAATGGATCGGGAATTGAGCCAGGCGGCCGATTTCGTCTTCCCAGGCGCGGGCGGAACGATTCATTCCGATGCGAACCCATTTCGGCGCGCTCTCAACTCCGGAAGCCCCGGGGGCTCCGCACCCGAAGGGAGCGATCCGGATTCAGGCAGCCCTTCCGATTCTCCTCCGCCGGCTTCGACTCCTCCGCCAGGCGAGGAGGGACCTTCGGGAGGGTCTTCCGAGCCGCCCGGGCAATCCCCGAACGAAGAGGATTTCGAGCTCAAATGGTCTTTTCTGGTCGCCGGCCCGAGTCAGGCGACCGGTCAATTCCAGACCTTGCGCGGCTACCGGGAACCAGACGGACGGATTGCAATGGAGGATGGCACGGCGATTTCAATCCTTCCCGGCGTTGTCGGCACTCCCCGACGGGTTGAGTTCTTTTCCAAAGGAGAGGTTGCGGTTTCAGTCGATTTCAACGGCAACGGAGCCAGGGATCTTGTAGTGGCTCGAAGAAACGCTCTCGGCTCCACGATCGAGCTTCACTTGGCGCAGCCGGGCAGTCAGCGGTTTGCGAAGGCTTCCGACACCTTTCTCTTTTTGCAGCTTGTGGAGGGGCTCGCCGTTTACGATATCAATGGAGACGGCCGGCTGAATGTCGTTGTCAAGACGACAAAAAATCCGAATTTGCTGGTCTACGAGCAGGCAGGGAATGAACTTCGGTATCTTCGCGAACTAGGCGTCAGCGTCGATTCGTTCCTGCTTGTCAGCACCCGTGAAATCCGAAGGATCGGTGCGCGTAATTTCCTGCACATTCAGGATCGCGCCCTGGAAAGGACTGTGTTTTTCAACAGCCAGTTTCCGGGCATCTATTTTAATGGCCGCCCCGCGACCTTTCGAGCCGCCCGCGTCATCGAACTGGAATCGGAATCGGGAGAGGGAGGTCCGCAGATCGTCGTACTCGAATACGCCGACGCGTTCGCCCTGCTGTTGCGGGAGTCGGGTTCCAACTCGTTTACGTTCTTGGGTTCATTCGACGCAGCCGACAGGATCCCGAACGTGATCTGGGGCGACTTTTTAAGGACGGGAACTCCTCAGTTGATCTATTTGCCTTAAATGAAGAGGCGCCGAGAAAAATTGCGACTTTTGCAGCAGAAAAGCATCCTTTGTACACTTGATTGCACAGGAGGACCGCTCTTTTTTGGGTGACTTCCCTGAAGGAGATGGTATACTCTAGAATGCGCCAGTTTGTGTAGTGAGTCGGGTCGCGGCTCTGAGGACAATCCGAGTCGTTCGGTTCGACCTTGTTAATTCGAGAGAATTGAGCTATTCCCAATGTCAAGCTTTAAGGTGTAAGGAGTGAACGAATGAAACATTTGAAAGTATTCTTTATCTTCGCAGGACTCTTCATGGTGGTTTTCGCTGCAAACGCGACCGCCTCAGGTCAGAATTTCCAGGGAACCGATACGATTTCGTTCCTGGCCCAGGACAACACCGAACCGCACAGAGCGGTTCACGCGCATTTTCTTGCGTGGCAGGCAAACGTTGACGATTCATCCTTGAATGTCGACACCGCCATCAGCGTCAGCAACGTGACTGCGGCTCCTGCTGAAGTTGCCGGTCTTGGAATCGGTGCGCCGACTTCGGGTCGCTTTACTGTTTACTTGTGGGACGCAGACGGTACGCTCTTCGTGCACACGACCGGCCCCGACACTCCGTTTGGAAACGGCGTGTTGAACGCGGACGGCACCTTGGATCCGGGCAAAACCTACACTGTGCGTTTGGCCGAGTTGCTGGAGGCGATTACCGGCGAGGATGAGGGCGACATCCTTTTTACAGGATATGGCTGGGTCGTTTCCGAATTTGACGGTGTAGGCGGAACCTACAATGTGACCATCTTCGGACTCGGCTTTACGCAGAACTTCGAATTCCTTCCCGGAATGGGACAGGGCGGAATGTTCGGCGGCGCGCCGGTTGCAGCTGGTGCCGCCAGTCAATAATTCCAGGGTCGCGAACTCCGTTCGCATCCGACATTTAGCTGATGCAAAGGAGGGGCGTTCAACGTCCCTCCTTTCTTTTTATTCAGATTCGAAGGGCGCCGATCCTGGCTGAAGCGCCGCCCGTTGAAGAGCGACAGAGGTCAGAGTTCCGAGAGGCAGAAGGCAGGAGTCAGGAGTATGGAGCCTGAACAGGAGAAGCCAAGCAGAACCCAAAACGAAGAACCCGGAACCCGGAACTCCCCTGCTATACTCGTTAACTGAAATGAATCGGCTGCTTCCCTTTTTCATTTTCTGGTTTTCGACTCTCGGGTTTGCTGGAGCCGGAACCGAATCGAAACTTCGCTCCAGCGTCGCTTCGTACTGGGACTCAATTCAGCAGCGCGACCTTTACGAGGCTCTACAGCATGTCGAACCGGATTCTCGAAACCGTTTCATGCAGAGGAAGCAGGATCGAATCCGAAGCTGGAGCATCGAACAGGTCGAGTTCCCCAGCGAAAATGAAGCGCGGGTCTTCCTGACGGTTGAACGATTGCTTGAGGCGACTCAAACCTACCATGCGATTCGTCATGCCGAGACTTGGGTCTTTGACGGCCGTCGCTGGGGGATTCGGATTCCGCAGGTGACTTCGGAAGACGTCAGTAGAATGCTGACGGGGGCGGGTAGGGGGACGAGGGCGCGAAACCTGCCGGAAACCGTTCAAATCGTTCCCACGCAGATTCAAATGCATTTCTTGAATCCCGTTCAGATCGGCAGCGCCCGGATCATCAACGGGTTGAAGACACCGGTTCGCATTGTCGACATCGAGTTCGACGAAGAACGATTCGAGCTGATTCGTAAGACGGAAACGATCGATCCGGGCGGCGACGGAAGGCTGACGCTGCGGTTCAAAGGGAAAGAAGAAGACAAGGATCTGACCAGTTGGTTGAGGTTTCGTCTTCTGACCGGAGAAGTGGAAGAAGCGGTTGAGATTCCCATCCTTTACAACCATGTCGATCGAACGACTCGCGCTTTTTTTGGGCTAAGCGACAACGACATCCGGAATTTGAAGCGAGGGGATCCGTTAAGGCCGAGAATTAATCTGGATCAAAGCGAGACGCCGCCGCCCTTGGAATTGCCGGTCGGCGATGATAAAGAGTTCGAGGAAGACCGGCCTGGTGCGGAACCTCCCTACTGAGAGGGCGGGAACTTCCGGCGGAGAGCTTAGCCGCCTGTCGTGAAAGTTCGCTCGCGCTAAAGCCTCTGCTGCGATTGCGCCGTCTTTGATGCCTGCGCCTTCAGCCCCTGAAAGTATCCATGGCTCCACCAGCAGAGTCCCAGCATCAGAACCGGAGCGTGAAGGAAGCCCGCAAGCTGCGTTTTTCTTCCGCTGCGCCCCAATCGCCCCAGAACGCGCAACAGTCTCAACGGAGGAAGAAGGAATGCGAAGGGAGGAAAGCGATGGAGACGGCCGCCTTCCATTCCAGTGGCCGCGCGAGCGCGAGCGCTCCAGTATCCCAGTCTTTTCAAGTGCGCCAGCGCGCTCGACATTCTCGATCGATGAAAGTGATCGATTCCGGTGGAGGATTCAAAAAAGCATCCTCCTTTGAATCTTTCTGAAAAAAGGACGTCTTCGGACATCTCCACAGACTCGAGAAATCCCCCAGCGTCAATAAAATCCTTCCTGCGAACCAGGAGGTTGCTGCTGGAGAGGAATGCTTTCCGGCCCGATTCGAGCCCGGGCAAAAATTCAGAAAACTCGATCCAGTGCAACATGCGCGAAGCAATCGTCTCCGGATTG
>CAZAEY010000196.1:0-6259 GCA_964484155.1 uncultured Acidobacteriota bacterium
GAGATTTCAGAGTTCGCGCAATCCGGATTGAAACGGAATCGTTGAAAGTTGGGAGCTGAGAGACTAAGATGTCAGGACCCATGGCAACGGGCGCGGAGGGAGTCACTGCCATTTATCCGGGATCTTTCGACCCGGTGACGAACGGTCATCTCGATCTGATCGAGCGGGGACAGAGAATCTTCAAGCGCGTGATTGTTTCTGTGCTGTTGAACCAGGAAAAGGATCCGCTCTTCACCATTGAAGAGAGAATCGAAATGCTTCGAACCGTCACAGCGCAGTGGAATAATGTCGAAGTGGATCGTTTCGAGGGTCTGCTGGTCAATTACGCCAGCGCCAAGGGCGCAGTTGTCGTACTGCGGGGCGTTCGCGCGGTTACGGACTTCGATTACGAGTTTCAAATGGCGTTGATGAACCGGCACCTGCGGCCGGAAATTGAGACCGTTTTTCTGATGCCGGCCGAAGACTATTCCTATTTGAGTTCGAGTCTGGTCAAGGAAGTGGTGAAACTGGGCGGTTCGGTCCGAGGGTTGGTTCCCCCTGGAATTGAACGAAACTTGAAGCGAAAGTTGAAAAGCGGGAATTGATGGAAGGGTAATTTTATGAATCGACGCGCACGAATTCTGTTCCGATTTCTCTTTGCGGCCGCCGTTCTGCTGGTCCCCCTGTCCGCAGTTCGCTATCTGGCTTCGCCGATGGTCGAAGGGCCCGCGGAAGATTCGTTGCCAACCGCTATTCTGGGCGGGGACTACATCGGTCCCGAAATTCCCAAGGAATTTCGAATCGAACGGCATGAGGACATCATCCCGTCTCGCTCCACGCTGCAGGAAGTTCTGTTCGGGTTCGATTTCACTCCCGGCCAGGTGCATCAGCTGATTCAGGAGACACGGGAGGTCTATAATCTGAATCGGCTGGTAGCCGGAAACCGGTTTGCCGTC
This sequence comes from uncultured Acidobacteriota bacterium, assembly GCA_964484155.1. Classification (GTDB taxonomy): domain Bacteria; phylum Acidobacteriota; class UBA6911; order RPQK01; family JAPXNP01; genus DATKAT01. The sequence continues at coordinate 936 of CAZAEY010000196.1, forward strand.
GAACGATTTGGAAGCGGCCAGTTCAAGAGTCTCGAGTACCACATCGACGACGAGAAGTTCGTCCAAATAGATCACATCGACGGTCGCTTCTTTGCGACCGAACACGTCCGGCAGTTGGAGACTCGCGTTGAGGAGATGCACGGCAGGATCTCCGACTCGCTGTGGAACACAATCATCTCCAAAGGCGAAACCGGACGGCTGGTGATGGAACTGGCCGAACTGCTGCAGTGGGACGTCGCCTTTACGTCGATTCAACCGAACGATTCGTTCAAACTGATCTTCGAGAAACGGTATGACGACCGCCAGTTCGTCAAATACGGAGACATACGGGCGGTGGAGTTCACAAACCAGGGGAAGAGCTTTTACGCCTTTCTGTTTGCCGATCCTGAAACCGGCGAGAAGCGTTACTACGCCCGGGACGGAACAGCAGTTCGGAAGGCTTTTCTGAGAGTGCCCTTCAAGGCTGACTGGAGGATATCGTCTGGATTTTCCCATTCCCGCCTGCATCCGGTGACCGGCGTTCGACGACCGCACCTGGCTGTTGACTACGCCGCCCCTCACGGAACGCCAGTTCTAGCGTCCGGCAGCGGCCGTGTGGTCTTTGCCGGCTACCGAGGCGCCAACGGCAACCTCGTCAAGATTCGACATCCCAACGGTTACACGACCTGGTATCTCCATCTTTCCAGAATCCACGTGAAGTTGGGGCAGCACGTTTCGCAAGGGCATGTGATCGGTCGAGTCGGGGCGACGGGCGTGGCCACCGGACCTCATCTCGATTATCGCATTCAAGATGACAGGGGCCGTTTCATCAACCCGCAAAGACAGCTGGCCCTTCCCTCCGACAAGCCGGTCGACCCCAGCCGCATGCCGGAGTTCGAGGCAGTGCGAGACAAGTTCTTGGAACAGTTGGAAGGACTTCCGGAGGATCGAGAGGACTCCAGTCGGATTTCAGTAGCCGGCTGAAGCGTTGCCCCCCGTTTAACAACGTTTCGCATCGATGAAGGCGCCTTCGCAAGCGAAGGGGGCTTGCCGCAGGATGTCGGAGCGAAGGGCGCCCTCGGCGCCCGTTGAAGCCATGGGTCGATCATCCTGGCGTTTCATGAGCTCACTGGGGAGGCTCCCCGTCAAATCAACGCGCCCGGAGCGGACGCGTCGGTTTGCCAATCGCGTTGGGCGTACTGGGATCGAGCAGGGCTAATGCGGTAAGGTGTTGCCGGCGTGAAATCGGGACTGATTCTTTTCAATCCACAGGCTGGAAGCGGCCGGGGCCATGAAGGGCGATTGCGGCGCTTCGAAAGAGCGTTGGCGGAGCGCCGCATCCGGTGCCGGATACAGGCGCTGGAGGGGGATCCTGGGAGATTTGAATACAGCGGTGAGAACTGCATCCTGGTTGCTGGCGGCGACGGAACATTGCATCATTTGCTCCCGCGACTTCTCAACCTGCGCATGCCGGTTGGTGTTTTCCCAATGGGAACGGCTAACGTGCTGGCGCACGAGTTGAATCTCCCGTTTTCACCGGAGGCGGCGGCAGAAACGGTTTCGCGCGGAAGAAAGATTCCGGTCGTCGTCGGCCGTGCCAACGGCGAACCGTTTCTCTTAATGGCCGGTTGCGGACCGGACGCCTGGCTGATTCGTCATGTCTCCGCCTCGGCAAAGCGGCGATTCGGCGTCCTCGCTTTCTGGTGGAAGGGCCTCACCGGGATCTGGCGAATCCCTCTTGGTCCCTTTACCGTGGAAGTCCGCAACCGAACTTATCCTGCGACATTCGCCGTGATTTCGAACGTTCGGCGGTATGGTGGAAATTTTCTGATGGCGCCGCATGCCGATTTGCAGGAGCCGATTTTCGACGTGGCGATCTTTCAGTCCTCGCGGCATTTCCGCTATTTGCGGTACCTGCCCGCGGTTCGCGCGGGAAAGCACCTGCGGCTTCCCGACGTCATTTACGTCAAATCCGATGAAGTGAGGCTAAGCGGAGAGGGGGAGATCCACTTCCAGTTGGACGGTGAATCCGCGGGAAAGCTGCCGCTGCACGTGCAATTGGACGAACGCCGCCTGAACCTGTTGGTTCCACGGCTGCCCCAGGGTCTGTGACCGCTCGCGGACTCACCAGGCGAAAACTAAAATCGCCGCGGCTCAATTCTCCCTTTCAGCTCGATTCCCAAAACGGTGTAGTCCTCCCGAACGTCCGGGCTGTCGAAGTTGACCAGATTGATGCGGTCCACCAGGACCTCGAAATCGAGGCAGTCGATGGGATCAAACACATACCGGACATCGCCCAGGTCCACTGAAACGTCCTCCACTTCCTCGAATCCCTGGAAGTCGCCCACCAGATCCAGTCCGATGAAGCTGTCGCCGTGCACTTTCAGGAAGTGGGTCAGATAGGGCTCCTCCCCGGTCTCGATCGAAAAGCGATCGATTTCGGCTTCCAGTCCGCGCGAATTAAACAAGTGGATCTGTTCCGGACGCAGGTCCCATTCGCCCGGCCTGAGGGTGACGATATTGAGGATCGGGGTGGCTCCGCCGGCCCGGTCCGGAATCATTTCCAGCGTCCAGATGAAATCGTAACTGATAAACGCGTGACAGCGGGAAATCTTGTTTTCCGACCAAGTCGCCGCAGTCGAAAAAATCAACGCGATCAGAAAACCGACCGAGCGTCTCATATGACTTTCATCCTAGCATGGCGGATTGCTTCGACGATTTGGACGGCGGCATTCCTGGGATCGTTCGATTGCAGAATCGGCCGGCCGACGACCAGGTGGGTTGCGCCCGCCCGAACGGCGGCCTCCGGAGTGGCCGCTCGAACCTGATCCTGAAGCTCGGCGCCGGCCGGCCGCACGCCGGGAGTGACGCGCAAAAAGCCGGGCTGATTCTGCCCGGAAAGATGGGCCAGATCCTGGGGCGAGCAGACGATTCCGTCCAGTCCGGCGGAATGCGCCAGTTGGGCGAGCCGCGGCACAAGCGCGCGCACATCGGACGGCAATCCCACCGACGCGAGTTCCGAGGCGTCGAGGCTGGTCAGAACCGTCACGCCCAGCAGCTTCAACCGCGCGTTTCCACTGCGGTCGGCGCCGCTGCGGGCCGCTTTCAGCATCGCCGGACCGCCCAGGGTGTGAATCGTCAGATACTCGATTCCCAGCCCTGCCGCCGCTTCCACGCCTGCCGCAACGGTATTGGGGATGTCGTGCATTTTCAGATCGAGGAACACGCGCGCTCCTTTCGCCGTCAAGTCTTTGACCAGCGCCGGGCCCTCTGATGTAAACGCCTGCAAGCCGATCTTGAAGCATCCGACCACGTCGGACAGTTGGTCTGCGAGCCGCAAGGCGACTCGCCGGCTCGACACGTCGAGCGCAACGATCAGGCGCTCACGAGCCGCTTCGAAATCCATCACTTCCTGCGTTGGTGCATCCATGGCTTCAATAGTAGACAAACTGGCCTGGTTCTAACGTTGCGACGCTTCCGACCAGATCTCGAATCCTGGAGACGTTCTGTTCGCGGCAGTACTCTTCCAGACCCCGGACGACCTTGACGGCCGCAAGGGGATCGAAGAAATTGGCGGTCCCGACCTGCACAGCCGCCGCGCCCGCCAGAATGAACTCCATAGCGTCCCGCCAGGACGCGATGCCGCCAATGCCGATGACCGGTATAGAGACCTCCTCGAACACTTCGCGGACCATCCGGACGGCGAGAGGACGGATGGCCGGGCCGGATAGCCCTCCTGTGGAGTTGGAAAGCATCGGCCGCCGCTTCTTGACGTCGATGCTCATCCCGATAAAGGTGTTGACCAGCGTAACGGCTGACGCGCCGGCGGATTCGCAGGCACTGGCGAACCTGCGGATATCGGTCACGTTGGGGGAAAGCTTCACCCAGACGGGCTTCGAGGAGTGCCGCCGCACCGAGTCGGTCACCTGAAAGGTCATCTCCACGTCATGGCCGAACTGCACTCCGCCTTCTTTGATGTTCGGACAGGAAATGTTCAGCTCCAGCGCGCTCACCTGTGGGCAGCGGTTCAGACGCTCGGCGATGGCGATGAATTCGTCGATCGTCTTTCCAAAGATGTTGGCGATGATGTGGCAGCCGCAGGTTTCAAGTGCCGGCAGCTTTTCATTGATAAATGCGGACGTGCCGACGTTTTCCAGCCCGATGGCGTTGAGCATGCCCGCAGGCGTCTCCGCAATCCGGCCGGGAGGATTGCCCGGCATCGGATCCAGGGAAAGGCCTTTGGTGCAGAAGCCTCCCAGTTCTGAAAGGTCGAAGAAACGGGCGAACTCCAAGCCGTATCCGAAGGTGCCGGAGGCAGTCAGAACCGGGTTTTTGAAACTCAATCCGGAGATCTCGACCGACATGTCGACCGACCGAACAGTCATACCGCGGCCTCTTCGCGCTCCCATACGAATTCGGAAGCTGAAAAGACCGGGCCCTGAGTACAGGCCAACCGGAATCCGTGCGTCGTCTGCACGGTGCATCCCAGGCAAACTCCGAATCCGCAGGCCATCTTCGCTTCCACCGAAATTTGACAAGGCAAGCCTCGGCCGTTGGCCATCCTGGAGACCGCTTCCATCATCGGATTCGGCCCGCAGGCGATTAGGTGCAGATCGGAGGAAGATTCCCGCTCCAGAATCGGCTCTAGCGCGTCCGTGACCCTTCCCCGCATGCCCAAGCTGCCATCTTCGGTGGCGACGGTGACGGGCGTTGAGCAGCTCTCGAAATCGCCCAATCCAACAAGATCGTCGCGGGACCTTCCGCCGTAGACGAGACGAACCTGCTGGCCGCGCTCTTTCAGATAGCGTGCCGGCAGTAGCACCGACGCGATCCCAGTGCCGCCGGCCGCCAGAATAACCCTCTTTCCCGCCAGCGCATTGAGATCGAATCCGTTTCCGAGCGGACCGATCATGCTGAATCTGTCGTCCCGCCGCATGGATGCGATTCTGCGCGTCCCTTCTCCTACCGTCTTCAGCAGCAGACGAATCCATTTCGGCGCCCCCGCTTCTGAAACCGTGTCGTATACTGCCAGCGCCCGCTTCAACAAAGGGTAGGGGAGAGAATTGGCTCCTACTTCGGCGGCCATCACAAATTGACCCGGGCGAGTCGAGCAGGCAATCTCGGGCGCCTCCACCGTCAGAATGCAATTGTGATTCGGAAAGCGCAGGTTTTCGACTACTGCGGCTTCCGACGTGTAGACCATGCGATGAGAATAGCATAGACGGTTTCGGCGGCCTGCGTTCCGGCTTCTGGGTTCTGGGTTCTATTCTTAATGGCGTATGTTTTTTGTAAAAGTCAAGTTTTTTCGGCGGAAAGTTTTTGCACCGGCGGGGGCGTCACAGAAG
>CAZAEY010000197.1:0-6188 GCA_964484155.1 uncultured Acidobacteriota bacterium
TGCAACATGATGTGCGATCCCTGCTTCATGGACGCCAACCAGGTGGGGTTCGTTCACGAGCTGGAGTGGGAGGAAATCAAGCAGATTCTGGACAACGCGGTCCGCATCAAGCCGCGCCGCCAGATGTCGGTGCAATTCTCAGGCGGAGAGCCGACCATCTCCCCTCATTTTTTCCGAGCCGTACGCTATGCGCGCAGGGTCGGCTACAACAGCGTTCAAGCGGCCACCAACGGCATCGAGTTTGCAAAAAGCGAGGAATACGCGCGTAAGGCTGCCGAAGCTGGATTGCGCTTCACCTATCTGCAATTTGACGGCATTGGAAACGATGCCAACAGTCATCGCCACATTGGCAATCTGTTTGATGTGAAGCTGAAGGCGATCAATAACATCCACGACGCCGGCATCGAGATCATCCTTGTAACAACGCTGGTCAACGACGTAAACAACGACCAGGTGGGGCCGATCATCCGGTTTGCATTGGACAATCCCAAGAAGATTGCGTTTATCGCCTTTCAGCCCGTATCGTTTACCGGGCGGGACGAGTTGATCACCGACGAGCGGCGCATGCGGCAGCGGTACACGTTGTCTCATATGGCATTTGACGTGAAGACCCAGACCGGGATGACTGAACCGTTGCGGGATTGGTTCCCACTTTCGTTGATGGGCGCCTTTGCAGACTTCGCCGATCTGGCTCACGGCCCTGGAGCGGAGTGGGGTCAGGTCAGTTGCGGCTGTCATCCCAACTGCGGCGTGGGCACTGCCATCATGGTCGATAAGGAAACCGGCGACGCGCGTCCGGTCCCGGAGTTTCTGGATATTCCCGGTTTGGTGGCGGACACGCGCAAGCTGACCGACGCTGCTCGCGGCAAATGGGTGACCAACTTCATGATGGGGCTGGCCCTCTTGAAGCACTACAAGCCGTTTCGTTCGCCTTCCCGGCTGACTCTACTGGATGTTTTGAAAAAGTTTGACAAGAGCTTCGGGCTCACCGGGAGAGACTACGGCAAGAACTACGGGGACGACGCCAAAGAGCGTCGGAAGGACCCTTGGAATTTTCTGTTCATCGCCGGAATGTGGTTTCAGGACCTGTTCAATTACGATTTCCGTCGGACGGAAATGTGCATCATCCCTTACGGAACTCAGGAAGGCGAGATTTCTTTCTGCGCCTACAATACGGGCCATGGCTGGAGAAACATTATCGAGCACATGCACATGAACGCCACGGTGGCGAAGTGGTACGAAGAGCACGGCCGCCACGAGATTTTTGCTGGCGGGAAGAACGTGGGCCTGAACAGCTACGAGCACTCACTGGAGCTGAATTCGGCAGACGTCAACCGCCATCGTGAAAAGACTGACAAGCCTCAAACCGCCCGCGACGAAAAGCTCCTGCGGCGAAAGGCTGCACGCGAAGCGTCGATGGTCCGCGAGTACTACGAGGAAACGGTTCTAAAGAAAAAGAGCTCGAAGAGCGACCTTGTCGACCTGACGATCACCTGATTGATCCGAGGGAATCCGCCCTTCTCGGCTGAGCGGGCCCTCGACGTTTTTCGGGCGGGCCGCTTCAACGGCGCTTCACGGGCCGCGCCTCAGATGGCGAGAGTCGGGCCTCTATGGCGGTGCTTCGGACGACTCGTCGGCGAGCCTGCATGCCCCGTTCATCCACACTGGAACTAGTGGTCCCAACTGGAGCAGAATAGAGTCTATGATGGAACGACCTATAATTCTCTCCCCCGGTGAGATTCGAGGTTTGCTGAAGGAGTTCAGCAAGTGGAGCGCCCTCGATCAGCATTACCTGACGCGCAGCTTCAAATTTGCTGACTTTGAATCGGCGCTCAAGTTTGTCAACACCATCGGCGAGTTGGCGGAAGCGCAGGGGCATCATCCGGATATCCACCTGTCATGGGGGAAGGTGGAAGTCAAGACCTGGACACATTCGGTGGAGGGCATCACCAAGAAGGACTTCCGTCTTGCAGCCGCCATCGAAACTGCGTTCGAGTCGGCGGAAAAATAGGGCTTGAATCTCCGGCGGCGGCAACCGCCACGAAGATGGGGGTGCGGGTGGGATCAATCCTCCGCCTGATAGACGATTCTGCCGTCGACGATGGTGAAGTCGACTCTGACGTCCAGGATCTCAGCGGCATCCATTTCAAGAATGTTCCCGGACAGAACCGCCAGGTCGGCCAGTTTTCCGACTTCGATGGACCCGGTCAACCCCTCCTCGAAATTGGCGTATGCTGAATTGTAAGTATAGGCTCGCAGCGCGTCTGCAACTCCAATTCTCTCTTCGGGAAACCAACCGTCTTGGGGTTCCCCTTCAACCGTTTGACGGGTCACCGCGGCATAAACGCCCAACATTGGATTGATCGGATACTCGGCGGCCGAGGTTCCCGGCCAGTCGGACCCGAAGGTCAGAAGAGCGCCTGAATCCATAATTGTTCTAAAGGCATAGGCGCTCCGGCATCGTTCTCGGCCAATCCTTTCTTCCATCCAGCGCATATCGTCGCTCAGATGGTAAGGCTGAACCTCGGCGATCACATCAAGGCCGCCAAGGCGCGCAAAATCTTCAGGAGCCAAGACTTGTGCGTGGACCAGGCGAAAACGCCGATCTTTTCGACCATTTTCCTGGATCAGAGAGCGCAGGTAATCAAGCAGCAACCGGTTGGCTTCGTCGCCAATTGCGTGAATAGAAAGCTGCAAGCCTGCCCGGTCTGCTTGTTTCATGACTTCCAGAAATCGTTCGCCGGCAAAGTCCCCCTTCTCGTCAACCAGCAGTCGCCTCCAATTTCCTCGCGATTCCGGCAGGTGGCTATAAGGCTGCAAAAAGCGGGCCGTACTGCTGCCCATGATTCCGTCCACGTGCCCTTTCAGTGCGCCCAGTCGAATCCACGGCGTCCCCGAACCTATTCGAATTCCTCGATCGGAGAGGCTTTCCCATCGCTCGATCGGATAGCGGAAATGGACTCGGACGGTCAGTTCCCCGGCAGCATGGAGGTCATCGAAGATCTGCAACTGTACGTCATCGGACATGTCGCTGATCGTCGTCACGCCTCGGCGGCGAATTTCCTCCAGGGCTCGCCTGCTTTGCTGAAGCCGTCTCGAATATGACTGCTCGGGGATGTGAGGTGCAAACAGCCGACGTACGCCAAGACCGCGGATTCTTCCGGTGAACTCTCCACTTGCGTCGAAAATGAATTCGACTCCTTCCGGCGCAGGCTTTTCCGTGTCCACTCCGGCCCGGGCCAACGCCGCGCTATTGACTGCAAACTCAGAGGCGTCAAACTTCTCGAGAAAAAGCGGGCGCTGCCGAGTCAGTTCCGCCACTAAAGACACATCCGGAGTAAACGGCTCGCGTGCTTCAGCGCTGGCGCGGCCTCGGGCCCATCGGTCGTAAGCTCCCCAGAATCCGCCAACAATCCACTCCCCGGGCCCCAGCCGGCTTGCGATCTCTCGGACGCGGCGAACAAACACCTGCTGTGTGGCCACGTCCATGATGTTGAACTCAAGGAATCGTGCAGCAGCGGAGAAATGCGTATGATTGTCCTGGAAGCCGGGAACCACCAATCGGCCCCCCAGGTCGATCTTGCGAGTGAATTCATCGGCCAGTTCCAGCGCACGCAAGGAGGAGCCCACGTAAGCGATTCGCCCGCCCTCGATTAGCACAGCCTCGGCCTCGGCTTGCTCCGGGTCGGCGGTCCAGACGATTCCGTTGTGTAACAACAGGCTTTCCGCGGGCTGGCCGAAGAGGCCTGCAGGAAGTCCCAATAGCAGCCCGAAATGCACCAACAAGGGAATGAAATAGAGGACGCCCTTCTTCATTGCGATCATTTTAAACGTTACAGACGGCTCGCGCATTGCTTGGCGCCGGCGCCCCGAGAGACTGCCGGATTTTCAGTTCGAATTTCCCTGGTATATACTGGCGGTTGGGACAAGCGTATCCATGGGTAAGCGATTTTTTACGCTGCAACAGGCAAGAGCCGCATTACCGCCGATCCGGGCTCTGGCGGGAAAGCTGATTCAGGTCAGAAACGACTTGGACCGATTTCAGCCTTTAGCCTCGGAATTGGCTGCTCAGGCCGCTTTTAATTCCGGCGGTCCAGAAGCGACCGCATACTTCGACCGGGTAATGCTCCTGCACGAGTTGGTGAGCAAGATTGAGGAATTCGGATGTCACGTCAAAAACGTCCAGGAAGGCCTCTTGGACTTCCCGCATCTGATGGACGGCAGAGAAGTCTACCTGTGCTGGCGTTTTGGAGAAGACGACATCTCATATTGGCACGAAGTTGATGCTGGCTTCAGCGGGAGGACGCCCATTGTGGAGTGAGAGGGTTCCGCGTTCCGATTGGCGAGTTCAAAGGGTGCGGACCGAGTGCGGGGTTGCCGGGATCTTGAACACGGATCCCGGAATTTGGAACCCAACTCCCGGATTTCGAGCGAGAATCGATTGCCTGCCGTCAAATCGCCCCTTCGCCGTGTGAATTGGCCCGACTGAATGAGGGAAGACTAATGAAGATTATTTATATGATCGGTATCGCGTTGTTGATTTTGTGGACTCTCGCCTGTTCCGAGCCGCAGCGGCCGGACGGCGCGCCGCTGCAAAGCCCCGGCCCCGGGGTCGCCGCCACCACCGAAGCGCTGCACTTTACGGCGCCTGAAGGCTGGATTCAGGAAGCCCCCTCCTCCCCGATGAGAAGGGTCCAGTATCGACTGCCAGGCGCGCCGGCCGGGAGCGGTGACGCGGATCTCGCCATTTTTGTTTTCCCGGGCACCGGAGGAGGGGTGGAAGACAATCTGGAGCGATGGGTTCAGCAATTCTCCAATCCGGACGGCAGTCCCGTTACGGACCAGGCTGAAGTCAGACGGATGGAGGTCGGCGGCATGCGGGTCAGCATGCTGGATCTTTCCGGGACTTACGATCCGGGAGTGATGGCCGGAGGGACCGGCGCCCAGCCGAACTTCCGCATGCTGGCGGCAGTCGTGGAAGCCCCGGAAGACCCCTGGTTCATCAAGCTGACCGGACCTATACCGACAATCGATCACTGGGAGCAGAGCTTTTACGAATTCGTAGAAAGCTTTCACCTTTCTCATTGAAACCGCTCAGACTGGGCAGGCGGCGACCGATGGGCGCCTCGCTAAATGGCGCTTTCCGACCGGTGCGCGGCAGGCAGACTGTTTACGACCCAAACCGGTTCTCTCGCGTCTCAAGGCGAGCGCCGCTCTCCTGTTCCTTGGCCCAGAATTGAAATTTGACGCATGATCAGACGGATATCCCCTCTATTTCACCACCTTTCAGTTTGCGGGTTGCGCTCTAGGCGAAGGCGTATTCGGGCGCGGAGGCTGCAGGTTGTTTTCATATACTTCCTTAGCTTCTCGGCTTCTCTCGTTGCGGCGGCTTCCCTTGCTTCAGACACGGGGGCGATGGAGGTCGACATGCTGGCACGGGAGTTTGCCCCTGGGGAAATCGTCCTGCTTTCAGTTCGACCTAGCGTTCCCCTTTCGAGCCTCAGCGTTGAGGCCTTCGACCGCATCTTCTACGGATTCCCGACTCAAGATAACCGCTGGAACGTGTTGATCGGCGTAGATCTCGACACCGTCGCTGGCCGATATCGCGCTCTGGTAGTCGGGTTGCGGCCTTCCGGCGAAAGGGCTCAAGCCGAGCAGTGGCTGGAGATCCAGCCCAAGGAATTCCCAACCCGTCGACTGACAGTCGAGCCCAGATTCGTCACGCCTCCGGAGAGCGAACTGCGGCGCATCCGAGAGGAGTCAGCATTGGTTTCCAAACTCTTTGCCCGCCAGACTCCTGAGAGGCTCTGGGAGGGCGCTTTTTTGCGCCCCGTGCCGGGGACTGAGACCAGCGGTTTCGGCAGAAGAAGCATTTTTAATGAACAGCCCAGAAGCCCCCACACGGGCGCTGATTTCCGCGCAGCGGAAGGCACTCCCATCGCTTCCCCAAACGCCGGAATCGTGATCCTGGTCAGAGACCTGTATTACGCCGGCAACACCGTCATGATCGACCACGGAATGGGGCTCATCTCATATTTCGCCCACCTGAGCCGCTTCGAAGTCAGTGAAGGTCAACACTTGAAACCAGGCGACGTCATTGGTCGCGTGGGAGCAACGGGACGCGTCACGGGACCGCACCTGCACTGGACGCTGCGCCTGAACGAGACCCGCGTCGATCCTGTGTCGCT
>CAZAEY010000198.1:0-6018 GCA_964484155.1 uncultured Acidobacteriota bacterium
AGTAGAGGAAGGTAGCGAAATCGTAGAGTGTGGAGTAGGAGAGGCGCTGGTCGATGATTTCGCCTGAAGCGGTTCGATATACGATCGTGAAGGAACGCTTCTGACGGGTCAGTTTCATGAGCGACGCGTTCTGGTGATCGACGAAGGCGCCCAGGACTCGAAGCAGGTGGGAGAGCTGCCATTCTTCGAATTCCTCTTTTCCACTGCCCCGAAGCTTGCGGCCCGCCTTGTCCAGTCGGTCGACCCTTTCGGGCTTATAGGACTTGCGTATTCCTTCTTCTCTGGCCCGCTTCTTTCGTCCGTTCTTTCGGATCAAACGATCGAACAGACCGGAGGAACCCTTCGGCGGGGAGTCAAGATTCGCTTTGACCACGGTTCCCTGGAGGACGTACCCTTCATTTTTGACATGCAGTTCGAAGTCGGTCAGCGGAAGCTCTTCCAGATCCTGGCCGATAGCCCGCAGTATCCGGGCGTTTCCACCCATTTTTCAGGTCTCCCCGAGAAACGACAGTGCAGCGCCGCCCCCGCGGCGGCGCAGTGCAGGATATTGAAGCTGGAATTCAGGCGGCGGAATTCAGAAGACAGGATCCTAGATTCCTGAATCCTTCCCCCCAACTCCGCACGCCGAGTCCAAGCGCCAGGCACCAAGCACCAAGCACCAAACAAACACCTCGCACCAATTCTGAATCCTACCAGTCCAGCAATGCAAGCAAATTCGAATATTGATCCGTCCAAATGTGCGTTCTCGGACTGGAGTCAGTCGGCAATTCCACGAGTTGGGCCACCGGTTCGGTCTCAAACCAATGTGGGTTCGGGCTGATCAGAATCCATCTCGCCCGATTTGCGCCCGGTTCGGTCGCGTCCGAGACCACGATTCCCGCTGAAACTCCGAGACGATCGGCCACGGTCCAGAGAACCGGCGCCAAGTCGACGTAGCGGTTAGAGATATGGACGGCCAGGATCCCCTCGAGGGGGTCCAGATTCTTCAAATAGAGTTCGATGGCTTCCATGGTGAGCAGGTGAACCGGTATGGAGTCGCTGCTGAAAGCGTCGACCAGGATGACGTCGAAACTGTGCTCCCCAAGCCTTTCCAGCTCATTTTGAAGGGAGATGCGACCGTCGCCCGCGACGACTTCGATTTCCGCGGCCGAATCCTGCAAAAAGCTGAAATATCCGCCTTTCCCGTGGGCCAGTTCGATGACTTCCGGGTTGATCTCGTAAAAGCGAAAGATGTCGCCAGGCTGTCCGTAGGCCGCGAGCGTACCGACGCCGAGTCCGATCGTGCCCGTGCGGAGCGTTTCCTGCCGGAGTCGGCGAGGGTGGAACTGCAGGGCCAGTCCCGCTCCGCTCTTCTCCGTAAAATAGGTCGTAGGGATTTGACGATACTCCGGACCGGCATGCTGCATGCCGTGTAGCGTTTCGCCATGATGCAATTCAAAACGTTTCGCCTCCGAAAAGGGAAAGGAACTCTCCATGACGCGAAGCACGCCGTAAAAGTTTCGACTCGCCAAGAGGCTCTCTTTCTGAGAAGCTTGTATTCCTTGCAGTAAGACCGCTCCGAGGAAGAATGGGAAGAGGAGCAGCGCTGCTCTGATAGTCATTCGGAAAGCCCCTTCCATTGGGAGCCACTTTCGACCCGCTAGAATCGCGGCCAGAATGAAAAGGCCGATCATCGGATAGTGCCAGTTTTCCGCTGCCCACTGCGGGAGGACTGGGAGCCATGTGGTCAATGTGGAATGGACGAAATCTCGTATGCCCGCGAGGCCGAAGTAAAGGTAGCGCAAGAAAAAGGGCTGTCCTTTCACGAGCGATGCGGAAGCATCAAAGAGCCAGCCGACGAATCCGCCCAGCGCCAGAAGCCCAGCCGCAAATCCGGGCAAAAGGATCCGCTTGCGGGCGCGACCGGCCTCCTGAGCCAGTATCAGCGACAGCATCAGGAAAGTCAGCCAAAAGGCAAAGTGAAGTTCCCAATACCCGGTTTGAAACCAGCGCGGAGCCAAAACTGTGACAAAGAATCCCCCTGAAACGCCGCCTCCCGCGATCAGGAGGTAAAACGACGTGGTTTTGCGGCCTCCCGGTTGTCTCCTGACGACTTCTCCATGGCACACCATGCAGAGGGCGAAGAGGGCGCCGCAGTAAAACGCGATTTCGTTGACCAGCCCGCTGGTCAGACGGGGAAAATGTTGGGTCAAACTGACCATCATCAATGCGAGACCCAGAGGAATGTACAAGATGCGCACGTACAGCCGGCGGTCTGCAAAGGTCAGAATAAACGTCAGCAGATACAGGACGAAGGGCAGGATCCACAGAAACGGAACGGGAGCAATCTCCTGGGTGATGTGGCTGGTCACTGACAGAAGCAGCGCGGCCGAACAGAAGGTCATGACGAAGGTTACGACCCCGTCGAATCGGTTCCAGACTGCGGCGTCTTCTTTATTAGGACGGGGCGTCGGCGGCATCGGACGCTCCTTCCAGTTGCGCGTCAACCGGCCGATCCAGATCAGGGATGCGCCGCCGAAAAACAGAAACAATCCGCCCCAGATCCAGGCCTGGCCAGAGACTCCGAAGAATCGGTCGATGAAAAACGGGTACAAAACCAGACCCAGCAGGGAGCCCAGGTTCGAAAAAGCGTACAGCCAGAATGGAGACCGATTCCGATCGAAAAAATACCAGTTCTGAAACAGCGGGCTGGTGGCGGCCAGAAACAAAACGGGCAATCCAACGGAAAGGACCAGCAGGAAAAGAAGCTCGGGCACCGGACCCGCCCACTGCCCGGGCGTCCAGCCGCTCTGGCCGGTCATCAGAAGCGGCGACCGCCAGATTCCGATCGCGACGAACACTTGAAGCACGGCCGCAGCTCCGAAAGCCGTGTGAACTTTCAATTGGCCGGGCAAGGACAGTCGGCTGCCGGCCCAGTGGGCGTACAGATAGCCGAGCAGGAGCATTGCCTGGAAAAAGAGCAGGCAGGCGCTCCAGACCGCTTGGACTCCACCGTACCAGGGAAGCAACACTCGCCCGACCAACGGCTGCACCATAAAGAGCAGCAAAGCGCTTAAAAAGAGCAGAGCCGGATAGGACAAAATGCGCACCTCAATCTCCGCGGGCGGATCGGTCGGGAGGGTTCCTCCGAAGCGTCAGTTCCGGGTTCTGGGTTCTGGGTTCTGGGTTCTAAGTTCTGAGTTCTCAGTTCTGGGTTTCAGGTTTCAGCACGCAGCACGCAGCACGAAGCACCAAGCACGACGCCCGCCGCACGCAGCACGATCAGATCCTTGTCAGGAAATCGGCGAGGATTTCCTGAACGACTTCCTTTTCCTTGACTTTGCGGCCGTTCAGCTCTAGAAAGAGCCCCCATCGCGTCTGATTCACATTAAAGGCTCGAAAATCATAGGCGGGATTCCCCCGTTCGTCGACGTACTCGTACGAACAGATGATACGTTCGGCGTCGCGGTTCAGCGCGATGCGCAGGTGGCCCGAGGGCGGATGGCGTTTTTCGGCAACGCACAAATCGTCGCGGTGCACTTCAAAGGCAACGCGATGTTCGCCCGGGAGCGCCTCATTGTAGACTTCGAGCGCCTGCCGGACAGAATCCTGAATGCCTGTCCACAGTGGCGGAACTTTTTCCAGGAAATACTGATGGCGGTCTTCGCCGTGCCGCTCCCCCTCGAAGGATTCGTCTAACTGCTTGCTCTTGTGCTTAACGATCTTTTTGACCCAGTCATTTCTCATGGTTTTTCCTCACTGTGTAGTATGATAACCGAACCGCTACGGCTTCGTCCGCCTGAACAGCACCGCCTGGTCGTCTTCGTAGAGGACGCGCCACTGCGTCGATTTGCGGACCTCCTGCAAAAGCGGAACTTTTTCCGGATCGTGTGGAAGAAAAATGTAGTCGATTTCGTATTTGTCCAGGCGCGGCTGCCAGCTCTCTCCGCTGAGAATCATCCGGTAATCGTAATGGATTTCCTGTCCGAACAGGTGGACTCGTCCGTCGAAGAACGTTTTCTGCTGAGGCCAAAGCCTCCAGATCATGTAATCCCCGAATCTCTGGTGATGGAAAATGCGTCCCTGCACCGGATTTTCGGCCAGGAATTCGACAGCCTGCACCGGTGTGTGAGCGGTGTGAAACTGCTGTTGCGCTCCAATCCAGTTGCCGAACCAGGGTGTGGACAGGACTGATAGAAGTCCTAACATTGCCAGCAGCATGAATGCCAGGAATCTGGAGCCTTGGCCGTCCGGGGCGCGCCGGGCCTCAGAAAAGCGAATGCGGTCAAGGGCAGGAAACTCCCCGAGCCGTCGGAGCGCCAGCCGCCAATTGATGCCGGCAATCGCCTGAGCGAAAATCGGCGCGCTGATCAGATGGAGCCAAACGGTGTTTCGAATGGCCGAAAGCGCAAAAGCGGCGAAAAAGAAACAGACGGCGAATTCCGTAAGGTTCAACTTGCGCCGGCTGTAGAGGAGAACGCTCAGGAACAGAAAAAACGGAATGTGGAAATGCATCAGTCCCTTGAAAGTCCGAATGGACGGCGGCTGCCATTCCGAGATGAATGCCTGCGACACGGGATCGGAAGCCACGGTTCGCACATACTCCCAGACTCGGAACCCTTCGGGATTGAGGCCGGTGGCGGCCAGAGAAAGGAGCAGAACTGCCGCAAGCTTTCCAATTCCTTTCCATGAAAGATTCGGCTTCTCCGGAGCGCTTCGGGTCAGCGCGCGGCGCGCTGATTCGCAGACCAGGAAGATAGAGATCAGAATGAGCCCCAGTACAAAAGCCCCGTGAAGATTGACCCACAGAGCCATCAGCGGGGCCAGTGTCCAGATCCCGGCGTGCTCCCCCCGGCAGTATCGATATAGCGCCCAGTAGAATACTGAAAACATGACGATCGACATGCCGCTCGGGCGCATCGTCCCAAAGAGAAACAGCGCATAGAATGCAAGGCTTGCGCCCGCAAGGGCGGAAGGGAGATTTGGCGCAAATCTGAGGCAAAGGCCGAAGGACGGGAGAAAGGCAAGGAGGATGATCAGCGAATTCAGGACGATTAGCAGTTCCAGGCCGCCTAGCCGGTATGTCAGGAAGTAGAAGATTTCGGTGAGCCAGTTTTGCAGGATGTAGATTTCACCTTCGGCCGTGAAGGAAAAGGAATCGGTTCGGGGAATCGAAGCGTTCTCGACGATGATTTCGCCGGCCTTCAAATGCCACCAGAAGTCCAAGTGCGGAATCGGCTGAAACAGAGTCGCGCAGAACAGGGCGAAAACCGGCAGCGAAAGCCAGACGATTCGATGAGAGCGGCCTACGGCTGAGGGGAGATTTTCCTGTTCCACTTGCGAGACTGACGACCGATCCAACATAAACCGCCCCAGGAACCTGTCAATTGAATTTCCGAATCGAAAGCGCTTACGGCGCCCCACAGAATAGGTAAATTTTCGCTGTCATTTGTCAAAAGATTGTCACAGACTGGAAAAAACAGAGTTGTTATATACTGCAGGGAAAGGCAGGCAAGCCGTTCGAATGCGCACAAAGGCGGCAGGTCCGAATTGAGCCTGAGAATCAGCAGGGAGTAGAGGTTCCCCTTCGCGGCTGCTGGCGAGGAGCGAAAGACTCGTCGTTCCACATGATTTTTTGCCTGTAATTCGATCTGGAAATGTCATAAAATGCCGAAGCAACCTATAGCGAGACGGAGGGGGGTCATGTCTTGGGCCGTTCTTGATTTCCGTCGCCAGGAAGCCGTTGTGTACAAAAGGCTTCCAGAGAGAAATGCGCAGCGAATGGAAAAATCATGAAATTCATTTTTTTTGTGATAGCGATTCTGGCCTGTCTTTTGGTGGTCTATCAGGGCATCGTCTTAATTTTTTACGGCTGGCCGGGTCAGGGCCTCACGCAGATGGAATCCAGGCTGATTGGCATAGGGCTGATCGCAGTGGCGTTGGCGGCGGCTTATTTTCTATCCAGTCGGAGGACGTGACGGGGTCGAGGTTCAGGTTTCCGGTTTTCTTCCGGAGATGATCGTTCCGACGCCTTTGGAC
>CAZAEY010000199.1:0-1505 GCA_964484155.1 uncultured Acidobacteriota bacterium
GGTCGCTATCGGTGGTTGCTCTGAGACTCAACCCTCACGCGCTGCGCTGGAACGCGGCGCCCTCACGGCCCGAACGCAGAACGCGGAACGAATGTCGCGCCTCCTTCTACGTCCGGGCGGGCTGCTAGGATAGTGGATATGAAAATGTTGTGGCGGCTGCTTTTCCTGCTGGTCGCGGTGGGCCTCCTGCTGGTCGTCTGGCACTGGGATCGCCACGAGCCTGTCGTTGTCTGGGATCCCCCGCGCGCTATCGGGAAAGAGAGCCGCCTGAAGCTCCAGGTTCAAGATGTCGGAAAGGGACTCCAATCCGTCACGGTCGCGATGCGCCAGGGAGAAGTCAGTCGGACTCTGGTGGATGAACGATTTACCCGGGGATGGCTTCCGTGGGACCAGGCTCCTTTGGAGACTGATTTTGACATTCCGCTGGCTGCGGAGATCGGGGATTTCAAGGAAGGCCCCATTGAGGTCGAGGTGACCGCGACCGATCAGGGAAACCTGAGGTTCTTTTCGCGTCAGGTTCGAGAAATCGCTTCGCTGACCCTCGATCTGACTCCGCCTCGCATCGAAGTTCTTTCCGGGCAGCATTACCTGTATCAGGGAGGCTCGGAGGCCGTTCTTTATAGAGTTTCGCCGGACGCAGTCCGATCCGGCGTCCGCGTCGGCGATCGATTTTTCGTGGGCTACTCGGTTTCGGGTCGGGGGCCTGGAGCGCATCTTTCCCTGCTGGCTCTCGGATACGACGAGCCGACGGACACGCGGCTGGCCGTCTGGGCTGAAGACGAGGCCGGAAACCGCTCGGAAACCGGATTCTGGCATCGAATCTTCCCGAGAAATTTTCGCCAGCGGCAGATCCAGATTACCGATGAATTCATCAATAAGGTGGCGCCCGAGATCCTTTCGCATTCGCCCGAAATTTCGGAGCGGCCGAGCCTGAGGGAGACATATCTGGAGATCAACGCCCGGCTGCGGGAAATGAACAACCGACGGATCGAGGAAATGACTCGGGACTCGTCGGACCGACTGCTTTGGGACGCCCCCTTTCTGCAGCTGACCGGCTCCCAGGTGGAATCGGCCTTCGCGGACCGTAGAAGCTACATGTATCAAGGCGAAAAGATCGACGAACAGACGCATCTGGGCTTCGATCTGGCTTCGCTGGCCAACAGTCCGGTCGAAGCCTCCAACTCCGGGGTCGTGGTTTTTGCGGACTACCTGGGCATTTATGGGAACTGCATTCTTGTGGATCACGGTCTCGGCCTCTTTTCGCTGTACGGACATCTCAACTCGATCGGCGTTGAAGTCGGCCAGCCTGTCGAGCGAGGGCAGACGATCGGCCGCACCGGGCAGACCGGCCTTGCGGCCGGCGACCACCTGCACTTTACGATGGTCGTGCAGGGAGTCCAGGTGACGCCTCTGGAATGGTGGGATCCCAAATGGATTCAGGAGAAAGTCTTGAGCAAGCTGCAGCCCGCCGTGTCCGGCACCTCGCCGTGACGCGACAGTGGCGT
>CAZAEY010000199.1:1605-5950 GCA_964484155.1 uncultured Acidobacteriota bacterium
GCGCGGCCCCGGTCATTACTGACCGGGCTCCGCAGAGCCTCGTCAGAAATGACGAGGGCGATGTCGCAGCTCGCGCCGGCGCTTCAGCCGAAACCGAGCGACGCTCGTCTGCGGTGCGCCGGGCAGCGGCTTGAACCCCAAACGGTCATTCTTCCCGCAACGTCTGCAGGAATGCCACGTATTCGATGAGCGATTCGATGTCGTCCTCGCGCAGATTGCGGTAGGAGGGCATAGTGCTGAGGGGATTGAGCTGTTTCGGGTCCAGCAGGATCAGGCGAATCCGATCGCGGGCGAGCAATTCGACCGGGTCGGTCATGGGCGGCCCCAGCCGTCCTCCCAGCTCTGCCACCTGGTGGCAATTGATGCACCATTCGGAAACGAACAGCGCCCTGCCCGACTGATTGGCGGCGTTCCCGGAAGGGATGGGGGGGAGTTGTTCAGGCGTTACGGACACCCGTTCGCCGATCGCCGGAGGCCGAAAGATCAGACTGTAGGCGGTGGACGCGCCGGCTGCGAAAAGGGTTGCAATGCAGATGCCCGCTGCCACCGTCCGGTCCCGGCGGGGGTCGGAGGAGAGTCGAATTTCCGGAAGCAGCAGCAGGAACGCAAGGATCAGCGCCGGAATGACGACGGCCAGCAAAAACGGCCCTCCGAACGGCAAATGCAGCAACTCGAACAGGGGCAGGAAGTACCAGGCGGGGCGAGGGTCGACGCTGACAAGGGCGGGATCCGCTTCAAAACCCGGATGGGCTGGAGCAAGCGCGGAGAGGATCAGCAGGAAGGCCAGCGTCAGGAGGCAAAGGACGGAGGCCTGAAATGTCGCGGCCGGATGCCAATCCACCGACCGCGACGCCTTGTCGTCGGCATCGGTCTGTGAAAACCCATTGCGCCGGACGGCGAGAAGGTGGAGGAAGACAAGCGCAAACAGCAGCAATGGAAGAAAAAAGACATGCAGGGAGAAGAACCGGGTCAGGGTGAAGGCCGACAACTCCGCATCGCCACGCAGCGCGTGGGCCAACAGGGACCCGACCAAAGGAACGCTTTCAACGATTTCAATTCCGACCAGCGCCGTCCAGTATCCGTCCAGGTCCCAAGGAAGGAGAGCTCCAGTAAACCCGAAGGCTAGAACGAGGGCCGGCAGGGCGACTGCAGTCCTCCAGAGCAGCCGGTGCCGTTTTCGAACAACCCCTCGCAGCAGCAGGGTGAGCAGGTAGATTCCCGTCGCCACAACCAGCAGGGAAATCCCGTGGCGGTGGAAACTGTACAGTAGCCCCCCCACCAAGGAAGTCCGCGCCAGATCGTGCAGGCTGGCTGAGGCTTCAGCTGCGGCGGGAACGTAAGAGAGCAGAAGAAGTCCTCCCGTCAGGACCTGCAGTGTCAGCAAAAACAAAATGAGAATCAACAGGCGGTGCAATGGCAGATCTCGTTCGGGAGTCTGAGTCGGGAAGAATGAGCAGGTCGCGCTGGACTCTTGCCTGGGAACCGGTTGAGGCGGAGCGGGGCTCACTCTGAGACCTTCAGGTAAATCGCTTCCCGCCGAATCTCGAAGGTCGGCCTCCGAAGCGGCCCTCTGGGCGGCCCGGAAAGGGGCCGACCCTCGATGCTGAACCGTCCATTGTGACAGGGGCAGTGAAACTCCCGGCCATCTTCATTCCAACGGACGAGGCAGCTCAGGTGGCTGCAAACGGGGGACAGAAGGGAAACCTCTCCGTCGCTGGTCCTTCTGGCGTAAACCATCAGTCTCTTGCGAACCTGTCTCCAGCCTGCCGTTTCCTCGAATTCAGCCTGAAACAACTGCGGAATCTCCTGCAATTCGGACAAATCCGCAACCCGTACCTGTCCCGTATAGCGTTCCCGGCGCGGGGATCGAAAGAAGCTGGCTCCGACGGCTGCGGCCCCCAGGACGGCCAATGCCGCCCAAATCAGTGACGCCGAAGCTCGCAGAAATTCCCGTCTTTCAGGATGCGGAAGGACCTCGCCTGCAAGTATCACCTTCCTGAAGCTTCCAAGCAGTTTCCGCATGCCTCTGAATCCTTCTACAGGGCCCATTCCCGTCGAAAGACGTCGTACCACGAACGCTCCTTGCTGACGGCGCCCTTGATCTCGCAAACGGCGGCCGCAAACTGAAGGGCCCGTTCCATGATCAGCGGGCGGGGCCATTTCAGGAGCAATCCGCAAATCCATACGGCGCTGAACCCATCCCCGGCGCCGACTTCGTCCCCCGGCCGGGAGACGGAAGGCGCGACTTTCTGCAATTCTTCCTCACCCGTGACCAGGCAGGCGCCTTCTTCCGCCAGGGTGACGATCAGGCCGTCCAGACCGTACCGCCGGACGAGCTTTCGCGCCTTTTCCACAAGTTTTCCACCGCCGGGTCGAATGGTTTCCAATTCAGATCGGTTCAACTTCAGCCAGTCCGTCGCCCGGAGTTGTTCCTCGACAATTACAGGATTATGCCAGGGCGGGCGAAGATTCAGGTCGACAAACCGGATCGCCCGCGGGAAACGCTCCGCCAGCGTCGCCAAAGCCCGCCTCGAGTCCTGGGCCCTCAGCGCCAGCGTTCCATTGTACAAGAGCGATACGGACTTTCCCCGCAGAACTTTCAACGCAGCTTCGGGATCGATGCGGTCGTAGGCTCCCGTCGGCGCAACGCGAAATTCAGGACTGCCTTCCCGGAACAGCACCTGTACGGTTCCGGTCGGCAAGCAGGGGGCCCGCTGAACGGCTTCGGTCGTCAGTCCGAATCCCTCCATCCGTTCCAGGATCCGAAGACCCCTCCGGTCTTCACCGACGCAGGTTGCCAACAGCGGACGCAGACCTAGTCCTCTCAGATGCCAGGCTACATTGAACGGCGCTCCGCCCAGCAACTCTTCACCGTTTGGAAAGACGTCGATCAAGACTTCGCCGAAGATTACGGGAACCATTCAGATCAACGGCCAGTGTAGCAAACTCAGTTCCGGGTTCCGAGTTTAGAGCGCCGCTCCACGGATTCCGGAATCCGCATCCAGTCTCCCTGAATCTTGAACCTCGTCTCACCCCTGGGACGGACAGGAGCGATTACTTGACGCGCCGGATCATCGCCTTTCGTTTCTTGTTTTCCAGCAAGGTCTGGTAATGATGGAGCTCTCTCTGAACTTCTTCGCAGCGTTGCCGGATCCAGCGCGCATCCGATTCGAGACGCTGATACTCAGTTTCCAGGAGGCGAAGCTTCAGTTCGATCGGGAGCAGTTCATCAAGATGGCCGTCTTTTTGACGTTTCATCGTGCATCCGTAGGAGCATAATATCCCTCGCGATGATGAACTTTCAAGCCGCGTCGATTGACTTTCACTTCGATTTCTCGAAAGGCTCCGTCTCGAAGATTGTTCTTCGGAGTGTATCCGATGCTGTACTGACTCTTGATGGCGCTGTTGATCCGGACGAAGGCCGCTTGCAATTCCGACAGCCGGTCGCGAGAGTTCACGAAGAGCCCCCCGGTCTCGCGTGAGAATTGTCTGAGCGCGCCGAAATTCGCCCGTCCGCGCTGCCCTCTGACTCCGATTCCGAAAATAACGACGTCGTTTTTCTGAGCGACGTCAATCGCTTCCTTGCGAGCCATCTGGCTCTGTGTGTCGTCTCCGTCGGAGAGGATGACCAGAATGCGTCGGCCGACTTCGTGGCTCAGCAGGTCTTCTGTACTGACCCACACGGCGTCATACAGCTTGGTCGCTCCGCCGGCTCGAATCCCTTCAATAGCCCGGCGCAGGAGGGAGACGTCGTACGTGAAGTCTTGCACGAGGTTGATTTCGCTGTCGAATTGAATGACTGCCGCCATGTCCCTTTCCGGGCGCATCACCTGTTCCAGAAACAGAGAGGCGGCCTCTTTCTGGAAGCCCAGCATATCGACAACGCTTCCACTGGTGTCCAGAGCCAAGACGATGTTCAGCGGCTGAGCGTCCTCCCCTCCTTCGAAGTTGAAGTGCTGTATCTCCTGCCGGACGCCGTCCTCGAATACCTCGAAATCGCCCTTTTCCAAACCTTCGACAAAGCCATGATCGCCCTCGGTTACGCTGCACAGGATGTTGACAAGCTCGACGCGCGCGTGAAACGCCGGGCTGTCCCTTTCCTGCTTTTCAGCTCCGGTGATCGCAGCGATCGGAAAGAGCGCCAGCAAAGAGATGATTGCAGTCTTCATTGGTACCAGTTTACAGAATGTTTGCCCTTAGAAGCCTGTGGTGAAAGTCCTGACGGGTCGTGTTGCGGGCGCCGCAGGCCCGGATCGTGGGCGCGGCGACGCAGGCGGTGCCATTGCATCGTCCAGCCATGCGCTTTCCCGGGAGCGCGGGCATCCTGCCCGCCCCCAATCGCGCA
>CAZAEY010000200.1:0-5949 GCA_964484155.1 uncultured Acidobacteriota bacterium
GAACGAACAGCCCGCCGCCGTTTTGAACAAATGGCTGCAGTTGCGCGTAAATTAGGGACGGGATTGAAGCGGAATGAAACTGAAAGCCACGTTTTTTTGGGAAGCGGTTCGAATCGCTTTGATTTCGATCTGGTCCCACAAGCTGCGCACTTTTCTGACGTTGCTGGGAATCATCATCGGCGTTGCCTCCGTGATGGTAGTCGGCGCCGGAATTGAGGGACTCCAGACGTACGTCATGGACAGCGTTTCCAAGACGCTGGGCAGCAACTCATTCGTCATCTCAAAGTTCGCCCGCTTCGGGCACGTCAGCCGGGAGGAATGGGAGCGGATGGCGCGCAGAAACAAGGATATTCGATTGTCGGACATCGACTTTCTGCGTCGTTACTGCAGGGACTGCGAGGTCCTGGCCGGAGAGATTACGAGTCGGCGGACCCTTTACTTCGGGTCTCAGGAGATGTTTGCCGTGCAGATTGTGGCAGCTACCGCCGACCGCATTTCACTGGGCACGCAGCGCGTAGTCGAGGGCCGGTATTTCTCCGATGAAGACACCCGTCGTTCGCGTTACGTGGCCGTGATCGGCTGGGACGTCAAGGAGAAATTCTTTCCAGACGTCGACGCCCTGGGCAAAACCATCAAGCTGGGCACCGAACCGCTGCTGGTCATCGGGGTTTTGGAGCGCCTCGGCTCCAGTTTCGGGATGAGTCTGGACGAGAACATCCACATGCCGATTACCACATATCAGAAAATTTACGGCACACGCACTTCCATCACGATTCGGGGACAGGCTGCCGACAGGGCCAGCTTCAGCAATGCGGTCGATCAGGCCAGAATGGCCATGAGAATCAGACATCAACTCCGTCCGAACGAAGACGATGATTTCGGACTGGTCTCGGCCGATGAGATCAACGAGACGGTGGATCAGTTTACTCAGGCCATCGCGGTCGTGGTCATTCCGATCACGCTGATTTCCCTTCTGGTGGGCGGGATCGTGGTGATGAATATTATGCTGGTCTCGGTTACCGAGCGTACCTTTGAGATCGGACTCCGCAAATCGCTGGGGGCCAGGCGCGGAGATATTCTCAAACAGTTTCTCATCGAGTCGATTTTCGTGGCGGCTTCCGGAGGAGTCATCGGCCTGGGCCTGGCTGTGCTGATCTCGTGGTTGATCGAAGCCACGACGCCGATGACGATGACGATCAGTCTGGGATACGTCGTTCTGGCGATCGGATTCTCCGGAGGAATCGGACTGATCTTCGGCATCTACCCTGCCCACCGAGCCTCCAAGCTGGATCCGATCGAAGCGCTGAGGGCCGATCGATGAGACGCACCCTTTACGGCGAAAATATCAAGATGTCGCTGCACACGCTGCGATCGCACAAGTTGCGCAGTCTGTTGACAGTGCTGGGGGTCATCATCGGGGTTTTGACCGTCATCGTGATCGCCTCCATATTGACCGGCATGCGCAGCAACATCATCTCGCTGGTGCAGCAGTATGGAACCCACAACATCTACGGTTTTCACCTCTCCACTTTTCAGATGGGACCGATTGATCGCGAGCAGTGGCTTCGCAAGCGCTTGACAGTGGCCCATGCCGAGGCCATTTTGCGAGAATCGGACGCCGTTGATGCGGTCAGCTATGCCGGGTTTTCGATTTTCCAGACTTCGTCGGCCCAGTACCGTGGACGGAGCTTTCAAAACGTACAGTTGCAGGGGGTCTCGGCGGGCCACGCTGAGGTGACCAATCTGGTCATTTCTGAAGGCAGATTCCTGACCCGAACCGACGACACCCATCGCACCTCGGTCGCCGTGATCGGCGTCAATGTGGCCGACGCCCTCTTCCCGAATTACCAGCAGATAGCAGGCCGGGAGATCCTCATCAACAACCGCCAGTTCACCGTCGTCGGCGTTTTGGAACAGCGACAAACGACGTTTTTCGGCGAAAGCGACGAAGACAACGTGATCTTCATTCCGTACCGCACGCTGCGTAAGATCAATCCCCGAGCCGAGGATCTGCTGCTGATCGTACGCGCGCGGGAAGGTCAATTGGAGCGGGCTTTCGATCAGACCGAAGCCATCCTGCGCAGGGAGCGGGGCTTGCGCCCCGAAGCTTCCAATGATTTCGATCTGAACACTGCCGACCGAATGATCGAAGAGTTCGATTCGGTTACGGCCGCCGTGGGACTGATCGCCATCGCCATTTCAGGGGTCGGACTGCTGGTGGGAGGAATCGGGGTCATGAACATCATGCTGGTCTCGGTCACTGAGCGCACCCGGGAGATCGGCGTTCGCAAGGCCATCGGAGCAAAGCGCGGTGACATCGTGTTTCAGTTTCTATTCGAAGCCATGACCTTGACGACGGTGGGGGGGGTGCTCGGAATTGGGTTGGCCGTCGCCGTCAGCAATTTGATCGTGTTCCTGATGCCTAATTTGCCTGCAACAGTTCCCATGTGGGCCGTCGTCACCGGCTTCGTCGTTTCGGTGTCGGTTGGCCTGATCTTCGGCGTTTGGCCGGCGGTCAAAGCTTCAAAACTCGATCCCATCGAAAGCTTGCGGTACGAGTGAAGTGGGTTCCGGGATTCCGCGCTCTGCGTTCTGAGGGCGCTTTGTGGGTTTCGTGACACTGCGCTCCGGATCAACGCGGCCGAAGCGGCCGCGTCGCTCCGCCATCCGGCGCTCCGTTTCATCCCTCTTTTGGGAAACCTCAGCTGGTGCGTAGTAATTCCGCCGAAAGGGCTTGATTTTTACAGAAAATCTACACAATCAAAAATTGAACTTCGAACCCTGGAATTCGGGATTGGATGCCACATTGTCCCGGTCATTACTGACCGGGCTCCGACTTGAAACTTAGAACTCGGAACCCCGGAATTCGGGATTGGATGCCACATTGTCCCGGTCATTACTGACCGGGCTCCGACTTGAAACTTAGAACTCGGAACCCCGGTATTTGGGACTGGATGTCACACTGTCCCGGTCATTACTGACCGGGCTCCGATTTGAATCTCAGAACTCGGAACCCCGGAATTCGGAACGCCTCACCGAAGGTGCTTCCCGAGCACTTGCTGCAGTTCGGGGACGGAATAGGGTTTGCTGAGGATTTCATCGGCGCCGCATTCGCGCGCCTCTTTCTCTTCGCCCTCCATAGCGTCCGCCGTGATGGCTACCACCGGGGTGGATGAAAAGTCGCTTTTCCTCAGGGTCCGGATGACGTCGAAGCCTCCCCGCCCGGGTATCAACATGTCGACGATGATGAGCGCAGGGTTGAATTCGCGCAAGGCGCTCAGAAACTCGTGATCCGCGCGAATGGATGAAACGGTGTAGCCGAGGCTCTGAAGAATGAACTTCACGGAATAGATGTTGTCGGCGACCTCTTCTACGACGGCAATGGGGTGCTCTTGGTTGGCCGGGTTGGCCGATCGAATCTTCATGCATCCCCCCTCAAGTGTTGCTCGAGAATCCGGCTAACGAGTCCGGGATTGGCCTGGCCTTTCGTCTCCCGCATAACCTGCCCCATAAAAAAGCCCAGCAGTCCATGTTTTCCTTCCTGGTACTGCCGGACTTTTTCAGGATGCTTTTCGACAACCGTTCTGACCAGCGATTCGAGTTCGGACCGGTTGCTGATCTGTTCCAGGCCTTTTGCGTCAATGATCTGCCGGGCCGTCGCTCCTTTTTCGAACATTTCCGAAAAGACGTCTTTCGCGATCTTCCCGCTGATTCTGCCTTCGACGACGAGGTCCACCAACTCGGCCAGGCGGGCTGGGGAAACGGGGCTCTCCGCAATGCTCCGATTGTTTTTCTTCAGGTCGCGCGTCAGATCGCCAACCATCCAGTGAACCACCTCCGTCGGTCGATTGCAGAGGCGCGCGGCGTCCTCATAGAAGTCCGCAAACGGACGGGATTGAGTGACCATTTCAGCGGCTTCTCGATCCAGACCATAGACCGATTCGAAGCGTTGCCGTCTTGCGGTTGGAAGTTCAGGCATGTGCGACCGGATCTCCTCCAGCCATTCGTCCGACACGCCGACGGGCAAGAGATCCGGATCGGGAAAGTAACGATAATCGTGAGCTTCCTCCTTAGTCCGCATCAGAACGGTCTGGCCTGTCTGATCGTCCCATAGGCGAGTTTCCTGACGGATTTCGCGACCTTCCGTCAAGACTTTCGTCTGCCGCTCCACCTCATATGCGAGCGCCTTGCGAACGAAACGGAAGGAGTTGAGGTTTTTGATTTCGGTCTTGGTTCCATAGCTTCGGCTTCCGGCGGGACGAATCGAAACATTGGCGTCGCAGCGGAGGCTGCCTTCCTCCATGTTTCCGTCGCATACTTCCAGATATAGCAAAAGCTGTCGCAGATACTGGAAAAACTCGTACGCTTCCTCGGGACTGCGAAAATCCGCTTCCGTGACGATTTCAACCAGTGGAACGCCAGTTCGATTGAGATTCACCAGGGAGTCTCCTCCGGGCTCGTGAATCGACTTCCCAGCATCTTCCTCCAGGTGAATGCGAATCAATCGAAATCGCTTCGCCTCGTATTTTGCGCCGCCGCTTCCGCTCTGGGATTGAATGGGAATCTCGACGGAGCCTCCCTCCCCAATGGGGCGATCGTACTGCGATATCTGATATCCCTTGGGGAGATCGGGATAAAAGTAGTTCTTTCGGGCGAAGACCGATCTCTGATTGATTCTGCAACCCAGCGCTAATCCCGTGAGAACCGCCATTCTGACCGCCTCGCGATTCAGGACCGGAAGCACGCCCGGCATTCCAAGACAAACGGGGCAGGTATGACTGTTCGGAGGAGCGCCGAAACGGGTGCTGCAGGGGCAGAAGATTTTGCTTCGGGTCAGCAGTTGGGCATGCACTTCCAGACCGATGACCGCTTCAAAGCTCATGGCGCTTTTCCCAGATTCTGAGCAATTCCCGTAATGCCGCCGGCCGGCTTCCGGGGCCTTCGATCCAATGAACCTTCGGGTCTCGGCGAAACCATGTCAACTGGCGTTTAGCGTAACGGCGCGTGTCCTGCCGAGTTCTCTCGATGGCGTCGACGGCGCTCAACCGTCCCTGAATGACCTGAACCGCGTGGCGGTACCCAAGAGCTTCAAACCCTTTTGCAGAAGGGGAAACTCCCTGTTTCAAAAGGAGTTCGACTTCCTCCAGGAGGCCCTGGTCGAACATCATTTTAACGCGGCGGTCGATTCTATCATAGAGAACTTGGCGGGGAAGACGGAGCCCCGCCTTCACGATCTGAAAATCCTTGAGCGGAACCTTTTCCTTCTGAAGTTCGCTCATCCGCCTTCCCGATAGCCGAAAAACCTCCAGCGCGCGCACGATCCGGACATGGTCTCGCGGCGATATGCGTTCGGCCAATTCCGGATCCGCCTCCCGCAGCCGTTCCAGCAGAAACGCCTCTCCTTTCGTCTCCAGCAACGCCTGCAATTCGGCACGGATTTCTTCCGAGCGGCCCGGTCCCTCAAAAATTCCTTCCTCAAACACCTTCAGGTACAGTCCGGTGCCCCCCACCAGAACTGGAATGCGCCCGCGGGCGGCGATCTCGCCGCAAATCCTGCGAGAGTCCTTCATGTATGAGCCGGCGCTGTAATACTCCTCCGGGTCGATCCGATCGTACAGATGGTGCGGTGCGGCGGCGAGATGCTCCGCTTCCGGCTTTGCGGTGCCAATGCTGAGCCCCCGAATCATCTGCATGGAGTCGCAGTTGACAATCTCGCCGTCGAGGCGGCGGGCGGCGGCGACTCCTAGATCGCTCTTTCCGGAGGCAGTGGGACCGACAATTGCCAGGACCCAACTTCGGTGTGCATGGGGAGTTTCAGGTTTCAAGTTTTAGGTTCCGGGGTTCCGAGTTCCAAGTTTCAAATCGGAGCCCGGTCAGTAATGACCGGGGCAGTGTTAAATCCAGTCCCGAATTCCGGGGTTCCGAGTTCGGCGTTCTACGTTCCGCGGG
>CAZAEY010000201.1:0-5940 GCA_964484155.1 uncultured Acidobacteriota bacterium
AGCGCATGGCTGGACGATGCATCAGCATCGCCTGCGTCGCCTCAGTAAAAGCAGGGTGAGAAATGCGGGCCGGGATATCCCTTTCCCGTGAACGGGAACGGAGCTTCGAATTGACCGATTCGAGGGATGAGGCGCCGGACAGGCTGCATCAAGTTCAGAGACGATTGTCCCGACGAACGAGTGGAAGCAGCGGCGGAATTACGGGATCAGGGGGCATTTCAAATCCCTCGCATCAGGGCGCCAGGCGGACAATCTCCCAGTCCTCACCGGCTCGGCGCGTGTACTGGAACCGGTCGTGGAGCCGGTTGAGCTGGCCCTGCCAGAACTCGAAAAGGTCCGGCTTCAGACAGAAGCCGCCCCAGGCGGGTGGGGTGGGCACTGGCTGATCGGACAGCTTCTTTTCAAGCTCCTTCATATCGCCTTCCAGGCGGCTGCGGCTGGAAACGGGAGCGCTCTGACGGGAAACCGCCGCAGCCAGCTGGCTTCCTCGGGGGCGAATCCGAAAATACTCTTCCGCTTCGGCTCGGGATGCTTTCGTCACCCTCCCCTCGATTCGGACCTGTCGGCTGAATTGCGTCCAGTAAAACGTCAGGCCTGCGCTCGGATTCTCGTCCAGATCCCTTGCCTTTCGACTGTTGTAGTCGGTGAAGAAAACGAATCCGTGCGAGTCGAATCGCTTCAGAAGCACAACCCGCGCCGATGGCTTCCCACTTCTGTTGGCTGTCGCCAACATCATTGCGTTGGCGTCCGGAGCGCCGCCAGCCAAGGCGGCTTCAAACCAGGCTTCGAACTGTCGAAAGGGATCCGGGTCCAGATCCGATCGTCGCAGCGGCGTCCCTTCGTACTCGCGTCTGAGCTTTTCGACTTTCAATTCCACCAGCCTGTTTCAGATGCGTTTGATTGAGCCGTATTCGATCGTTATTGTATCAACGATCGGACTTCGGGAAAGACGGCTGGGCAGGCGCTGCACTCTTCGGATAAGATAGGTTCAGGCTGGACAATATGGGTTCCTTCTTTTTTGGCCATTAAAGGCCGGCCCACCGGCCAGATTTCGGCTTGATTTTTTTAGGAGTTTGTACATGAAAAAGATTTTCCTAATGATCTCTGTAGCGATTTTATCCACCGCTTTTCTGGCAGCCGCCGACGGAAACGTCGAAGACCGATCCCGCGTCTGCATGATGCAGGACATGCTCATGCTGCAGGAAGGAATTCCGCTGAAACACGAAGGCAAGACATACTACGGCTGCTGTGAGATGTGCAAGGATCGCATCGCGGAGGAGCCGGAACGCTACACAAAAGCGGTGGATCCGATCTCCGGCAAGACCGTCGACAAGGCGGATGCCTTCCTCTACGCGCACCAGGGGACCGTGTTCTACTTTGAGTCCAAGGAAACCCGGGCCAAGTTCGCCAAGGATCCTGCCAGGCATCGCCGTTAGCGTCTCGAGGAGTTCGATAATCGAGGCGAGGGAGGAAGGAGCGGGCTCGCAGGCTTTTGTTGGGTTTCGAGTTCGGAGTCTCGAGTTTAGAGCTGCCACAAGTTGCGACGTCGAGGTTCCAGAACGCGGAACGAATCGTTCCTTTCAAAGTCTCACTTTTCTGTTTTGATCGCGGCTGTTGACAATGGCTGAAAAGAGGACTATTCTGATTTCGCTTTCAATCAGCATGGAGGTCGGCTGGAAGGCTTGATACGAGTGAATGGCCTCATCAACAGTCAGATCTTGTGGATGACACTCCAAGGCATCACCTTCCACGTTCCCTTCCGGGTCTCTGGAATCCGTGTTTTGCTCCTTTCGAAGTTCGCTTCCCCAGGGTATTGACGCATGCAGAAAGTCTTGATTAGGAGAGACGAAGAATGAACGGTAAAAAACTTTATGTGGGGGGGCTTCCCTTTTCGGTTTCGGACCGGCAACTGGAGGAACTTTTCTCCGGATACGGCGCCGTCGAGTCCGCTCGAGTGATCACGGACCGGATGACGGGCCGCTCGCGGGGCTTCGGTTTCGTGGAGATGAGTTCTCAGGAGGAGGCGGAAGCGTCCATTCAGGGTTTGAACGGAACCCAGTTGGAAGGCCGGACCCTGACGGTCAACGAAGCACGCGAAAAATCGCCTCGCGGCGACAGTCGCGGCGACAGTCGCGGCCCCAGGCGCGGCGACAATCGCTGGTAGCTTCGTTTTGGTTTCCGCCGCAGGCGTTCAGAGCCCGTCGCAATGGCGACAAGTCCTGGTCGTCTCGTCTAATTTCTGCCGCTATTAAGGCTGGCGCGGATTTTACGGAATCACCAGTCGGTAGCTGACGAAGGCCGCACGCCGACTGTCAGGCGACCAGGAGGGGACGTTGATCGTTCCCTGTCCACCGTAAAATCGCGCCAGCACCCTCGGCGGGCCGCCTTCAAGCGGCATGATCCTCAACGCCACTTCCTGGTTCGGCGGATGTCCCTCCACCGATCGGTCGTAGGATAGAAAAAGAACTTGCCTGCCGTCCGGCGATGGGTGGGGGAACCAGTCGGCAAACTCCTGGTCGAAGGTCATTTGAGTTGGATTGCCGCCGTCGGCTGACACCCGCCAGATCTTCATCAATCCTGTGCGCTCCGAGTTAAAAAAGATGTCCCCGTCCGGGCTATAGTCGGGACCGTCGTCCAGTCCCGCGGTATTCGTTAGCTGCCTTTCAATCCCGCCCTCCGCAGGAATCGTATAAACGTCGTACTGACCGTTTCTTTCGGCGCAATATGCGAGAGTCTTTCCGTCAGGCGACCATCCGTGCCAATAGGAAGGTCCCAAGGAGGTGACCAATCGCGGTTCCCCGCCGTCGGAGGGAATCACATAGATCAACGAGTCGCCTTGCTCGGTGTGATCGCTGATTGCCAACCAATTCCCGTCAGGTGAAAAACCGTGGTCGTTGTTGTTTCGATTCAGGCTTCCGGTATTGATCTGGACCGGTTCCCCGCCATCAACTCCGATCCGGTAAAGCAATCCGTGGCTGTTGATAACGAAATAACGTCCGTCCCGCGACCAGTTGGGCGCCTCGAAGTGATTTTTTTCGCGTCGACGGATGGTGCGTTCGCCGGTCTCCACATCGACGACTTCGAGAGTGCTTTCCACGACGCGCTCAACTCCGTCGGGCAGAGTTCGACTTTCGACGGAAACGCTGGAAAACACCGCTTCCACCAACTGTTCCTGTTGATGGGAACAGACGGCCAATCCAACGTACGGGCGTTCGCCAACATCGACCAGGATGGATCCTACGGGCTGAAACGGGCCTCCGTTGGAGGAGACGGAAAGTGAAAAGAGAGCGCCGGTACGTTCCAGACGCAGCGTGGCCGGCGCCTTTTGGAAGGCCTGTACCTCTTCTGTCGGCCCCCCGGTCTCCTTTCGATATTGCAGCGAGACCAAGCCGTCGCCGTGAACGACGGCATCCGCGTATGGAGCGTCGGGTTCCAGGCTTTCTCGAACCATCCAACCCGCCTTTCGGTGGGGGTCTCCGCCTGGATCCGGAAACTCGACGTCGGCGGTCAACGTCAAGTCTCCTCCGATCCGCCTCCAGAGGAAGTGAAAGGAATCCTGCTCCCCCCAGATGTTGGCGCCGCTGCCAGAGACAAAGTAGCGCTCCGATTCTCGATCGAAGCGCGCAGCGCCGGCGTGCGCCGTTTCGCCGATATCGACGCTTTCGTCAAAAATTCCCAGGCCCTCCGCATCTATTGCGCAGTTCCCCGCGGAAAGCGCGACCAGAAGCAACAGCCCCCCAAAAGCCCAGGATCCGTTCGTTCCCTTCATTTCGTCGGCCTCCCTGCGCCAGGCCGCCAGCGGTTGCTGCGACTGCGGCCTGAAGAAAGTATTGCAGTACCGCCGGAAGTTTAGCAGTTCCCTCCGTATGCTGGGCGGGCGCATGTCGCGGACGTATCGTGAACTCCGGTTGATGGACCAGGTTCAGCGGTTGGAATCGAGGATTCGTCAGCGTTCTGTTCGGGGAGGGCCTTTCCGCCGGCATGATATGATCTCTGGGATGAGATTCACAAGATGCGGCACCCCTGCGCTCGCGATTTCGACTCTTTTTTGCGCGATTCTATTGGGAATGATTCCAACCGCAGCCGCGCAGGGTTCCAGAGTCCGTTTCGTTGATTTTCAGAGCGGAGACCGGCGAACTGCCAACGACCTGAAGGGAAAGATAACTGTGTTGAACTTCTGGGCGACCTGGTGCGCCCCCTGCGTCGAAGAAATGCCTCTCTTGGTGGACATTCAGGACGCCTACGGGGACCGCGGCGTTCAGGTCGTTGCGGTATCGGTTGACGAGAGGGACACGCGCAGGAGAATTCCGGAATTCATCGAACGCTTCGAAATGAATTTCCCGGTCTGGATCGAAGGAACGATCCGCGATATGTCAGCTTTTGAACTTCCCGGCGTGGTTCCCTCTACCGCCGTCCTGGATCAGGAGGGGAGGCTGGTGGGGCGAATCGTCGGAAAATTTCAGCCGGGCGAAATCGAGGCCTATCTGGACTGGCTTCTTGCCAGGCCCCCCGAGTTGATCGAAAATCTGGACGTGCCGGGCGAGGAGGCGTCCCATCGAAACGGCCATGGGCAGGAAAACAATCACGAGGGACACGACGATCATCACCATGGCGACGAACACCGTCACCTCTCCATCGGACTGGAAAGCGCCTCTTCGGTTCCAAGTTGACCCCTTTGACCCGGAGAAGGCCGCGCGGTCAGCGGGGCGGACCACCGGCGCGGCGAACGCTGGACCGTCAGCAGTCGCATTGCGGCCAACCAGATCGACCGGGCCGCCGTCCGCCTGACTGCCTCTTATTCTATAGTTCCAAGGTTTTCCGTCGGAATTGAATACAACCCGAAGGCAGACTCTTTCAGCCCGCTGGCCAACCTCCTGCTGGTTCCAGAAGGCTTAAGCAGGCCGGCGATCATGGTCGGGACCAGTTCGGATCGCATCGGCACTCCGTCGGGCCAGTCATTTTTCGTCACCGCCGCCAAGAGTCTCAAGCGTGAGGTTCGGCTGCCAGTCGCTCCGTATATCGGTGCAGCTTACGGCACATTTGAAGACCGGTTGCGGTGGATCGGCGGAGTCAACGTCGGCTTCACGGAACAACTCAGCTCGATGCTCATCTATGATGGCGTCAGACTGCACCCGACATTTTCGATTGCCAGAGGCCGCCATCACCTGACGATCCTGCTGATCGGCAAGAAAGATCCCGGCGTCAGCTACAGCGTGGTTTTCTGATCGCAGGGAGGACCCCGCCGATTCCTTCGCTGCGGGAATTCTTTCCCGGCTGCTCTCGCAGTCCGGTGTAAAAGTCCGTGCGGGCTAGACGCGGCGCCGAAGACTGTGATAGACTCACTTGACTTACTTCAGAAATCGGATCTTGCTGAAGTCAGTCAGTGTTGTAAAGACAAGATCCGGAGAAATCGGTTCTCACCTCGTAAGGCATTCTGAAGAAACCGCGAAGATCTCTTCCAGCTTCCTTCTGAAAACGACTTTCCGGGCCGAACCAGAACTAAGGTTTTTAAAGGAACAATATGAACACCAGTAAACTGTATGTGGGGGGACTCCCCTACTCCGTCTCCGAGGGACAACTCGAAGAATTGTTTTCGCAACACGGGACCGTCGAAAGCGCGCGCGTCATCACCGATCGAATGACCGGTCGTTCGCGTGGATTCGGTTTCGTGGAAATGAGCTCGCAGGATGAGGCCGAAAAGGCCATCGGCGAACTCAACGGAACGCAACTCGAGGGTCGCACTCTCACCGTCAACGAAGCCAAGCCCAAGAGCGATTCCGGCGCCGGACGCAAAGTCCGGGACCGCTGGTAGACGGGCGGACGCATAAGGATGGGCCGACCGGATAGCCGGCCGGACCCCATCTTTCAAATTCAGGCCAACTGTACGCCGGAACGGCGATTCCTGTGGGATCTCCGTGCCGGCGTACCGGCCGTTTATGT
>CAZAEY010000202.1:0-5913 GCA_964484155.1 uncultured Acidobacteriota bacterium
ATCGACGGGGAGGTTTGGCACCTCGATGTCGGCTCATCGCATCCTGGGGCTGGAGCAGGTCCCAAGGGTTGGGCTGTTCGCCCATTAAAGCGGTACGTGAGCTGGGTTTAGAACGTCGTGAGACAGTTCGGTCCCTATCTGCTGTGGGCGTAGGAGATTTGAGGAGGGCTGACCTTAGTACGAGAGGACCGGGTTGGACGCACCGATGGTGTTCCAGTTGTCCCGCCAGGGGCACCGCTGGGTAGCCAAGTGCGGTTGAGATAAACGCTGAATGCATCTAAGCGTGAAGCTCGCTCCAAGATAAAATCTCCCCCCGCCTTCGGGCGGGCTGAAGACCCCTCGAAGACTACGAGGTCGATAGGCTGGGTGTGGAAGTCCGGCAACGGATGGAGCTAACCAGTACTAATCGGTCGTGAGGCTTGACCTGAAATTTACAGGTTCGCAAATAGTGAATTCGGACGCAGGCTCTTTTGCATTTCAGATTTCTTCCCGGATCCGAGATCCGGGACGACGGTTTACGGAAGCGTAAGCCGCCGTCTCGGGTCTCGGGACCGACGGCTTTCCGGCGATCGTGGCGAAGGGGAAACACCTGTTCCCATTCCGAACACAGAAGTTAAGCCCTTCAGCGCCGATGATACTGCACTGGAAACGGTGTGGGAAAGTAGGTCATCGCCGGGATACAACTTCAGCAGCCGGGCGCGCCCCATCAGGGCGGCGCCCGGCTATTTTTTTTCCGCCAGAGCCGCTCCCGCGCACAGTCTGGAGCCAACTCGGATTCTGTTGTAGACTAAACGTTTTTCATCGATGATGAACTGGAAACCGGAACAGATCATTTTGACCCGGCTGCTTTGGGAGCTGAAGGGGGCGACGCGAGTGGCCCTCGGCCCCGGAATTCCGCAGCTGGCGCGGCCGCACCTGGACGGCGTCGAGGTGATCGACCTCTCTCTACCCCAGGCATCCCCGGTTCAGGTGGATGCGGCGGTCGTCGAGGCTCGCGAAATCTCCAATTCCGGAGATCTGCTTCTGTCCGATGAAATCAAGGTCCAGGGGGTCCAGAGCGGGCGATGGCTGGTTGCGACCCGCCACCGCTCGCCGGATGGGAGAAGCCGGCTGGTCGGGCGGTGCAGCGAACCGGCGCAGCTGGAGGAGAAGGCTCGGACCGTGATCACCGAATTGGCGGTCGTGGAGATCTCAGAGGTCGGCTTCGAATTGAAGGAGCTGGCGCCCGGAATTTCATCCGACGACGTTCGAAGCGCTGTGGACGCCAGCCTGCACGTGGCCGACGATATCCGAACCATGGCGCTGTAAACGCGCTTCCGACGGCAGCCAGAGAGCGCCCCACGAATGCCGGACGGACCCCGTTTATCGATGCCGCAATTCCTTCGGATCGACGATGCATTCACACCTGTTGCGCCGTCGATGGAAATGAAAGAGGAAGCGGCTCAGTCCGCCGTTCCGTCAATATGCGCCATGACAAAGTCGAAGGCGATGCCGCCGATGCTGGCGCCCAGCATACGCATGTTGTTGATTGAGTCGAGGAAGTGGACTCCCCCCCAGAAGCGAGAGAGGCCGCAATCCTCGGCAAAATCTGACCAGGTGCCCCAGTGGAGAGCAATGTCCTGCGCAGGTGTGAACCCAGGTTCGATCAGAGAAGAGCCAGCCGGAGCGGGGACCGTCCATCCGAGGAGGTCGTCGCCAAAGAACAACCGGCTTGCCTGCGCGTGCGCTTCACAGAAACCCGTGGAACCGGACGGGTATTCCGGATGGTCGGCGACTGGCAAATAGCTTTGCCACTGATCGGCTGGCAGGTCCGCGACCGCACCTTGGCCCGGGCCGCCCCACGCGGTGACCGGAGCGTTTCCGTAAATATGACGAATCGCGCTGAACGGTCGGACGGCATCGTGCTTCACCTTCTCTTGCCACATGACAATGCCGGTGTCGAAGGCCGCCACATTGACGAGGAAATCGTATTGCACGAATTCCAGGACTGAAAGTCCGCGCACCAGGGCGGCGAAGATGGTCGAGAATCCAAGACTGCGGATCTTGTCGTCAAACAGTTCGGCAATCATCTTCTGTTCATCGGTGAGATTTGCCGAGGCGTGCAGCACCTCGTCGGCCTGGTCTTTGTACGGCTTGTTGGGACCGTTCAGCGTGTCCTTCGCCTTCGCCGCCCCGCTCCAAAAGCTCTTGAAGGGCGGCGACACGGCGAAGACCGTCGGGTCGTCAAAGCTGTAAGGAAGGACCAATGCGAATTGAGGAGTGACGAATTGCTGCACCGTCGAGATGCCGTGGGGGGTTACGCGAATGGCGGGTTGCCAGCGACCAGGGTGCTTGAGTTCGTATGCGTTGTTAACTGGCGCGTATCCGGTATAGTCGCCGTAGGGCCGCGGATTGTAGATCCGGCCGCCTTCGAATCCGAGCTGGTTCATCCCGTCGTTTTCGCGAACCGCAAGCATTGCATTGGCGGCAGCATTGCCGATCGCGGCGGCCTCCGTGGTGTTCTCCTCCTCGAAATCCGGGTCGAGGCCGACGGACTCCATCATTTCGCGCCAATGATCGCTAAACGCCGGGAAGAGGCTGTTCAGCGTCCGGAACGAAGCGTAAAGGATCGCGACGTTGATATTCGCATTGGTGAGCGACTCGCTCACTGGCCGGCGTCCGAGGCGCGAGTACACTCCAACCGCCGTCGGATGATAAGGTGCGGTGGCGTCGAACCAGGCGTTAGTGATCATGGTCGTAAACCGCAACACAAGGGTCGCGTCACTGGGCGAAACGGAGGCGAAGATCGCCGGAACGGCCGCCGGGATTACAATCTCGAGGGCTGCGTTCCCTTCGTCGAAATCGAACGGCGGCGGCTCCGCGCCAGCCGACGCCACAACGAACGTCAGTGCAAACACAGCGGCACTGAGCCGCCCGATTAAGCGAGTTCGCATTCGAGCATTTCCGTGAAAGCGTTTCATAGGGCATCCTCCTTTTGGGACAGCGGCTTTATTGAAGAAATTCGCGGAGCTCCCCAGCCCCGATTTCTCTCACGGGTCCGGTGCGAAGCATGCTTTCGAGCCAGCGCTGCAGCCGGTCGCGTATGAGAGAAAGACTTGCATGGCTCAAGCTTCGGCTTTTATTGACTGATCAGGGCATCGGAACGCATTCGAGAGCAGAGAACTAGCCCTGTAATTTCTTTTGATTCTATCCCGCGGTGAAACTTTGAATCTGTATCCGAGATCACACTTCTCGAGTTCATTTCATTGAGCAGTCGCTCACTGAACATGCTATTCGGCCCGGAGCAGCGCGGTTCCGACCCAAGTCCTAACTCTTAGGAGTGCGAACGTCCACGAGACGGCGCCTGAGGAGGCGGCGCTCGCTTTCGTTGGCGGTCAGTTTCAGGGCGCGGGAGTACGAGTCGG
Source organism: uncultured Acidobacteriota bacterium (assembly GCA_964484155.1). Taxonomy (GTDB): domain Bacteria; phylum Acidobacteriota; class UBA6911; order RPQK01; family JAPXNP01; genus DATKAT01. Next base: position 3,405 of record CAZAEY010000202.1, read on the forward strand.
CCGCATCCCTTGCGGATCCCAGTCGGCGCAGCAGGTCGGCTCGCGCCGCATGAAACAGGTGATATTCGTCGAGGTCGCCGGATTGGCCGAAGGCGTCGATCGGGAGCAACCCGCGATCCGGACCTTCCGCCATTCCGACTGCGACGGCGCGATTCAACGACACGATAGGGGACGGTCGAAATTCGGCCGGTGATCGAAGTCGACGGGGCTCCCCCTGGCGACGAACTGAAAGACTCGAATCGACGAGTTAACGACGAAAGGAATAGACGATGAGCGGTGACGGACCGTTCTTCCTGAACCACTGCATTCTTCTCCTGGGAGCTGCCCTCTGGTCCCGGGTGGAGAAGAGTTTCCCGAGCTTTTTGGCGCGGTTTTTCGGGGAGGTTCTCGAAAACCACCAAAAGCTCGATCCGGTCGGCATGACGTCGGAATAAAAGACCCTTAGTGGCGGCTCCCGCCTATGCGTCGACGCACTTCTGAGCCGCTTTCGGGGCGAGTTGCGACCGTCCAGCCCGGCGCGCCGTCTCCGCCGAGAAAATCGAGGCGTCGAGAATTGCAGGCCGGACCGTTGGCCGGCGACAGGCGCCCTTCGTTCCCGCTGCCAACTCCGACCTTCGATTGCATGGATGACTCATAAGGCCGTCGGAATCCGATGGGCGACTCCGCTGGCCGCAGCGGCTTCAGAAACCGCCCCGGCCACGCGGCGGGTCACCTGCTTATTGAAGATGCTCGGCACGATGTACTCTTCGCTCAACTCGTCATCGCCGATGCAGTCGGCGATGGCGCGCGCGGCGGCCAGCTTCATTTCTTCGTTGATGTCGGTCGCCCGCGCGTCCAGCGCGCCGCGGAAAATTCCGGGGAAAGCCAGAACGTTGTTGATCTGGTTTGGGTAGTCGCTGCGGCCGGTCGCGATAATTCGCGCATACGGCTCCGCTTGCTCGGGCATGATCTCCGGAACGGGGTTCGCCAGCGCGAAGACGATCGGATTGCGGGCCATCTTCTTCAGCGCGCGCACGGTGAAGATTCCGGGCCCGCTGACTCCGACAAACAAGTGCGCGCCTGTGGCGGCTTCTTCAATGCTGCCGGACAGGTTTTTCGGGTTGGTATGCTGCGCCAACCAGGTCTTGCTGACGTCCAGGTCTGGAAGTCGGTTGCGGGAAATGATGCCGCTGCGGTCGCAGCAAATGATTGAGCGCGCCCCCGCCGCCTGCAGCATCTTGGCGATGGCAACGCCGGCGGCCCCGGCGCCGGCGATGACGATTTTGATCCGATCCAGCCTTTTCCCGGTAATTTTCAACGCGTTGAGGGTAGCGGCCAGCACGACGACCGCCGTTCCGTGCTGGTCGTCGTGGAACACAGGGATGTCCAATTCCTTTTTCAGGCGCTGTTCGATTTCGAAACAGCGTGGAGCGCTGATGTCTTCCAGGTTGATGCCGCCGAAACCCGTCGAAATCCATTTGACGGCCTGAATGATTTCTTCGGACTTCTGCGTCTGCAGGCAAATCGGGTAGGCGTCGATGTCGGCAAATTCCTTGAACAACATCGCCTTGCCTTCCATCACGGGAAGGGCGGCTTCCGGTCCGATGTTGCCCAGACCGAGCACGGCGGACCCATCGGTGATCACGGCGACCGAATTATGTTTGATGGTCAGTGTGTTGACCTTCGACTTGTCCTCGGCGATGGCCAGACAGACCCGTGCGACGCCCGGCGTGTAGGCCATCGACAATGCGTCGCGGGTTGTGAGCGGGACCTTGTTCTGAATGCGGATCTTCCCGCCGAGGTGCATCAGAAACACCCGGTCGCTGACATGGATGACTTTGATGCCGCTGATTTTCTTTACCGAGTTTAGTATCAACTGAGCGTGCGCCTCGTCGCGCGCGTTTACCGTTACGTCGCGCACCTTGAACTCGCGCGTGGCGCTGACCACGTCGATGGCGCCCGGGTCTCCCTTCAACTTCGCGATGGTGTCGAGGATTTTGGCCAGCCGGCCCGGTTTGTTGGCCAGGCGAACTCGCATGGTGAAACTGTAGCTGACGCTGGGGGTAACAAGAGGCATATCAACCTGACTTTCTTCCGACAGGCTGGACAATGCACAGTATCATTTGACGCCCTCCAGGATTGCCTTCCTGCATGTTTCGCTGCCGGGCAGCGGCGCGTCTGGGCATTGCCGTTCCCCGGGGCCTCCTCGACGAAGGCCCGGAGTGCCACGGGGGACGCTTTCGTTGCGCGCAGCGGATTCACGCCGCTCTCCGCCGTGTAACCCCCACGCCAACCGGTGCGAACAATCCGATTTGCGGGCTGCCGCTGATTCCACTTCCCAGGGCGTTTCCGATCGTCCTGCCAACTGAACTGATGACGGTACAAAAGCGTCGATCAGACTGTCAACGAGAATGCTCCTCCGCTCACCTGTCGTCAAGTCCTAAAACTCAGCGACACGCTGAATGATTTTCAGTCGGAAGATCATGTCTGCTTCTGTCATTGGTAGCTTTGCGTCTAAGAATCCGGCAGG
>CAZAEY010000203.1:0-5838 GCA_964484155.1 uncultured Acidobacteriota bacterium
TGGCGCACCTCGATTCAATCCTTCACCCCTCAGGCATCGGTAAGAAAACCCAGCACCGAGCACTAAAGACCCAGCACGAAGCACGTAGCACGTAGCAGGTAGCACTAACCTCCCTACCTCTCCGGCGAATTGCTCAGAAGCCGCCCCGTCGGGCCCTCCCACCACCAGAAGGGCCGAATCTCCTCTTGCTCCGGCCAGATCTTCGTCAATGTATCGCCGTCGTAGAGTTCGCCGTTTTTCATCACCATCCGGATGCTGTTTGTGTTGCGGATGTCCTGCAGCGGATCTTCATCCAGGACGACCAGATCGGCCAGCTTGCCCGGCTCGATGCTTCCCAGATCCTCTCTGAGTCCGATGATGTGAGCCCCGTCAATGGTGGCGGCCCTTAAGACTTCTTCTGGAGTCATGCCGCCCATAGCCAGCGCCCACATTTCCCAGTGGAATCCCAGGCCCTGGAGCTGTCCGTGGCCTCCGACGCCGATATAGCCGCCCGCACGCTGTATCTTTGCCGCCTGCTTGGCCGTTTTCGGGAAGGCGTGTTCCTCAAAATGAAACCAGGGGCGGCGGCGGCTGAGCCTGTCCAGCTCGTTGTGGGGAATAAAGCGATTCAGCTTGGGATCAGAATGGACTTCCACGGTCTGATAAAAGTAGTTCTCCGCCCACGGTCCTCCGTACAGCACCAGCAGCGTCGGCGTATAGGCGGTTTTTGAACGGGCAAACATTTCCACGACGTCTTTGAACAGCGGTACGATGGGAAGGGAGTGCTCGTTTCCTCCGAATCCGTCGATCGCGTGAGTCAGGTTCAATTTCAGGTCGAGCGCCCCTTCAGTGGTGACCGTCAGTTCCAGATCGTTTGCAGCTTGAACGACCCACTGACGCTGCTGACGGTTTCCAACCACATACGCCTTGATGTTGTGATTTCGGTAGTGCTTTTTGTATTTCTCCAACACCCATTTCGCTTCTTCGGCGGATTGGAAGTCGCTGTTGGAAAAAACACCGGGGCCGGTTGAATAGGCGCGCGGTCCGATCATTCTTCCCGCCTCCACCAGATCCTGATAGGTCAGATAGTCATTGGTGGAAGTCTGCACGTCAAGGCCGGTCGTGACGCCATAAGCCAGGTTCGCCAGCATGCTCCAGTTGTGGAGTTCCAAAACTCCTTCGGTACGCAGTTCGTAGTGGGCGTGTGTATCGATGAATCCAGGAACGATGAATTTTCCGGCGACATCCACGATTTCAGCCTCCGCGGGGAATCCGGCAGAACTAAGCGGGCCGACCGAGCGAATTCGGTGCCTCTCGATGACGATGTCGGCATTTTCAATGATTTCGCTCCCGTTCATCGTGATGACAGTCGCTCCTCTCAGGACCACGGTCCCCTTTGGATGATGCCGGGGGAACTCGAGAACTGTTTCGAAACTTTCGACCGCTTCATGGTCTTCCTTCGGCTTCTTTTCTTTCTCCTTGTCCGCGGCGGATTCTTCCGCCTGTGAGGACGATCCTCCCGGCGTCTCGGCGTCCGAGCCGCTTTCATCGTCGGACGCCGCTTCAGGCTTCGCCGGCCTGAAGGAAACGCTTTCAAACGGACGCCGGAAATAAGTGGACCCGACGGCCCATGTCATCGATTCGCCGTCACTGGACCAGCGGAACGAGTCGGCGCCGAGGCTGGTCAACTGCTGAACCGGCACTTGGGGGGAGAAAATATTGACGGTTGCGCCGTCTCCTCCAACCGGGGGCACGGAGATTACAAACAACTGATTGTCGACCTTGGCCATCGCCCATTTTCCGTCCGGCCGGATCAGGACCTCCTGAGCGGGCGGAGGTTGCGGCGCTTCTGGCCGCTGCCTCCCGGTAACTTTCAGGTGCGTTCGCCGGTCGGTTCCGTCAAAGCGAAGCGAAATCAAGCCGTCGCGAGAATACAAATAGATGCGGTCATCCTCCGGCCCGAAATGGGGCGAACCCAAACCTCTAGCCGGAACGATGAGTCGCGCGTCGCCTCCGTCGATCGGAATCCAGACCAGATCTAATGAGATCCGCAGGCCTCCGAATTCGCTGGGCGTCTGAGAGCGCATCCAGGCGCTTCCGCGTCGCGCCACGATTCGGCTTCCGTCTGGAGAAAAGACGGGATCGGTATAGAAAGCGGGCGCCACAGTCAATCGCTGAGGAAGGCCGCCGTCGGCATTCGCCAGCCAGATATGCCCCTCTCCCTGCTCGTTCCACGTAACGTATGCGAGTGACTTCCCGTCGGGCGACCACGTCGGCTTGAATTCAGGCTCGTCTGAATCGGTCAGCCGTCTGGGCTCGCCTTCCGGCAGATCCCGAACGTAAATCATCGCCATGGCGGAAAAAGCCAAGCGCCTCCCGTCAGGAGACTCGGCCGGGTCCTGAATCAGTCTCGACCGAACCGGACCCTCTTCAGCTCGTCGCTGAAAGTTCAGCAAGGGTCCGAGATCCTTCTGGATGCGAACCTGAAAGGGGATTTGAGTTTCCTCACCCGATTCGATCCCGACACGCCAGATTCCTCCCTCCCAGGTGACGACCAGCTCTTTGCCGTCAGGAGTGAAGGCGTAGCCCGGAAACAAGTCGCGGGTGCCCCGCGACTCCATGTCGTCGCGCTGAACCGGCAACTTCAGCCAGCGATCCTGCCCGGACTCCAGGTTTCGCAGCCGCAAGCCGGTTTCGGAGTCCAGTCGTGTGCCGTAAACCAGAAATCTGCCGTCCGGGGAAATTGCCGGCCGGATTGCGCCGAAATCGGCTCGAGTGATGCGGTCTTCGTCGCCGGTAACCATGTCACGGCGGTAAATCTCCCAATTGAACGACATCTGGTTGTAGACGCTCGCGCGGTCTTTTTCAGAATAATAAAGAAATCGGCCGTCCGGAGACATTGCCGCCCCCGTTCTCAGTTTGCGGGCTGGCGTTGGGCCATCCGAATCCCCCCGCTGAGAGCCTCTCGCGGCACCGGTGACGTTGACGCCCGAGCCTCCTTCGATGTGATACATCCAGATGTCCTGGGAGCGCCCTCCTTTGGAAGCCAGGACGTACTGGCTGTCGGGAGTCCACGCCGGGGAAATGAATTCGTTTCTTTTCCCTTTGGTCACCTGCCGCGCATCCGTTCCATCCGGGCGGCAGATCCACAGGTTCTCGCCGCCGTCACGATCGCTGGTGAAAACGATCCACTCGCCGTCGGGGGAGTAGGCCGGCTGAGACTCGAAGCTCATCCCTTCGGTAATCCGCGCAGCTTCCCCGCCCTCTAACGGAATCGTGTATAGGTCCCCCAGCAGCTCGAAGACGATCGTTTTCCCATCAGGGGAAACGTCCAGGGAAATCCAGGTTCCTTCCGTCGTTTCAAACTCAATCTGCCTGACAGGCTTCAGCGGGAGTTCGCCCTTGTCTTTTTCCTTTTCATCCGGCGAGCTTGATTCCCCCTCTTGCAGATGCAGGGCCCCGGCGGCCGATACCGAGTTCAGGGCAAAAAGGCCCAGCAATACGATGGTCCCGATCCGTTGACTTGTCTTCATGCGAATCATTCCTCGTTCGAATAGATGATGGTGGGGCCTCCGCCCGGGCGCGCGGAGGCCTGTCTCGCCTGCCCTTTCATGTCTTCCCCCTGGCGTCCCGGTTCACAAGTTCGCATCAGACAAAGGGCGGTGATGCGCCCGGCCGCAGACGAAATTTTGACTCAGGACAGAAGAGATACTGCCACAGATTGAATCGCCAGTCAGCATCTCCCTTCGACCGCAGTGATATTTGAAAGGCAGCTTTTCGAAGGAGCGCCGATCGGAGTCAGTCTGACTCAAGATTGCAACCGTGCAGACAGGAATGTCAGGCGCATCCAAGTCGGGATTCGGGCTGGTAATGCAATGGATGGGACCGGATCTCAAGAATCGCATCTTGGCCGCATTTGGCCGGAAATGCATAAGCAGGGGTCCCGTAGAAGAAAAATGCAACATTCCAGACCCGGTCCCATTCGTTGCGCAGTTCTTCGGACCCGATTCTATTTATGGCGGTCAGGAACCGATTCAGAAATCGATTTCCACCCACACTCCGGCGCGGCCGCGAACGCGGCTGCCGCGGCGATCGCGCGGATGCCGGTGCGGAGGGCCTGGGCGATACACTGGACCGCGATGCCGATGCTTCCCGAGCGCCCCCGGATGCACCCCATGCTGCATCGCTCGATAGCCATGCGCCGGCGCCCAGGGAGGAGGTCCGCCCCGATGAAAATGTCCCGGCGGAACGGCCGGAACGATTACGATTACACCCTGCTGCTGGTGAACGTGGGGGTTTCCTGACCACTTTTTGGCCTTCTTGGGAGAATGTCCGAGCAACGAGGTCGTCAGGAGAACACCGCATGCGAGCATCGGAATGATCCCAAGTGCGGATTTGGTCAGTGAAGCGTTCGTTGTGCGAGTACTCATAGCATCAATAACAGAGAGACGAATCGTGGAAAGGGTTCACCCGGAGCGATCAGAAAATTCGCTCCGTTTGCCAGGCGCATTTCCCGCCAGCGGCCTCGGAAGCAACGGCCCTGGCAAGAGAAACTGCCGCGAGGCGCGCCCGGGAGCCGTCAGTTTCAGACCATTTGGTATGGCTGTCAGCCTCCACATAGGGTGTCAACAATGCTACATTGAGTTCGCAATCAACTAGCAGCCCGTGCTAAAGGAGGTGTGCATGCCGTTTCATCGACGAGATTTTCTGAAGTTGTCCAGTCTGGCCGTTCCAGGCGCACTGCTGCCGGTCCGCAACCTGTTCGCTCAGGAAGGCGGGGGAGCATTTCAGGCGCTCAGACGCAACGTTGGCGCATTTCACGGGCGCGGCGGCACGATTGGATGGCTAATCAACGCGGACGCCGTCGTGGTGGTCGACAGTCAGTTCCCCGACACTGCAACTCAGTGCCTGAATGGAATCCGGGAGCGCTCGGATCGTCCCGTGGAAGCCTTGATCAACACTCATCACCACGGCGACCACACCGCCGGGAACTCGGCTTTTCGAGAAGCTGCGAAAAAAATTGTGGCTCACGATCAGGTTCCGGTCCTGCAGCGGCGAGCGGCTCAACGGACCAGCTCTGAGGATCAGCAGACTTACGCCGACACGACTTTCTCAGAAACCTGGACGCTGGAGGCCGGAGACGAAAAGGTCAGGGCGAAGTACTATGGCAACGCTCATACGGGAGGGGATGCCACGATTTTCTTTGAAAACGCCAACGTCGTGCATATGGGGGACCTGGTGTTCAACCGGTTCTACCCGTTTATCGATCGCCCCAGCGGCGCTTCCATACGAGGCTGGATCCGGCTTCTGGAATCGGTTGCGGCCGAGCACTCAGACGATGCCATCTACATGTTCGGCCACGGGCAGGAAGGCTTTGGGGTCATTGGAGACAAGGCCGATCTGCTGCACCAGCGGGATTTCTTCACCGCGCTGCTGGATTCGACGCAGCAGGCGATCCAACAGGGACAGAGCAAGGAGGATGTGAGCCGCATCGAATCCTTGCGCGGGTTCGAAAACTACGTCGGCCCAGTCGAATGGATCAGCCTTGCAGCCTCCTTCGGCGTCGCTTATGACGAATTGACTGAGGAGTAGAAGGCGTTCCGCGTGCTTCGTACTGCGTTCCGAGTTCCCCGTTTCGCGTTTCGAGGTTCCAAGGCTTCGGGGTCCGCGGTTTCGGGTTCTTCGTCCTGCGTTCGAAGGGTCGGGGATAGCGATTCAGTCAAACGAAACCGACAGAGCGCCGGATGTCATAACGACGGGCCCGCAGGGGCCGTTGATTCCGTCTGAACGGGTTCAGCGAACTTGCCGCTTTCGAAGAATCGGACGATCAACGCGGCCGAAGCGGCCGCGTCGCTCCGC
>CAZAEY010000204.1:0-5749 GCA_964484155.1 uncultured Acidobacteriota bacterium
CAGCACGCAGCACGCGGAACGCAGAACGAATTTGCGCTACTCTCAAGAGTGGAACCGACGGGAGATGGACGCCATGCAAAAAAAACTGAGAAGCCGGCTCTGGTTTAACGATTCAGAAGATCCTGGAATGACGGCGCTCTATCTGGAGCGATACCTGAACTACGGGCTGACCCGCGAGGAGCTGCAGTCGGAGCGGCCGATCATCGGAATCGCTCAAACCGGAAGCGACTTGTCTCCCTGCAATCGGGTGCATGTCCGGCTGGCGGAGAGGGTCCGTGCCGGAATTCGCGACGCCGGAGGCATCCCGATGGAATTTCCGGTTCACCCCATTCAGGAGACGGGACGAAGGCCGACTGCGGCGCTGGATCGCAACTTGGCTTACCTGGGGCTGGTTGAAATTCTATTCGGCTACCCGTTGGACGGGGTGGTGCTGACGACCGGGTGCGATAAGACGACGCCTGCCCTGCTGATGGCCGCGGCAACGGTGGACCTTCCGGCCATCGTGCTGTCGGGAGGGCCCATGCTCGACTCTTATTGGCAGGGAGAGTTAACCGGTTCCGGAGCGATCATCTGGGATTCGCGGCAGCGGCTTTCGGCCGGCGAAATCGACTATTCGCAATTTATGGAAATGGTGGCGGAATCGGCTCCCAGCGACGGTCACTGCAATACGATGGGCACCGCGCTGACGATGAACTCGCTGGCCGAGGCGCTGGGGATGTCTCTGCCCGGATGCGGAACTGTTCCGGCGCCCTACCGGGAGCGGGGCCAGATGGCCTATCGGACCGGTAAGAGAATCGTGGAGATGGTCCGAGAGGAATTGACTCCTTCGAAGATCTTGACCGGGGAGGCTTTCGAAAACGCCATCGTTGTAAACTCGGCAATCGGCGGCTCGACGAACGCTCCGCCCCACTTGATCGCGATCGCGCGCCATGCGGGAGTGGATCTGACCATTGAAGACTGGCAGACGGTCGGTTATGAAGTCCCGCTGCTGGTCAATTGCAAGCCGGCCGGAGAGTTTTTGGGAGAGGCTTTTCACCGGGCCGGCGGAATTCCGGCCGTAGTATCCGAACTGATAAAGGGAGGCTGGATCCGGCAGAACGCCCTGACGGTCAACGGAAAGACAATCGGCGAGAACTGCGCCACCAGCGCCATAATCGACGGCAGAGTCATCCGCACATGTGGTTCTCCGCTTCGCGAGAATGCAGGCTTCCTGGTTCTGAGCGGAAATCTTTTTGACTCCGCCGTCATGAAGACTTCCGTGATAGGAGAGGAGTTTCGGCGGAGATTTCTTTCCGAAGGAGGCTTTCGGGGGAAGGCCGTGGTATTCGAGGGCCCGGAGGACTACCACGCTCGCATCAATGATCCCGCTCTGGCCATCGACGAGCGCTGCATCCTCGTTATCCGCGGTTGCGGGCCGGTCGGATATCCGGGATCCGCCGAGGTCGTCAACATGCTTCCCCCGGATGCACTGGTTCAGCAGGGAATTCTAGCCCTGCCGACTCTGGGAGATGGCCGGCAGAGCGGAACTTCCGCCAGCCCATCGATTCTGAATGCCTCGCCCGAGTCCGCAGTTGGAGGGAACTTGAGTTTGCTGCAAACAGGCGATGAGATTTTGATCGACCTCAAGCAGCGTCGAGTCGATGTCCTGCTTTCGGAAGCTGAACTGGAAGCCAGACGGAAAGCGGAGCTTCCGGTCTTGAATCATCAGACGCCATGGCAGGAGCTGTATCGGGGGACGGTTGGACAGCTATCCACCGGCGCCTGCATGGAAGCGGCCACTAGATATCGGCGCGTCGTCGGTCAAGTGCCCAGACATTCCCATTAAAATCGAACTCGCGGACGGATTTCGCGTCGCCGCCGCTGCGGCGATCGCGTCTGTGTCATAATCTCCGACGTTTGAGCAGGAATCGAAACGATAAAAGCTGAGAGCTTCAAATTCCAAATTCTTCCCGCACTGCAAACAGGGTTCGGACGCGTCGCGGCGGACCCGTGCAGGAGCTGCGGGGCAAGCGCCTGTTACACCTGGAAGGAGGGTGAGACGCCATGGGGATCGTGCGATATCTGGATGAGTCCAACGCAGTCAACTGGGGAATCCGGAATTCCTCCGGCCAAATTCTGAAAGCCGCTGGGGATCCTTTTCAGGGCTTGAAATCAAGCGGCGAAGCGGCGACCCTCCAGAAGCTGCTGGCGCCAGTGCGTCCCGTCGCAGTGCTGGCGATCGGCCTGAACTACCGCCGCCACGCAGCCGAAGGCGGGATGCCGGTGCCAGAGTTTCCTGTCCTGTTCATGAAGACGCCATCGGCCCTTCAACACCCGGAGGAGCCGATTGAATTGCCTCGCCACCTCGCCAGCGAGCAGGTCGACTATGAAGCGGAGCTGGCCGTCGTCATCGGGAAAACCTGCAAGAATGTGGATCGCCAGTCAGCATTGAAATACGTTTTGGGCTACACCTGCGCCAACGATGTCAGCGCGCGGGACTGGCAATTGAAAAAGGGCGGCGGACAGTGGTGCCGAGGCAAGACGTTCGACACCTTCCTCCCGCTGGGTCCGGAATTGGTCACTCCAGATGAAATCCCGGATCCCGGAAAGTTGAAGATCCAGTCGCGGGTCAACGGACAAACCATGCAGGACTGGCACACCGGCGACATGATCTTCGACGTCCCCGCTCTGATTGAGTTTCTCAGCGGAAGCACCACCCTGGAGGCGGGAACCGTAATCCTGACCGGAACCCCCCACGGCGTCGGCGCCGCTCAGAAGCCGCCAAGGTTTCTTCAGCCCGGAGATCAGGTGGAAATCGAAATTGAACGGATCGGAGTCCTCAGAAACCCGGTCCGGTTGGAAGAGTAGGTTTTTTCTCCGCGTTCTTCGTTCTGAGTATCGAGTTCAAGGTTCAAGGTTCGAGGAGTCGGGAGTCAGGAGTCAGGAGTCGGGAGCCGGGAGTCAGAAGGCAGAACGCGGAACGATGAATTGATCTTTATTCTACTATTTTGGAGCTTTGTGACATGAATCGCAACACACTGATCGGTGACGCCGGACACTTTTTTTGAAACTCATTGCTTCAGAAGGCGTCTACTGAAGGGAAATAGAAGAATCAAACTGGCGATTGCGGCCGAGAACCATTTTTTCGGTCTTTTTTTGTATTGGGGGAAAAAGCGATGAAAACCAGAAATCAAAAGCGGGTGATTCTGGCGGCACTTTCGGTGATGTTAGCCGCAGCCGTCGGCCTTCACACGTCCGAGTACTGGAAGACATTCGCCGTTTCCGCGGAGAATCGAGCGACCGTAGAAGAAACTGCCGCACCGGCCGACTTGTGGCAGGACTATGAGGACTTTACGGCTACCGCATACAACGTTTACGGGATTACTTACTCAGGCGTGGTCGTACGGAAGGGGATCGTGGCCGCGGACCCGCAAATTCTGCCCATTGGCTCAGTCATTGAAATCGCGGCCGGCAAGTATTCCGGGATCTATACAGTGATGGACACCGGCGCCGTCATCAAGGGCAACATCATCGACATTTATCTGCCGGACTATGAAGAAGCCATGCGATTCGGCCGGCAGCGCGTGAAAGTGCGCGTCGTGCGGCACGGGTGGAGTCCGGAAGACTCCGTCCCGCAGTTCCTCAACGTCGCCGGCTAGAAACCTCTCGACGCGTTAGCATTCCTGTTGCCATTGCTTTTCAATCCCGCCCCCGCCCGGAGGATTCGGGGGAGCCTTCTCCAGCCCGGATTTCTCACACCCCTCCGTGGCGAGGCGTCCGAGAGGGGCGTGGATGCAAGGCGCGCGACGCAGGCCCCCCGCAGTCGTACTCGTGCAGTTGCGTCAAGGAGGCTTGCAAGAGACGCGCCGCTATCCGACTAAGCAGCAGAAGGGGTTTGAGAAATGCGGGCTGGATCCGGCGAGACCCGGGTTCCTGCAAACCTTCCGCGGTAAACTGGTTAAAGAGGCTATGGATAGCGACCTTCTCAAAGCCAGACTCGACAGTCTTCCCGAGGAACCCGGCGTTTACCGGTTTTTGGACGGCCGAGGAAAGATCCTGTACGTCGGCAAGGCCAAGAATCTGAGAAGCCGCGTCCGCTCGTATTTCCAATCAACCGGGTTCGGGGACCCGAAAATCGATTTTCTACGGAGGAAGTCCCGCGATCTGGACTGCATCGTCACCGACAACGAAGTCGAAGCCCTGATCCTTGAGAGCACGCTGGTCAAGAAGCACCAGCCCCGGTTGAACGTGCGCCTGAAGGACGACAAATCCTTCTTGCACATCAAGCTGACAGTCAATGAGCCTTATCCGCGAGTCTTGCTGACGCGTAGCATTCGGGACGACGGCGCCCTCTATTTCGGACCTTATCTTCCCGCATCGCTTGCCAGAAACACGATCAAGATCATCAATCGACATTTCCTCCTGCGCACCTGCGACATAGAGATCGACGGAAAGCTGGACCGCCCCTGTCTGGAGTACTACATCAAGCGATGCCTAGGCCCCTGCGTTGAGGGACTTTGCACTGCCGCGGACTACGCGAGGGCCGTACAGGATGTCATTCTTCTGCTGGAAGGAAGAAACGGCGAACTGACCGAGAGTCTACGCGTCAAGATGATGGAAGCCTCCGACCTTCAGCATTTTGAGGCGGCGGCATTTTATCGCGATCGACTTGCACTGGTGGAGGATCTGGCCGAGAAGCAGAAGATGGCCACGGTAGGAGGCGAGGAGGCGGATGTTTTCGCATATTACCGCGAAGGGCCTCGAGCCGTTCTGCAGTTGTTTACTCTTCGCGGCGGGAGGGTTGCCGGAAAGCGCGAGTTCTACTGGGAGGAGCTGGAGTTTTTCGATCCGGCCGCCTTTCTTCGCGACGCGCTGCAGCAGTACTACCTGAACGCCGGGTGGATCGCCGATGATATTTACCTGCCCACCGAAATCGAAGACCAGTCGATCATCGCCGAGTGGCTGACGAAAAAGAGGGGGCTTCGGCGGAAGGTGCGGCTCTCGGCGCCCAGGCGGGGTGAAAAGCACGACTTGCTGCTTCTGGTGGAACGAAACGCCAAGTTGGCGTTTGAGTCGCGATTCAAGATTCCCCGCTCCGCAAAGATTGGCACGCTGAAGGATTTGCAGGCCGAACTGGATCTTCCGAGGATGCCCTTGCGGATCGAGGCCTTTGACGTTTCCAATATCCAGGGCGACGAAACGGTCGCCTCGCTGGTGGTGTGCCAGGAAGGCGTCATGCGCCGCGGAGAGTATCGCAAGTTCAGGATTCGCTCCGTGGAGTCGGATGACTTTCGTGCGATCTTCGAGGCGGTTCGCCGTCGTTATCGGAGATTGGCGGCCGAGGGAAAGCCGCTGCCCGATCTGATTCTGATCGACGGAGGGAGGGGGCAGCTTCACTTTGCCTATCAAGCTCTTTCCGAGCTGGGGAAAGAGGAGATTCCGCTGGCGGCAATCGCCAAGAAGGAAGAGCGCATCTACGTCCGCGGGCAAAGCGAGCCTCTGGCATTGGTCCGCAGTTCTCCGGCGCTTCACCTCCTTCAGGAGATCCGCGACGAGGCTCACCGATTCGCGGTCTCCTATCATCGCAAGCGACGCGCGCTGCGTGACTTCTCCTCGGAACTGGACGAGATCCCGGGCATCGGTGAGAAGCGCAAGAAGCGTCTCCTGCAGAACTTCGGCAGCGTGGCCCGAATCCGGCTCGCAAGTATCGAAGAATTGATCCCCTACCTCGGAGAAAAGCTGGCCCGCCGGGTTCAAAAAGAATTGCGGT
>CAZAEY010000205.1:0-5588 GCA_964484155.1 uncultured Acidobacteriota bacterium
GCCCGCCCGAGGCAGCCAAACGCATCGGGGGGCCCGGGAAGTTGATTTTCATCCAAAGCCTTACTGGTATTTATACACCGAGGGGCAAGTCTGTCAATCAGCCGTCCAAAGGACGGGGCAGCAGGATTTGCATTGAGCCCTGCCGGACGATCTGTTATGATCCGACTGTTTCCCCGAAACGTAATCTTCCCAACCATCTACAAGTTGCGGAATGGCCGGCGAAAGAATCTATACGACGCGCGAATTGGCGGAGATGTGGAATGTCAGTGAATCGACCATCAAGCGGTGGGCCGACACCGACAACTTGACCTGCTTCCGGACGCCGGGCGGACATCGGCGGTTTCGGCTCGAAGACATCCTCGCCTTTCAAAAATTGCGCGGTTTCGAAGCCACTGGGTTGCTGAGTTCGGAGCTCTCGGAGGATCCCGACCTAGAACTCTGGCTGAACAAGAAGAGTTTTTCCAAGGTTCAGGACCTGATCTTCTATCTTCTGAAACAGAATCAAAGATTCAAGGTCGTTCAACTCCTCGATCGGCTCTATCTTCGCGGAATGGGCCTGGAAGAGATTTACGACGAAGTCCTAGTGCCCTTGGTCCACTTTGTCAGGGAGCAGGAGGCGAACGGGCTTTTGACGGTGGGGCAGGCGCATCTGATCGACCAGTTGATCGAAGAGGCCGTCTATTCACTTTTCGTTCAGGTCGTCGGCAAGGACCGCAACGGCCTGACCGCAATGTGCGGGGCTCCTTCCGGTCAATGCCGCTTCTTTGTCAACGGCCTTTCCCGCACTGCCGAAATTGCCGGATGGGAATCTCTGAACCTCGGACAAAGGGTCTCGTTCGAGGAAATGGCGACGATGGTTCGAAACGAGCCGGTGGATCTGATCTGCGTCATTCCCACGCCCGCGCCCGACGACGCCAATGGCGAAGAGACTTTCAACGGCCATGAAGCCTTGGCGAAATTGATGGAGGATTACGACATCCCTATCGTGTTCGCCGGCGATTTGAGCAGCAGAAAGTTCCTGAAGAAGATCTTTCCAGCCGCTTCGTTCTGCGTCAAATTCGGACAGTTCCGACGCTTTTTGAACCGCATCGGCCACGGGGCGTGAGCGGTTGATCAGTCCCCGAGGAGCATGCCTGCGACGTATAACCCCTTGTCGGAAACGGGAAATGGGCGCAGCGCGCGGCAGGGTGCCGGCGCTACCTTCGGAAGATGCTCTTGAAGATGAAGAGCAGATTGGCGGGGCGTTCCGCCAGGCGTCTCATGAAATACTGCGCCCATTGGGTCCCGAAAGGAACGTATACCCGAACCCGATGGCC
This sequence comes from uncultured Acidobacteriota bacterium, assembly GCA_964484155.1. Lineage (GTDB taxonomy): Bacteria > Acidobacteriota > UBA6911 > RPQK01 > JAPXNP01 > DATKAT01. The sequence goes on from CAZAEY010000205.1 coordinate 1,317, forward strand.
TTCCCTTTGAAGCTCCAATTGGCGTTCGCGACGGACGCCGTAAAGCATTTGAAACTCATACTTCGATCGCGGAACCCGGTGCGTTCGAACGATCCCTAGGGAATGTTGAATCATGGCTTCGTCGTGGGTGGCGATCGCGGCATGGCCCGGCGAAGTCAAGAGAATCTCAAGAATCCTCTTGAAATTCTCGTCGACGTCCGCTTTCTTGGGAAAGGCGATTTCGTGAGGCTCCATGTAGGCGCCCTTGCATAGGCGGACGTTGCATCCCTTGGCGCTCAACTCCCTGGCGTCTCGTTCGCTTCGGCGCAAATAGGATTGCAGAACGATCCCGACGTGGCGGTCGAACTCCTCGTAGGATTCCAAAAACAGATCGATGGTGGTCTGGGTGAAGCGGGAGTCCTCCATGTCGATGCGAACAAAATTATCCAGACTCTGAGCCCGTCGCAGGATCTCATGCAGGTTCCTCCGACACGCTTCGGTCTCGATTTCCAGGCCCAATTGGGTCAACTTGATGGAGATGCTGGAGCGGACCCCGCTCTCGTGTATTTTTTCCAAGAGCCGACGGTAGGCGCGGGCGGCCCGATCGGCCTCCGTACCGTCGGTGATCCCTTCGCCCAAAAGATCGAGCGTCACGGAGAGCCCCAGGCGATTGAATTCGCGCACGGTCGAAAGAGCGTCCTGAAAGGACTCGCCCGCGATAAAGCGGCGGGTGAGGCCCGTGGTCCTCCCCAAGCCCGCGAACCCGCGCACCAGAGCGGGATTTGCGGCCATCTTCAACATCAGGTTTCGCAGCATGATCTTCAGTCTTCGACTCTGACAGGTCCAGTGAAACGGGATGGACGCCGTGGGCCGTGACGTCCGGACATGGGTCGGCGCTAAGTGGACACCTTCGCCGCCGGATCAATTCCTCCTGTATTCGGCCCGTACGACTGTGGAAATTCCTCCCCGTACATTGAATTCCCCGACCACCAGGCAGCGGATAGGGTCGCTTGCGGCGACGAAATCGTCCAGGATCAGGTTGGTGACGTGCTCGTGAAATATCCCCTGCTCCCGGAAAGACTGGATGTAAAGCTTCAAGCTCTTCAGCTCCACGATCTTCCGGTCCGGACAATACGTAATCCGGATGGTCGCGAAATCGGGTTGGCCGGTGCGCGGGCAAAGAGCCGTGAACTCGGGACAGGTGATCTCGACTTCGTACTCTCTCCCGGCGTATTGATTTGGAATCGTCTCCAGCTTCTTGTCCACGGCAATCTCCTGCAAAAGGTCGTTCGATTGGGACTTCTTCGCGCCGGCGGCCGGGTTCCGCCCCGGTTGCCAAGCTTCTACCGGCCCGCGCTCAGCGGCCGCGTCTTTCCAGTGTAAAGATAGCGTTTGACCTTTCGCGTGGTGGTCTTCTCGAATTCCTCGCCGCGCAGCGTAAATTTCTTTATCCTCTTGAATGTGGCCAGCTCCTGGTTGCACTCGCGAACCGCCTTGGAGATCACTTCGTTCATTTTCTCCGCGTCGTACTCGGCCGGGCCGAACTCTTGGTCGAATCCGGCAGGATCCGGTACGATGATGGCCTGCACTTCCGTCTCCGAAGGGTCTTCTTCAGGCCCTCCCCATACTAGGCTTTCCAAGACGAAGGGGTTGCGGTTCAACAAGGCCTCGATTTCTTCCGGATAGACGTTTTTCCCGTTCGGCGTGACGATGACCGATTTCCTGCGGCCGCTGATGTACAGAAATCCGTCGTCGTCGAACCGACCAAGGTCTCCCGTATACAGCCAACCGTCGCGCAAGGTCTCCATGGTTGCCGCCTCGTTCAGATAGTAGCCCTTCATGACCCCGGGTCCGCGCACCGCAATCTCGTCGTCGACGATCTTCACTTCGGCGTTGGGAAGGACGTGGCCTACGGAGCCATCCTTAAAACTGTCGACCCGGTTCACGCTGATAATCGGCGAATGCTCAGTCATCCCGTATCCCTGGATGAAATGGATTCCAAGTCGGCGGAAGCCTTTGGAAACCTCCGGATTGATGGCGGCGCCGCCCGAAATCATCAGCCGCAATCGCCCCCCGAAACGCTTGTGAAGGGCGCCAAACAACTTCCGTCGAGGGCTGAACCGCAAGACTTTCTCGGAGAAAGCGGCGATTCCGATCGCGATCTGGAATTTTCGGCGGCCTTTTTCCTCAATTCCGGCGGAGATCCGCTTATAAATCGCCTCAAACAACGCCGGGACTCCCAGCAGAACTGTGGCCCGAATTTCCAGCAGGTTTTCAGCGATTCTCCGGAGATTCTCGGCGTGATAGATGGTTGCGCCCTGATACAGTGCGGTCAAGAAGCCGGCAGTGCATTCATAGGTATGATGAAGAGGCAGTACGGACAACAAAACGTCGCCGCGATTGATGGCGACGTGATGAGAAGTGCCGATGACATTGGACGCGATGTTGCCATGCGTCAACATCACTCCCTTGGAACTCCCCGTGGTGCCCGATGTGAAGATGATTGCAGCCAGGTCTTCCGGCTCCACCGCCGCTTCAGAAAACGCACGGCTCCCGGCAGCTCGCCCCTTTTCCCCTTCGTCCAGGCATTCCTCGAAAGTCAAGTCGGCGCAAAATCTTTCGCCTTCCATGGAAACAACCGTTTGCAGAGCTTCCAGACGGGGGAATTCTTCCCGCAACGACTTTAAAAAATCCTCTGAAGTGACCAACAACTTCACACCGGCGAATCGCAAAATGTGGATGATCTCCCGTTCCGTCAGGTCTCGGTCGATGGGCACAATGACTCGGCCCGCCGCAACCACTGCCAGATAGGCGATCGCCCACTCGACCCGATTCTCGGAAAGGACGGCCACTCGCTCCCCCTTCTCAATCCCCTTCCCGTCCAGGAAAACGGCCAGTCGCTCGACCGCCTGCCTCAATTCGCGATAAGTCGGCCCCTGAAACTTTCCCTGCCGCTTCGTCATGACCGCGGGTTGATCGCCGTAGCGCTCGGGCGCCCGCAGTACCAGATCTCGAATGGTCTCGATCGGATAAATGGGAAAAGAGGGTTTCAATGCCACGGCCGGATTTTACTGAATGGTGAAGGAACCGGTCAATTAATCCGCCGACCGGATGAAACGCCCCAGAACTCGCGAATTCAGCGGACGACGGAAGCCGCCTTTTTCATGTCTGCCTTCAGATTGGCGGGAAGCCCGAATTGAACGCTTTCCTGGCGGGTCTCAAGAGTTTCCACTTCCGCACCGCTAATCTGGAAATAAGCTACTACTTCCCGAACGAGAGACTCGGGGGCGGAAGCGCCCGAAGTGATTCCCACAATTCCGACGCCCTCCAGCCAGGAATCTTCGATGTCTCCAGCGTCGTTGATCAAAAACGACGCGGTGCCATGATTGATGGCTTCCTCAACGAGCCTGTTCGAGTTGCTGCTGTTGACCGCGCCGACGACCAGAATCAAGTCGGTCAATTGCGCCAGTTCGCGGACGGCTTCCTGACGGTTCTGCGTCGCATAACAAATGTCTTCAGTAGGCGGGCTCTGGATTTCAGGAAACTTTTGCCGAAGGGCCTCGATAATCAGGCGAGTGTCATTCAAGCTTAAAGTCGTCTGGGTCAGGTAGGCGACGTTCTGCGGATTTTCGACTTCCAGGGAGGCTACGTCGTCAACCGAGCTGACAAGCTTCATGTGGGCAGGGGCTTCACCCATTGTCCCTTCCACTTCCTCATGGCCCGGGTGCCCGATCAGGACGATCGTACAATCCCGGTCAGCGAACCTCCTGGCCTCCACGTGAACTTTCGTCACCAGCGGGCAAGTGGCGTCGATGACTTTGAGGCCCTTGGAGCGCGCATTACGCCAGACTTCCGGAGAAACGCCGTGAGCGCTGAATACCACTCGCTGCCCCGGCGGGACGTCGTCGAGATCATCCACAAAGACGGCGCCTCTTTCGCGCAGCTCTTCGACCACGTGCGGATTGTGTACGATTTCCTTCCGCACGTAGAGAGGCTCGTCATACGTTTCCAAGGCGTATCTGACGATATCGATCGCGCGCACCACGCCTGCGCAAAAACCGCGCGGGCTGGCGAGTATCACCTTGTCGACCATGCAACCGGTATGGTACCACAGGCGGTCTGGGATTGGAGGCGGGGGATCAGAGGATGACGTTCTGCGTTCTGCGTTCTGAGTTCTTCCTGGCGCGATTCGATGAGCTGACAGGTCGAAATGGCCGACAGTTTTTAGCCCAGTCCGTCAGAGACTGTCTCAAAAATCTAGAGTATGGGAGAAATTTTTCGAGCAGTTCTGAG
>CAZAEY010000206.1:0-5546 GCA_964484155.1 uncultured Acidobacteriota bacterium
GATTTCCAAGGGAAGGGGGCTTCGTGCTGCGTGCTGCGTTCCGCGTGCTGCGTTCTGCGTTCCGCGTGCTGCGTTCCGCGTTCCGCGCGCTGCGTTCCGCGTGCTGCGTTCCGCGTTTCAGGTTTCAGGTTTCTGACTCCTGACTCCCGACTCCTGACTCCTGGCTCCCGACTCCCGACTCCTGGCTCCTGACTCCCGACTCCTTGAACTCTGAACTCCGAACTCCGAACCTAAACCCGCGCCTCTCGCCTACAAATTACCCTGTCGAAACTCGTCGGCCAGATAATCGCAGGCTCGCCAAGTCAAGGCGAGAATCGTCAAAGTCGGATTTTGGCAGGCCGAGGACACGAAGCAGCCGCCGTCGACGACGAAGAGGTTTTTGACGTCATGCGCCTGATTGAACCGATTCAATACGGAGCTCTTCGAGTCGTTCCCCATGCGACACGTGCCCAGTTCGTGAATGATGACGCCGGGCGCCGTGATTTCATTATCGACCCACAAGACCTCGGCGCCGGCCGCCTCCATGATTTCATGCGCCCTGGCCAGCGCATCTTGCGCCATCTTTCGTTCGTTGTCCCCGTGGGCGCAGGAGAAGCGAAGAACCGGTATGCCCCAGTTGTCGGTAACATTCGGATCGATCGAGACGCGGTTTTCGTAACGGGCCAGCATCTCGGCGCGCGTCGTAAAGCTGACCAGGGCCGGATAGTGCCGCTTGACCTCTTCCTTGAAAACGGCGCCGAAACCCGGAACCGAATTAGCGAACCAAGGGAACCCCTGGGCGCCGAAACTCCAGGCCTCGAAGCCGTAGCCTCGAATGAAATCGGGGTGGCGCTCGTCCAGGTTGCGAAAACGGGGAATGTAGGTTCCCGTAGCCTTTCCGTCCGTGTTGGTGATTTCAGCGCCCTTGAACATCGGCAGAAATCCCGTGATCCCGATGCCGCCGAAGTGGTCCATCAGGTAGTGCCCGAGCGCTCCGCTTGAGTTTGCCAATCCGTTCGGGTGCTGGGCGCTCTTCGAGTTGAAAAGGATTCGAGTCGATTCCAAAGTGGACGCTCCGAGAACTACCGCTTTCGCCGCGATCTCGAAGTCCTGACGAGATTCACGATCGATGACCGAAAGACCCCGGGCTTTTCCGGTGTTCGGGTCCACCAGGACCTTTCGAACGATCGAATTGGGTCGAAGCGTATACCTCCCGGTGGCTTCTGCCGCGGGCAGGGTCGATGAGATGGAGCTGAACATGGCGTTGACGTCGCAGCCATGGGAGCAATGGCCGCAGTAATGGCAGGGCGCGCGGTGAGGCTGGCCCTTCAACGGTCGCGTCAACATGGCCGCACGCATCGGAATCGCGCGCAGCCCGACACTTCGGGCAGCCTTCCGAAAGATGACCTCCTGGCAGCTGGGCGGCATCGGCGGCAGGAAGTTGCCGTCGGGAAGCTGCTTCAGCCCTTCGGCGCTCCCGCTGACCCCGATAAACCCCTCCGCCTTGTCGTAATAGGGCGCCAGATCTTCGTAAGCAATGGGCCAGTCGTCCCCGTAGCCGTCATGCGATCCGGCCTTGAAATCGTATGGACTCAGCCGCCAGGAAAGCCTTCCCCAGTGAAGCGTCTTGCCGCCAACGATGCGGGAGCGAATCCAAACGAATGGCTTTCCGGGATCGGTCGTATAGGGATGCTCGGTGTCCTTGACGTAGAAATGACTGTTATATTCATTCGCAACCGTCTGATTCCATTGCGTCTGCCGCACCTCGGGAGGTCTGGCGCCGCGATAGGCCATCTCCCAGGGCGGCGTGTGGCTCTTGAAATCGCGCGCTGGGTCCACCGGCGGTCCGGCCTCCAGAACGATGACTTCCAACCCCTTTTCCGCCAATACTTTCGCGGCCAGCCCGCCCGACGCTCCGGAGCCGACGATCGCGGCGTCGTAAATCTTTTCTTTCCCCATAGACCAATTCTTTTTACCATTCTAAGGTCGCCAATAAAAGGGGGGGGAGCTGAATTTGGGTTCTACGTCCTGACTCCCGCCTCCTTGAACTTGAAACTCGAACCTCGGAACTTGCAACCTGAAACATGAAAGCTGAAACTGGTAATCGCCATGTCGATCGAACACCCCTTGACAGCGCTAGTGACCGGTTCCAGCGGCGGCATCGGACGAGGGATCGCGCTCCGGTTGGCCGGCGCCGGTTATCGCGTTCTCGTCAACTATTTCAGGGATCGGGCTGGAGCGGAAAAGACGGTCGAACTGATACGTCAGGCGAATGGCCAGGCCATTTGCATGGAAGCGGATGTGGGCGACGTCGAACAGGTCGATCGCATGTTTGAACGAAGCTCCGCGGAATACGGCCCGCTGGGGGTGCTGGTCAACAACGCCGGCGTGCAGACCTGGAAGGCGTTGCTGGAGCTCGAAGTCGAGGAATGGGACCGTACCATTCGAACCAATCTCCGCGGAACCTTTCTGTGCACGCGCAAGGCTGCTGCGCAGATGCAGGCGGCCGGATCAGGTCGCATCATCAACCTGGGCTCCGGCTCCAATCGAATCGCCTTTCCGCGACTGGTCGATTACACGGCCAGCAAAGGGGGAATCGAAATGTTTACGAAAGTGGCCGCAGTGGAACTGGGCCCGCTGGGAATCACGGTCAACTGCGTCGCTCCCGGCGCCACGGAAATCGAGCGGACGCGAAGGGAGGCGCCCGATTATGTCGCTACCTGGTCGGCCGTCACCCCCCTGGGTCGGGTGGCCCAGGTCGAAGACATCGCCGCCGCGGTAGCCTTTCTGGTCGGGCCCGAAGCCTCTTTCATCACGGGTCAGACGCTGTTTGTCGACGGAGGCCTTTTCTGCAGGCCGGTCTGGCCCTACGAGCCGTAGCCCAGGCCCAAGGGAGCGGCGTGATGCTGAAGCGCGCGGTTCTCAGTGCTGGGTGCTTGGTTCTGGGTTCTACGTTCTGGGTTCTACGTTCTAGATCCTGGGTCCTGAATTCTGTATTCCTGTATTCCTGTATTCTGTATTCCTGAATTCCTGTATTCCCGGATTCCCGGATTCCTGAATTCCGACTTCTGAATCCCGTCCCCTGTGCAGCGGCAACGCAGCAGACGCGCCGCTATCCGGCGCCGCAGCAGGAGGCGTGTGAGAAATGCGTGCTAAACGCCGGCCTTGAACACCATCAGAGTCACATCGTCTTCAGGAGCGCCGTTGGCGCACATCAAAGTGACTTCCTGGATCAGACTTTCGGCGACTTCGGTTGCGGAACGGCCGCCAAGGCGGCGGAGAAGGGTTTCGACGCCGGCTATTCCGAGTTCTTCGCCCGCCGCATCGCGGCTTTCCGACAGACCGTCCGTATAGAGCAGGAGCAGGTCTCCGGGCTGGATTGCGATCCGGGACTCGTTATAGACCGAGTCCGGAAAGGCGCCCAGGACGGTTCCGCCGGCTTCCAACCGTTCCAGCTCTCCGCTTGCTCTAAGCAGCAGGCCCGGGTTGTGTCCGGCGTTGCTGTACGTCAGCACCCGGTTCTGTTCGTCAAAGACTCCATAAAACGCGGTTACGAAGAGATTCGGATCCGTGGTTTCCCAGATCAGCCGATTGACTTTCGCCAAAATCGTCGAGATGTTGAAATTGTTGCGGATCTCGGCCAGCAGGGAGGCTCTGAATGCCGACATGATCATGCCGGCGGAGATCCCCTTGCCCGACACGTCGCCGACCACGAGGCCCCACTGATCGTCCACGATATGGATCACGTCGTAATAGTCTCCGCTGACCATCCGGGACGCCAGATTTCGGGCGGCAAGGTCCACCCCTCGAATCCGCGGCATCACGGTCGGCAGAAACCGCACTTGAATTTCGCGTGCGATCTTGACTTCCTGCTCCAATTGACTCTTCTCGAGCAGCGACTGGTGCAAACGAGCTCTCTCGACGGCTTGCGCCGCCAGCCGGCCGAACGCCTCCAGCAGCTCCAGGTCCGAGGCGGCGTAGCAGTCCGGCTGCGCATTGGAGAGAGCGAACAGGCCCATCAGCGCGTCTCCGGTCTGCAGCGGGATGATCATCTCGGACTGGGCTTCGAGATGAATTCTCGGAAGCGCCTGGCTGCAGTCGTCCGAGCAAAGCAAAAGCGGGACGACCGGCGAGGACTTCCAGTTCCGAAAAATAGCCTGCGCCCGGGCGTCCAACGCTCCGTTTGAAGGACTCTCATATCCCAGGGCGGCCACCCGCTCGATCTCATCGCCTTCGCCAAAAAGAAAAATCGCCGCTTCGTCGTAGGGAACCAGCCCGCGCAGACTTTCCAGCATCGCCTCCAGAATCCCGTCCAGATTCAAAGTGGCGTTGACCTTGCGCGAGACTTCCCTGAGCCTGCCTTCGATGCGGCTCTTGCGTTCGCTCTCCTCGACCAGCACGAAGTGGTTCAGTGCGATGGCCATGTGAGGGGTCAGAATCTCCAGATGCTGGCGATCCTCCTCCGCGAACGATCGGCCCGCCTGCCGCTCGATCAGTTCGACCGTTCCCAGGACGCGATGGTCTCGATAAAGCGGCGCGGCCAAAGCCGACGTGAAATCGGGTGGCTCGTCCAGCGGACGATCGAACAGCAGCGCCTTTCCCTCTTCAACGACCTTTCCGCTCAATCCCATGCCGCGCCGAATCGGCTTTCCGGAAAGGGGTTCGGGAAAGCGATAGGTCAGCCAGTTCTTCCGCACGTCCCGCACCGAAAAACGCACTTCGACGCTTCCGAACTCCTGCTGCAACAACTGCTGCAGCGAGGAAAACAGTTCGGCCAGAGTTTCGGATAAATGGAAGGCCTCCAGGTAGCGAAGCAGAAGTTTTTTCTGCTGCTTCAAGCTTCGCTTTTTCCCTGGGGGACTGTCAGCCGTCTTCAAGCTCATCGCCATGCGTATCCAATCACGAAACTGTGATACAAAAACAAAAGGATCCCGATTCGCGCGCCGTCTTTGACGCCCGGAAGGAGCCCTCTTGCGCCAGAAACCAAAAAAGGGGCCCTTGGGGACCATCGCTGCGATCCCAGGACCCTGAAATATAGAAGATGCCCGAAACGATTGAATAGTCTCAAAATCACGCTGGTGGCGAGCGACTGTCAGAATCACGAGCGGATAGGCATTTTTGGGAGAACGGCGAGAAAGTTCGCGCCTGAAGGAAAGGAAAGGAGAGCGAAATGGGAGATGAATTGAAGTCAGCGGTGGAACTCGCCATGGAGCGGCTTGAGAGAGAGGGGATGAAGGTCGAAGAGCTGACCTCCCGGCAGAAGGAAGAAATCGGCGAGATTCGAAGGCGATTTCAGGCGCGGATCGAAGAGGCGGAATTCAGTTCCCAGTCCAGGCTTCAGGAAGCGCAGGCGAAGGGCGACCAGGAGCTTCTGGAAAAGATTCAGCAGGAAAGGCTCGAAGAGAAGGAGCGGCTGCGCATTGAAATGGAGCGGCGAGTGACGGAGGTTCGAACGAAAGACCGGTAGCCGATCGCCCTTCTGCGCGGCTGCATGGCTTGGACGCGACAGTCTACCCAGCCCTCACGAGACTGTCTCAAAAATCTAGAGTATGGGAGAAATTTTTCGA
>CAZAEY010000207.1:0-5546 GCA_964484155.1 uncultured Acidobacteriota bacterium
TTCGCTGGATTCGAATGGTTCCCGGTCACTCCGATCCTGATCTGGGCATGTGCGGACATGCTCAGAATGAAGAGCATTCCCAAGACTTGAAAGGCGCCGATCAATCTGTGAAATCTTCTATTCATTCAAAATTCTCCGGGATTCTGGATTCGAGCAGCGAAAAACCTCTTATTTCGATTCGCCTCATTACGTTTTTCGGCTGACCACCATGTTTTAAACGATCGGCCCGCCCAGCGAAATGTCCGATCGCCGACTGTTCGAACACATCCGGGTCGGGAGTGGTTCCTGAAGTCGCAAAGGTCGACTTCCAACGAAACGGCCGCAGTCTTATATCTTTCGACGACACGCCGCTGCATGCATCATTCCAAAGGCGGTCGGGAAAGTCTTGCGCTGCGTGCGTCGATTTCGCAGAATGCGCCGATCGTCGCCGGGCTAGAAGTTCAACTTCTTGAAGACACGTTCCGGCACGAGCGAAACGGCCAGCATGACCCACTTCCAATACCATGGCGTCCAGATCGTCTCTCGCTTCCTTTGGAAGGCGCGAAAGATATCGCCCGCGACTCTTTCCGGACTCGAAACCAGCCAACGAGGCGAATTCAGGTGATCGATCATCTTTGTGCCGACCAGACCGGGGAGAACCGTCATGACGAAGACGCCACTCCCGGAAAGACGATTGCGCAGACCGCTTAAGTGCGTCGTCAAGGCGGCTTTCGCCGATCCGTAGAGGTAGTTGGTCTTTCTTCCACGAACGCCGGCCACGGACGAAATTCCGATCAGGGCCCCTTGCTCCCGCCTTTCCATATCGGCCGCTGCGATCTCCAGAACGCTGGCTGCTCCAAGGTAATTCACCTGCAACATTCGACGAATTTCGCTGAAGGGAACATCGGCGCCAGGCTTGGGCCCTAGAACACCGAAGGCGATCACTACGATGTCTGGTTTCGGAGCCAAGCTCTGGTAGAACTCATGATGGGAATCGAACGTAGCTGCGTCGAACGCCTTGACAGAGACTTCCGACTGAAACCGGATACGAATGTCGCTGGAAATGGCTTCAAGGCGGCAGGCGTCTCTGGACGCCAGCGTCAACTTATCGCCAGCAGCGGCGAAGCGATGCGCCAGCGCTTCGGCGATGCCGGAAGTGGCGCCGAGAATCAAGACATGTTTCACAGCCCCAGCCGTGCCGATTGCGCCGAGCGAAACTTCTGTCTCGCGGCGAACTTGTCCCGCAGCATGGCAAATCTTTCCCAATTCGGATAACTGGACCTGAATGTATTTCTTGACATCCTTGCATCCTTTGCAAGGTAAATCCGCCCCCCGTGATCCAAAACGATTGCGTCCAGCTCATCCAAAAGCGGAAAGAGCCGCTGATGGATCTTGAAGTCGAGAGCCAGCGTGTAACCCTCAATCGGAAACGAAAGGAAGTTTTCGTTCGCCGGCCCCAGAAGTTTGAGGACTCCCAAAAAAGATCCCAAGCCCGATTCGGCGATCTGAGGCAGAATTCTTGAAAGGCCTTCGGCGCTCGAGTCTTTCGGCAGTACGAACTGGTATTGGGTGAACCCCTTTCGACCATACAGCCGATTCCAGTTGTCCACTGCGTCCAGAGGATAAAAGAACGCATCTAATGGAACCACATTTTCCCCGTCACGCGCTCTCCCGTAGAAGGCTGCATTGAAAATTGAAACGGTGCTTCGATTCAGAAGCCACCCAGGCGTTGCAAAGGGAACCGAGAACCGGGGGTTCGGCAACCTTTCGATGGGACCCGATTCCGCGTGCTCTCCACAATAGAGGATCGATCTTCCCAAGGCGTCTCCCCTGGCAAGGCAGTCGATCCACGCAACCGAGTACGTTTGTTCCAGGTGTTCTTCAAACAGATTCAACGTTTCCTTCAGATTGGGTGACCTGATCAGTGTTTGAAGGATATGACTTGAAGAGATGCGACGCAGTTTCATCCGGCATTTGGTGATGACCCCGGTCAACCCCATTCCCCCGCATGTGGCGCGGAAGAGATCGCTGTTTTCAGATCTACTGCATCTGATCGCGGCGCCGTCAGGCAGCATCAGTTCGAATTCGAGAACATGGTCTCCAAAAGAACCGTCTTTGTGGTGGTTCTTTCCGTGCACATCGGCTGCAATTGCCCCGCCGACGGTGACGTGCTTCGTTCCCGGAGTCACTGGCAGGAACCAGCCGCGGCGAATCAGCGAATCTGCAATTTCTCCCAGTGACGCCCCGCTTTGGCAGGTCAACACTCCTTCGTTTTCGTCGAAATCGAGAAACCGGTTGAAGCGCGTGGTGACCAGGACGTTTTCGCCCAGAGCGCTATCCCCATAGCTTCGACCAAGGCCTCTGGGAATGCACTCGGAAAGGCTCAAGACTTCGCGGCGAAGACTGCCCTCGTCCTCGATGAAGCATCGCCTGGCAACATCATGGACGGGATAGCGACCCCAGCCGCTCATCTGGATCTTTGCAGGTTGTGAGGGCATCCGGAATCGTTTGGCTGATGTGCCGCGAGCTACTTCTGGATCCTGGGGCCGCGCGGGTTCGCAGTTCAGCCTGCCGGACCGGTTTTCCGCTATCGAAGCCAATGGACTTCCTCGGTCGGCCTCAAGGCGGCAGCGCCCCAGGGAATTCGGGCCAGGGAGGACAGGCCAAGCGCAGCCAGAACTGTGAATTCGGGGTGCGCAGGCAGCGCAAATCGGGCCGATCCGAAAGCGATTAAAGTAGAAATCAACAGGCCGAAAGGCACTGCGACAAACACCAGAGCCTCCCACCTCCGTCCCGAGCGAATCAGGGACGCCAGCCCAACCAGGCAGCATCCATAGAACGCGACAACGACCGTTAACACAATTGAATGCAATGGCCCAGGCAGCGTCATGTTCCCCGAAGTTCCCATGGATAGCGGCCAGAAGAATCGCGCGGCTTTAAGGGGCAGCAGGTTCAAGAAGTCCTTCGGGTTGGTGCGAATCCACGAAATTGCCCGCTCCTTTTGGCGGGCCTGGCTTTCCGTTTCGGAAAGGCCGGGTACAATGTAAGGGTCGTCTGATGCATACCCTCCGTCCGCATTGGGATTATTTCCTCCGTACAGGTTGGCGCCGGAACTTGTGGTCAGTGGAACGAATTCGCGCATGACCATGTAATTGCGCGCCGCCCAGGGCGACAACAGAGCCCCAAAAATCAGCAGCGGCGCAATTGCCTGGGCCATGCGGCGATTCCGCTTGCCGATTTTCCACGTAGTTCGAACGCAATATGCGCACATCAACATCACGCTCATTAGAAGAAAGCTGGGTTTGAGATAAACGGCCGCCGCCAAAAGGGCTCCAAGTGCGAAAGACGTTCTCCTTCCAGCGGGATCTGTGATCAGTAGAATTACGACGAGTGTGACCAGCAGGATCGACAGCGTTTCGGGCAGGATTGAGACCGACGCGACGATCATCAGCGGATTGACAGCCAGAAGGATACCTGTCAAGAGGACGATGGAGGCGTTTCTGGAAACGGCGGCGGCCAGAGCCATCGCGACCAAGATTGTGGCGAGGTCGACCAGAATCTGAAACACTTGCACCGCGATCCAGCTTCGTGAAAACAAAGCGAAGAACGCCAGAAAGGCCGGATAGCCGGGCATTCGAAACGCCGTCGGTTCTCCCCCATCAAACCGCAGTTCGCCGTGTTCCAGCAAATTCGTTGCGAGTTGGCTATACCCAATCGCGTCATTGCCAAGAGCCAGGCGCTCCAGTGGTTCGAACGGGCTGAACAGCAACATGAGCAGGACCCCCGCACGAAGGGCAGCGGCGGCGATCATGATGAATAGAATGGAGCGGCTGTTCAGGCCGAAAACGACTCCTTTGCGACCTGAATGGGAAGGCAGTGTGGAGGAATCAGGAGGACTCACGTCGCGAACCATAAAGACAAGGCCAGAAGCAAGCCTGCGATATAAGAAGCGGGATCTCGAAAGGCGTAAAGGATGGGGTCGTGTTCTACGGCGCCCCTGTGAGAAAAAAGCCACAAACGGCTCAGCCAAAACATCAAGACTGGGCACGCAAACCACAAGGTTTCAGGCTTTGAATAGAGGAGCGTGACTGAGTCGCTCTGTATATATAGGGCCAGGACCAGAACTGATAGATAGCTGGACGCCACACCGAGGGCGAACAGGGGAGCGGAGTCTTCCGACCTATATCCGCGGCCATTGTGCCCGAGGTTGACGTCTGATTTGCTGACGCGCAGTTCAGAATGCCTTTTTGCCATGGCGAGGCCCAGAAACAGAAACATTGAAAATGCCAGTAGCCACTCGGACACGGGAATGCCGGTCGCCAATTGGCCTGCGAAAATCCGAGCGAGATAGAGGCCGGCCAGGAAAAAGACGTCCACAAGGGGCAGCTTCTTCAAGCGGTAGGAGTAGGCGGCAGACGCGGAAAAGTAGAGGCAAACCAGGGCGAGGAAAGGCCAGGAAAGGAACAGCGCCAGCAAAGCGCTGCCCAAAAGGAGCGCCGGCAGCGCAAACAGCGCTGTGCGAATAGGCAGGTCGCCGGATGCGAGCGGCCTGCGGCTCTTCTCGGGGTGGCGGCGGTCGACGTCCATGTCGAGTAGATCGTTGAGGATGTAACCTGCTGAAGCCGCCAACGAAAAGGAAAGAAAAGCAAGCCCCGCTTGTCCGAGGAGCTGCCAGTCCCCGACCTGGTGTGCAGCCACGAGCGGCAAGAAAATCAAACCGTTCTTCACCCATTGATAGAACCTGAACTGCTTCAGCAATCCGGAAAGCGCAGAGGAGCTGGCCGGGAAATCTCTCACAAGGGTCGTCATTCGCGCTGCCTTCTTTCTCAGACGCTGTCCGGAGACGACGACGGCTCCGGCGGAAGCCTTCCATACCGGCAGGTCGGCACGAGAATTCCCTGCGTAGAGAAAACGTTTTTCTCCAAAAAAAGCCGCCAACTTGCGAGCCTTCTCCTGACCGGTCAAGTTGCGGTTTTCGACGGTGCAGAAGACTCCGGTAAAGAAGGGAAATCTGGCCAGGATTCCGGCCGCCACTTTCTCATGCGCGCCGGTGGCGAGGTATAGCTTTCTCCCCCGGCCGTGCTCGGCCATGAGGTACTCCAGCACCGGCTTGCGAACGGGAAGGTCCCTCAGTTCTGCGGCAACTTCTACAGCCAGCATCTCCTTCAGATGGGCCTTTCCTTTCATGATCCAACGAACCATGGTCAATGCGCTCGTTGGCCGCTTCTTGAGCAGAAGCACGGCCCCTTCCAGGAGGCTGTCAGTCTTCAGAAACGTTCCGTCCAGGTCGACACAAAGAGGAAGCAACGGGTCGGCGTCGGCTGTGCTGGCAGTCGATGCGACGTTGCGAGGCAGACCGCGTTCGGCAGGGTCGAACATTGGCTCCGGGCGCATTTGGGTTTCGTTACCTTTGGGAAGAACGAGGCAGCGGACGGGGAACGGCCGCACCTTCGCAAGCCGAAGCGATCTGTGCCACCAGCCGCGGATTCGTTGCTAGAAGAGCGTGTAAATAAAGGGTGCTGCAGCCGTTCCGCCGAGAATTATCAGGATTGCGAAAAGGAGCAACG
>CAZAEY010000208.1:0-5385 GCA_964484155.1 uncultured Acidobacteriota bacterium
AGCACGCAGCACGCAGCACGCAGCACGCAGCACGCAGCACGCAGCACGCAGCACGAAGCACGCAGCACGCAGCACGAAGCACGAATTACCGCGTAGCGGCCCACCTGGCCAGATGCAGGTAGCGGCCGATTTCTTTTGGCGCCAGCAGCGTCAGCAGCACGGCTTTCTGAACGTGCAGGCGGTTTTCCGCCTGATCGTAGACCAGTGAGATGGAGGAATCAATCACCGATTCGACGACCTCCTGGTTTCGATGAGCGGGCAGGCAGTGCATAAAGAAGGCCGCATCTCCGGCTTGCCGCATGACGTCTTCGGTAACTTGGTATTCCCGAAAGGCGGCCACCCGCTGTTCGGCTTCTTTCTCCTGTCCCATGCTGACCCAGGTGTCGGTGTAAACCGCTTCACTGCCGCGGATGTCTTCGATGGAGGAACTCCATCGAAAATCGACTTCGGAATTTCGCTTCAGGCGGTCAAAATCGGATTTGACCGATTCCGGCGGTCGATGAGACGGTGGCGTAACCGCCAGAAACGACATGCCGCACAGAGCCGCTGCATGAACCAGGGAGACGCAGACGTTGTTCCCGTCACCGACGTATGACAGCTTTTTGCCCTCGATGTCTCCCAGTTTTTCTTGCAGGGTGAACAGGTCGGCTAGCGCCTGGCAGGGGTGCTCCTCGTCTGTCAGCGCGTTAACAACCGGAATATTCGCATGATCGGCCAACTGTTGGATAGCCTGGTGTGAAAAAGTTCTGGCCACAGCGCAGTCGAACCATCTCTCCAAGTTCTTAGCCACATCGTAAAGCGACTCCCTTTCGCCCAGCCTCGAGTCCTGCGTATCGAAGTAGACGGTCTCGCCTCCGAGCTGCTTCATTCCCAATTCAAACGTAAGACGGGTCCGCAGCGACTGCTTTTCAAACAAGAGCACGGCGCTTTTCTCCAGTAGCATGTTCCGGAAGTTCCCTGGCCGCTCCTTCAGCTCCCGCGCAATCAAAAGAAGCTGGTCCATTTGCTGGGGGGTAAGGTTCTTCAGGCTGAGAAAATCCTTCATGCTTTCTCCCCGCCGCCTTCTCCGTCCAGTCGCTCGCGCCAGAACTCGAGCTGACGTCGGACCGGGAGGACTCCTGTAGCGCCGGCGTGAATGCGACGCTGCAGACTGGTCTGCGGGACCAGAACCGAGAGTGCGTCTTCCCGGCAGCGAGGCTCCACGCTCCGAATCTCATCCAGCGTCAGCTCCGCGAGGCCAACGTCGCGAGCAATAGCCAGTCGCACCATCTTTCCCACCTTTTCGTGCGCTTCGCGAAAGGGCACGCCGACCGACACGAGATACTCGGCCATATCTGTAGCCGCCAAATGCCCCCTTTTCAGATCCGACTCGACGGCCTTTTCATTGATCCGGAATTCCCTAACAGCGCGATGAATCATGGCCAGCGACGACGCCACCGTATCAACGATGGGGAACAGATGGGACTTGTCTTGCTGGAGGTCCCGATGGTATGAGGTTGGCAGCCCCTTCAGCAGCGTCGTCAACGCTGCGTTGTGTCCGATGACGCTGGCGGCTTTTCCGCGAACCAATTCCAAGACGTCGGGATTTTTCTTCTGGGGCATCATGCTGCTGCCGGTGCAAAGCGAGTCGGGCAGTTCGATCCACCCGACCGCAGTGCTGGCAAAATAGATCATATCTTCCGAAAACCGGCTCAGGTGAAGCATGATCTGCACGGCGATTTGACTGAGTTCCAGCACAAAATCCCGGTCGCCCACGACGTCGTAGCTGTTGCGGAAAGCTCTTTGAAACCCCAGTTCCTCAGCGACCGTTTCGGGATCCAGATCCAGCGTACTCCCGGCCAGCGCTCCGGCCCCGAGCGGGCTGACTGAATGGATCTTCTGATAAGAGGCAATGCGCTCGCGGTCTCGTTCCATCATTTCGACCCAGGCCAGCAAATAATGGGCCCAGGAAAGAGGCTGGGCCGCCTGCATATGGGTCCAGCCGGGAAAAACCTGCTCCGTCAGCGGCTCCGCACGCCTCACTAGCAAAGCTTGGAGGCGATGTGCGAGACGGCTCCATTCGGAGACTGCTTCCTGGCAAAAAAGCTTCAAATCGAGAGCGATCTGGTCGTTTCGGCTTCGTCCCGCATGAACGCTCCTTCCTGCGTCTCCGCAGAGTTCGTGCAGGCGGGCCTCGATGTTCATGTGCACGTCTTCCAGTTCGTCTCTCCACGGAAACTCGCCTACTCGAATTTCTTCGTCGATCAAATCGAGCGCCTTGAGCATTCGCTGCAGGTCTGCAGGGGGCAGGATTCCTTGACGAGACAACATACGGATGTGGACGCGGGTCCCCGCCAGGTCGTGGTGGGCCAGCCTCCGATCCAGATCGACCGAACGAGTGAACTGCTGCACATCGCGATCGACTTCCTCCTGAAACCGCCCGGCCCAGAGCGCTTTCTTTCTATCGTCGGCGGGCTTGCTCACTTCGAAACGCCCTCTTTTCGTCTGCCGGCGGCGCTTCTCAGCCGCAGGCCCTGCAGGCGAATAAAGCCCTCGGCGTCCGCAGGCGTATAAACATCCTCCTGCTCGAAGGAGGCCAAGGAGGAATCGTACAGGCTAAAGGGAGATCGCCGCCCGAGAATCGTGCAATTGCCTTTGTGCAATCGCACCCTGACTTCGCCCGAAACATGTTTCTGCGTTTCCTTCAAGCCGGCGAGCCACACGCTCATCTCAGGCGTGAACCAGAATCCATAGTAGATGCGCTCTGCAATTTTCGGCGCCCAGTCTTCCTTCAGGCGCTGGACTTCTCGATCCAGCGTAATCGATTCAAGCGCACGATGGGCTCGATGAAGAATTGTGGCTCCGGGCGTTTCGTAGACTCCTCTGGACTTCATCCCGACCATTCGATTCTCGACGATGTCGACGCGACCCACTCCATGCTTCCCGCCGAGCGAATTCAGTTTTTCCAGAAGCTCCACCGGCTCGAGCCTCGATCCGTCGACGGCCACAGGGATTCCTTCCTGCCATTCGATGATGACTTCAGCGCCTTCGTCCGGCGCCTTTTCGGGCGACACCGTACGAAGGAAAATATTCTCCGGAGGGGCTTTCCATGGATCCTCCAAGACGCCCCCTTCGTAGGAAGTGTGCATGATGTTCATGTCGATGCTGTAGGGCTTTTCCTCGCTCGAAGTCACGGCGATTCCGTTTTCGCGGGCGTAGGCGATCAGGTCCTTCCTCCCCCGGAATTTCCAGAATCGCCAGGGCGCCAGAATCTTCAAGTCGGGCGCCAGGGCCTGGAAAGTGAGTTCGAAACGCACCTGATCGTTTCCTTTTCCAGTGGCGCCGTGCGCCATGCAGTCCGCGCCCCATTCGCGGGCTGTCAAAGCCTGCCAGCGTGCAATGACCGGACGGGCCAGGGACGTTCCCAGAAGGTACTCCCCTTCGTAAACGGCGTGAGCTTGAACCGCCGGGAACACATAGTCCTCGATGAATTCGCGCCTCAGATCCGCAATCACCACCTCGTCGGCTCCTGTGGCCAGCGCTTTGCGATGCACCTCTTCGAGATCTTCGTCCTGTCCGACATCCGCCACAAACGCCAGCACGGGCCGCCCGTATTCAGCCTTCAGCCAGTGGAGCATCACCGAGGTATCCAAGCCCCCGGAATATGCCAGCACGATCTTCTTCATCTCTCCACCGCCTCCCAGATCAGTTCCTTGGCTCGCTCCACATCCGCACCTTCGGAAAGCACCACCAGGACCGTATCCTCCCCGGCCACCGATCCCAGGATCAGCGGGTCGTCCAGCGCGTCGACCCGATAGGCCGCCGCAGCAGCAGTTCCCGCCTCGGTCCGCACCACCACCAGGTTTCCGCTGGCGTCCATCCTCTGTATCAGTCGGCTGGACTTCCCCGGAACTGAATATTTATACGTTCCCCGAGCGCCCACAGACTTCACCACGCCCAACTCCTTCAGGTCTCGGGACAGAGTCGCCTGCGTCACTTCCAGTCCGCAACTCTTTAAGGCCTTTCGTAGGTCTTCCTGGCTGGCGACCTCCGTTTCCCGAATCACACGAAGGATTTCCCCTTGCCGATTCCGCTTGTCCATAAACGGTTCCTTCACGCTTTTTCGAATGAATGAGTATACAGCATGAAGCGCGCCCGCTTCACTTGCAGTCGGAAACGTCTGGAAGGAAGGCAAGCCTGAATCCGCCGCCGAAACTTCTCTGGTATCATTCTCCAGAAGTTCCAGTTCCGCCGCGAGGAGGAATGGCGCGCCCGAGTGTAAGGAGCAGAGACAATGGCACGACTCAGACTTGTCCAGCCGCCGTCGCTGGCTCAGCGGCTTGAAAACCTTTGTCTGCGCCGCCAGGCGGCTACAGTCTCGTTCGGAGAAGATGCCGCTGTTGCGCACGGCTTTTTTAAAAGCTTTTCCGAAGGTGATCTCTCACTCATTCTACGTGATTTGGAGGATACTTCCCCAATTGACGCCGGCGCTTCATGCACCGTCTTATTCTCGGAGCACGGAAGACCTCATTTTTTTGCAGCGCCGATTGACGGGCTGACCCGGAAAAATCCAACCCGTCCCACGCTGTCGCTGCGCAAGCCGGAGGAAATTGTCGCCGCGGAGAGGAGGAATACCTTTCGCGTCCCCATGTCCGCCAAATCCATCCTGGCGGCTGAGGTTTTCCTCGGCGATCGCCACTGGGATGCGGATCCCGTCGACATCAGCCTGGGTGGCGTCTTTCTCCGGTTTTCGGAAAAGGATTTCCCCCTCTTTCAGCCCGAGGAGGAAGTTTCGGTCCGTCTTCGAATCCACGATCAAGACACCCGTCTTCCGGGCATCGTTCAGCGGCGCGAAGGCGCCTGCTATGGGGTTTTCTTTCCGGACGCACTCAGAAAACTTCGCAACGGCCTGCTGGAGCCCATCGATTCCCTGCGCGGAATCGTCGAAGCGCTCGAGGAGGACTGGCTGCTCCACGGACCGCTTTAGTGCGGTCTACGTTCTGGGTTCTACGTTCTGGGTTCTACGTTCTACGTTCTACGTTCTATTTCGCAGGGAATGAAAAATTCGCAAGAGTCAAGACCTAGGCGGAGTTTCTTGATGGGGGCCGGCGGGGGTTCTTCCCGTTGATCGAAAGACCCAAAAGAGCCGTCTGAGGCGAAGCAATTCACCTTCGCTGGCGCAGCACAAATCGCCAGCGGAACAGTTCCTGAGAACTCAGAACGTCGAACTCAGAACGAAGAACGAAACCCGGGCCCGTCGCTCCGACATCCGGCGCTGCGTCGGGTTCTCTTTCCTGAGCAGCTTCCCTCGTATTCGCACGCGGAACGCAGAACGTAGAACGCAGAACGTAGAACGCAGAACGTAGAACGCAGAACGTAGAACCCAGAACCCAGAACGCGGAACCC
>CAZAEY010000209.1:0-4000 GCA_964484155.1 uncultured Acidobacteriota bacterium
CCGGGTCCTGGGGCGCTGCCCCAGGCTCTGGGATGACGTTGCGCCTACGGCGCGGAGCGGGGATGGCCGTCCATCTCGATGGGCGGCCGTCGAATTCCGTGTGCGGCGACGTTCAGGTTTCAGGAGCCAGGAGGCAGGAGTAAGCACCCAGCACGAAGCACGAAGCACGCAGCACGAAGCACGCAGCACGAAGCACGCTCAAAAGAGGCACTGCAGGGGAGTTTATTGGATGGGGCCCCCCTGCAGTGTGGGGAGGATGTTAGTGAGCACCCATTCATTACGCAGGGGTTGCCGCTTTGTTCCCAAAAAAGTGCTGGCCGGGTCTGGAAAACGGAAATTTCTTCCACAGACACGACTGCTCTCAAAGCACTCGGGAGTCCCTCAGGATTTCGTTTTCCGGACCCGTCTGCAAACGACCGGCTCGTTCCATCTCTTTGAGCCCCCCAGTCGGCTAGCCGACAAGGCCTGGTCGGCCCAGCCACTTTCGTAGGTACGCCATTTGACCGATATGGTAGCCCTCGTGCCAGGTCAAAAAGCCCACAGTGGCGCGCATGGAGTCCTCTTCGACCGGGAATTTCGCCGGAGAAGGGGCCGAGGCTTCCTCATCCGTCAGGCTTCTTAGCCTTGCAACGAGCTTGTCGGTAACCGCCGTCCACTCCTGGCGGACCTCACCCAGTTCCGGGAAACTGGTGTTCGGGCCGCCTTTCGCACCGCGCTGAAAAACGTCGCCCCACCGCGGTTCGACATTTTCTCCAAGGAGCTTCAGCAGTGTAGCTCGGTAAAACAGCAGATGTCCGGCCACCCAGATCATCGGATTCGAATCGTTCCCCGGCGCCCTGCTGAGATCTTCCGTGCCGAGGCCGTCCAATGCGGCTTCGTAAAGCTTTGAGTTCCGTTGAATCGTTTCAATCGACGAGGCCAGAATCGGATCCATATTCCTCTTCCTCTCCATTTCGCTGTTAGATCGACCCACCCTTTCAAAGTAAGGAAACGGGCACGTCGCGCGGATCGAGACTGCATGCGCCGCTGGCGCATCTCTGTTTCGACACAAGTGACGGCGCCCGCGCTTCGACGACGCAGAAGCGCTTGGCATCATCCTACACTAGTCCTGGCCGGCAAATCGCAACTCCCTGGTCCCCGACGCAGAATTCTGTGACATCGGAATCGCACACGCAGCATGGGGAAGTTAAGGAGAGTGGCAGTGGCGCGCGAGGCCCGTTTCCATTAACCTTTTTTTGTGCGAATCATAATGTTCATTTTGAGGATCGCTCTTACGGCATGGCTTGTCCCGGCACTGGCGGGGGCCCAGACGCAGGAAGCCCGCCAGGCTCCCACTCTGAGCGATGAGGAGTTCCAGGCCCTGATCCAGGAGCTCAGCGAGAGTCCAGGCTTTTTCCCAACCGACAATCTGATCACAAACGAGACTTCGCTCTTGCACGTAGTTCCGTTTCTGGATGCGATTCGAAGTCCCGGCCTGGCCTATGTCGGAGTCGGTCCAGATCAGAACTTCTCATACATTGCAAGCCTTCGCCCGGAGATCGCCTTCATTATCGACATCCGCCGCGGAAATCTTCTCTTGCACCTTTATTTCAAAGCGCTGTTCGAGGAATCGGAGGATCGCTGGCAGTTTCTCAGCCGGTTGCTGGGAAAGCCCCTTCCGGACGATTTCATACCGGTTCAAGGCGCCGACGCAGCGGCCTTAGTGGAATTTTTTCATCGGATTCCCGCCTTGCCGGAATACTTCGAGAATCGATTCGAAGGGACCTGGCGCGGGATGGCGACTCGATTCCCCGATCTCCTGAGCGCAGACGCTTACGATCGCCTGTCGGTATACCGGATCGGGAAGGAATATTTCATGGAAGGACTGCACATCCGTTACCGGATGCCGCGCCGGCAGACCATGGCCGCGTTTCCGACGCTGGAGGCGTTGATGACGGAGCACGACGGTTCGGGGCGACCGGTTCACTTTTTGAACTCTGAAGAGGATTTTCAGTTTTTAAGAACCCTGCAAAAGAGAAATCGAATCATCCCGGTGATCGGGGACTTCGCAGGTCCGGACGCCGTGCGGGCGGTGGGAGGCTATTTGGATCGAGCGGGCTGCCCGGTGGGAGCCTTTTACTTTTCAAATGTGGAGTTTTACCTGTTTCGACATGGAACGTTTCAACAGTTCATGAAGAACCTCGACTCAGTTCCGTTTTCGCAGGACGCCGTCGTTTTGCGAAGCTTTTTCAACTTCTGGTACGGATACGGCCGGCATCCGGAAGCCCGCGAAGGCTACTACGTAACTTCACTGGCCCAAAATGCAAGAGGCTTTCTCCGCCATCACGCTGCGGTTCCCTATTTGGATTACTGGGATCTTGTGACCCGCGATTATTTGCGTTCTGAAGCGAGCGCCGAAGAGGTGGCGCCCGCCTTCTGATCGCTCTTTCGCCGCCCTTGACGCGCCGCCGGCGAAGGGCAAGGCTTCCAGGTTGGCCAGCACGCGTCCCAGGCCGGTATAGTGTGAGGCGACATGCAGTTGGACCCGAAGTTCCTGGAGTGTCGATTCGAAAAAATGCTCCGCTGGAAATTGGATGAGGGGGGCAGCGTCATCGTCTTTCGTCCTCGATTCGGTTCAGGACGGGCCGGTCGCTGGTTGCAGGACCGCCTTGGAATCGGCGACGCGCGGATTCGTCTGGATGAAATCGGAACGATTGTCTGGAAGCGCTGCGACGGAGAGACTCCCGCTCGACTGATTGCCGAGGAATTGCGCAGGGAGTTCGGCCAGAAGATCGAACCAGCCGAACATCGGTTGCGCGATTTCATCATGAAGATGTGCCGCGCCCGGATGGTGAAGATTCTGGGAGTGTAGGGCGCGGCGGCAAGCGCGGCGCCGTGGGTTTGCCCGCGACAGGCGCTCGCAAAGGATTGCCGGGATGCTGTCCATCGGAATTGTTGGTCTCCCAAACGTCGGGAAGTCCACTTTGTTCAACATTTTGACCATGGGAACGGCAGGGGTTTCAAATTACCCCTTCACGACGATCGATAGCAATTTCGGAATCGTCCCTGTTCCCGATCCCCGACTGGATCGCCTGGCCAAGATGCTGAAGCCCAAGGAAGCCGAACCGGCCGTCATTCGCTTCATCGACATCGCGGGCCTGGTTCAGGGCGCCAGCAAGGGAGAAGGCCTTGGGAATCAGTTTTTGGGCAATATCCGCGAAGTGGATGCGATCGTTCACGTGGTCCGCTGTTTTCAGGACGCGGAAGTCAGCCATGTGCTCGGGGAGGTCGACCCCGCGCGAGATGTGGACATCATCGAAACCGAGTTGCTGTTGGCGGATCTCGAAGTGATCGACCGCGCGATCGGCAAACGGGAACGCAACTGGAAAACCAGTCCCAGACAGCATGCGGACGAAGAATCTCGACTGCGAGGATGGCGTCGCATGCTGGCCTCCGGCAGGCCGCTTCGAGCCCTTTCTCTTTCTCCCGGCGACCTCCAGGAAATGAAAGGCCTGGGGCTCCTCAGCGGAAAGCCCGTTCTTTATGTGGCCAACGTCTCAGAGTCTGCGGCAGGCCCCGACCAGGAGGACGACGCGTTCCAGCAGCTTCGCAGTAGCCGCCTTGCCGACGATCCGCAGGCAGTGGCCCTTTCCCTTCGGCTGGAAGCGGATCTGCAACAGCTCGAAGAACCGGAACGAAATGAATTCATGCAAGCCTATGAACTTTCCGGAAGCGGAATTGAAAGACTGATTCGAAGCGCTTACCGCCTGCTCGATCTGGTGACGTTTTATACATTCGTTAATGAAAAGCTGCGAGCCTGGCCCATCCGTTCCGGGACCGTCGCCCGGGAAGCCGCCGGCAGGATTCACTCTGATATGGAAAGCGGATTCATCAGGGCCCACGTCTTCGGTTGGGAGGACCTGCTAAAGCATGGGTCGGTTGCGGAGCTTCACCGCCTGGGACTGGTCCGGACCGAAGGGAAGCAATACCCAGTTCGGGACGGAGACGTCATCGAATTCCT
>CAZAEY010000209.1:4100-5352 GCA_964484155.1 uncultured Acidobacteriota bacterium
TGGCCCGGACCTTCCAGGCTTTTCGCTATCGCGACTTCAGAATCCTGTGGACCGGCGCCTTCACTTCCACGACGGGCACCTGGATGCAGATGGTCGCACAGTCCTGGGTCGTGCTGCAGATGACCGGCTCGGCGTTCTATCTGGGGCTGGTCAGCTTCCTGGGACAGCTCCCGATCATCCTCTTCACCCTGATCGGAGGGGTCTTCGCCGATCGCCTCGATCGGAGAAAGCTGCTGCTGTTTTCTCAGTACGTTCAAATGTCAGTTGCCGCGACCTTGACGCTGCTGCTGTATTTCGGCGTCATCCAGGTCTGGCACTTCCTCGTGCTGGTTTTTGTCGCCGGGACAGGTCAGGCATTTGGAGGGCCCGCCTATCAGGCCCTGCTTCCCGGCCTGGTGAAGCGAAAGGACCTGGCCAACGCCATCGCTTTGAATTCGATTCAGTTCAATCTGGCTCGAACCGTCGGCCCGTCGCTGGCCGCAGTCGTCTTCGCCGCCTTCGGCGCCGTCGTATGCTTCGGCGTGAACGCCTTTTCCTTCCTGGCTGTCATCGCTTCCCTGTACATGATTCGAACGAGTTTCGTACCGACCAAAACGAGCGAATCGGTGCTGACTCAAATCAGGCAGGGATTCCGGTACGTCAAGGAGCAGGGTGCTCTCGGCCAACTGACCCTGCTCGGGTTCGTGAGCACGTTTTGCGGGGTGCCGCTGGTGACGCTGCTGCCCGTCTTCGCACAGCAGACGTTCGGGCTGGAGGCTACGGGCTATTCGACCATGATGGCAATCAGCGGCGCCGGCTCGATCGCCGGGGCGCTGCTGTACGCGACCTTTTCACAGATGAAGAGCCGGGGGCTGTTCACTTTGTGGGTCCAGTTGGTCTTCGCGGGCATTCTTCTGCTGTTTGCCCTCTCCACCAACCTCATTCTGAGCTGCATTCTCCTGTTCGCGTCCGGGATCTGTCTGATGAGTCTGTTCAACTCGATCACGTCGCTGGTTCAGTTGACGACGAAAGACGAAATGCGCGGGCGGGTCATGAGCATCTTCATGCTTTCCTTTCGCGGAGGCATGCCGCTGGGGGACCTGGCGGCCGGGGCCCTGGCCTCGAGATTCACCCCCTCTCTGGCCCTCATCGTCCTGGCCGCCATTCTGGCGACGGCAGCCACGGCGTTTCTCCTCTCTCGAAGCGGCGTCAAGAGACTGTGATCGCTCTTCGCTGGAACCGCAGCCGCCCCAGAAACCGAATGTGGGAGGGG
>CAZAEY010000210.1:0-5320 GCA_964484155.1 uncultured Acidobacteriota bacterium
CGATTGTTTTGCGGCAGATCGCGAGTGAGGAATGCGCGCCAACTCGCCCGGTCGGACAGATCGCGCTTTCGCGCGATGACGTGGCGGACAAGATGCTCGCGCTCCCAGAAGGGTTTGCGGCCCCCGGACCGCCTAGCCGGCTGACCGCAGATCCCTGTTGCACGACCCACCAGGACTTTCACCACAGGCTGTTAGTAAGGATGGTTCGAGGCTGGAAAAGGTTGAATCAAAGAGAGCGGCTTTCTGCATTCGAGTATAAGAAGGATTAAAATCGGGGACGCGGAACGCTTGCGTAGAGTTCGTGTGCTGGGCGGGGTTCGGACGCCTCGCGTTCAATTCTGGAAGCGCGAATCGAGGAGACGATGGAAATTCCCTGGAGGTTTGACAAGCCGGTTCTGGAAATGACCAGGCTCCCTTCCTATGCCCCCGGAACGGACGAACGGGAAAAGCTGGAGGAGGAGCTCGAGCGGGTCAAGACATCCGAGATCGACATCCCCCTGATCATCAACGGCCAGGAAGTGCGCACCGGAGATCAGGTGGAAATTCGCTGCCCGCACGCCCACGAAATCGTGTTGGCGAAAGCCCATTTTCCAGGACGAAAGGAACTTTCGGCTGCCATCGAAGGAGCCCTGGCGGCTCAAAGGACATGGGCCGCGTTGGACGGGTATCAGCGGGCCATGGTTTTTCTTCGGGCCGCCGACATCCTCTCCGGCCCGCGGCGATTCGAAACCATCGCCGCCATCATGACCAACCACTCCAAGACCCCCTATGAGGCAGAGATCGACCTGGCCGAGCTGATCGACTTTTGGAGATTCAACGCGTACTACATGCAGTTCATCTACCAGCAGCAACCCGACGACGGGCCGGAAGAGGTCAATCGAATGGATTGGCGGCCGCTGGAGGGGTTCGTAGTGGCTATTCCGCCATTTAATTTCTTCGCGATCGGAGGCAATCTCCCGACTGCGCCGGCGCTGGTTGGAAACGTCGTCCTCTGGAAGCCAGCCACTTCGGTCACTTTGACCAACTTCCGAATTATGCAGACCCTGATGGAGGCAGGCCTGCCCCCGGGGGTCATTCAGTTTACGCCTTTCCACGTGCGCGACAGCGAGTTGATTTTTTCCGATCCGAACCTTGCCGGGCTGCACTTCACAGGCAGTTACCGCACTCTGGCGCTCTTGTGGAACAAGATTTCGGAAAACCTCGAACGCTACCGCAATTTCCCCAGGATCGTCGGCGAGACCGGCGGAAAGGATTTCGTTATCGTTCATCCTTCGGCAGAAACGGAGGCCGTCGTCGCAAACCTGATTCGAGGAGCCTTCGAGTACCAGGGCCAGAAATGCTCCGCAGCCTCCCGTCTCTTCGCCCCGCAATCGTTGTGGCCCGCCCTGAAGCGCAGGCTTGTGGAGGAGATTTCCCGGATCCGAGTGGGCGCGGTCGATGACTTGAGCGTCTTTATGGGAGCATTGATTACCGAAGAAGCCTATCAGAACGTCGCTTCCTATCTGGATCATGCCCGGACCAATCCGGATCAATACACGATCTGTTGCGGCGGAAAAGCCGACGCCGGCAAAGGCTGGTTCGTTGAACCGACGCTGATTGAGGCAAAGGAACCCGAGAGCAAGCTGATGACAGAGGAGATCTTCGGACCGGTGTTGACGGCGTGGGTCTACCCCGATCGGGAGTTTGAAGAGATGCTGAAGGTTTGCGATCGGGCGTCCCCATATGCCTTGACTGGCGCAATTTTCGCCCGCGATCGCGATGCGATTGCGGTAGCGCAGGAAACTCTTCGATACGCCGCCGGAAACTTTTACATCAACGACAAACCCACGGGAGCCGTTGTCAGCAGGCAGCCGTTCGGAGGCGCAAGGCACTCTGGAACCAACGATAAGGCCGGCTCCTGGCTGAACCTGCTGAGATGGCTCAGCCCTCGGACCATCAAGGAAACGAAAGTCCCGCCCGTTTCCTGGGAACGGCCCTATATGGGGTAAACGATGAAACGCTCCGAGATCAACCGCATCATGCGGGAGGCCAAGAAGTTTCTGCGACAGCACCGAATTCATCTGCCTCCCTTCGCATTCTGGAGTCCTCAGGACTGGGCGAAGAAGGGCCCCGAAACGGAAACGATCGCGCGCTGCCAATTGGGGTGGGACATCACCGATTTCGGCCGCGGCAACTTCTCTCGCTGCGGTCTGTTTCTGTTTACCCTGCGCAACGGCCTCCCAGAAAACTTGCAGAGACGGCAGGGAAAGCTCTATGCGGAAAAGATCATGATCGTTCGCAAGGATCAGGTCACGCCACTGCACTTTCATCGCGTCAAGATGGAAGACATCATCAATCGGGGCGGCGGGCGCCTGCTGGTCCAATTGTATGGCTCGGATTCGCAGGAGAAGCTCAGCGAATCGCCGGTTACGGCTGAAGTCGACGGGATCCGGCGGACGATTCCCGCAGGCGGAACGGTGGAGCTGAATCCGGGCGAAAGCATCACGCTGGAGCCCTTCTGCTACCACCAATTCTGGGGCGAAGGCTCCGACGTACTGGTCGGCGAAGTTTCGCTGGTCAACGACGACCAGAATGACAACCGGTTCTTCGAACCGGTTGGAAGATTTCCCAAAATCGAGGAGGACGCGCCCCCCATGCACCTGTTGTGCACCGACTACTCGAAATTTGATTTCGTGCAGTCGATGAAGCATCCAATGTGAACCGGGCCTGAGGCAGCCCGACTCCAACCTCGCCAGGGGCCCGGACGGAGCGAAGCCCTGTCCGCCCAGCCTGCATTTCTCAAGCCGCCTCTACTGCGGCGACGGACAACGACGCGTCTGCTGCGTTGCTGTTTTTCGGGATACAGGCTCCAGAATCCAGAACGGCTGGCTCCGTATTCAAGCCTTTTTAATCACAGTGATTGCTCGAACCCTGAACCCTGCAACCCGGAACTTGAAACCCGAACCTCTGAACCTCGGAACCAGAACCAAGTCTTTCGCTCGCCTTGCATCGGCGCCGCTCTCCGTCGCCTCGCTACGAAACAGTGGGAGAATTGCACGCTAGCCGGGCCCGCATTGTGCGCCTTCGCGTCCGAAGTTGACACGAAACTCGTGCAACACTATTCTTGTGTCATGAGAAATTTGACCATCACGGTGGATGAGGAGGTGCTGCGGTGGGCCAAAGTCTCGGCAGCCAAGCGGGACACCAGCGTTTCGCGGATGGTTGGAGATCTACTCAAGGAGAAGATGCAGCAGGAAGAACGTTACGAACTGGCGATGCAAGATTTCCTCTCGACTTCGCCCGTTTCTCTGAGGAAGGCAAATCGCGCATACCCCACTCGAGAGGAGTTGCATGACCGGAAGAATTTTCGTTGATACGAACGTCCTTGTTTACGCACGTGACGGTTCGAATCTGGGCAAGCAACGTGAGGCATTCCGGTGGCTGGAACATCTTTGGCATTCGAACCAGGGTCGAATCAGCGTGCAAGTGCTGCAGGAATACTACGTGACTGTCACGCGAAAGCTGGACCCCGGAATGGACCGCACTGCAGCGCGCCGCGACGTTCGAAATCTCATCGCCTGGAATCCAATTCAGGCTGATGAGGCAATCCTGGAGAAAGCATGGGCGTTGGAGGATCGATTCGAACTCACATGGTGGGATGCACTAATCGTTTCCGCGGCTCAAGCTCTGAACTGCCGCTATTTGCTGACTGAGGATTTTCAGGACGGGCAGGTCTTCGATCGTATCGAAGCTGTCAACCCTTTTTCGCACGAGCCTTCCTCCCTGGTCTGACATTGCGCTGAGGGCGTCGATCGATGAGGCGGCGGCTCTTGATTTCTCAGACAAGTTTCCGGCCGTTCGTTTAATATCCGTCCCATGGATCGGATGACGGTCGTTCTCGTGACGCTGGTCTGCTATAAGCTGGCGCTCGTCGGGATCGGCGTCCTATATTCGAAGCGCACTCGCAGCGAGCTGGACTTCTATCTGGGCGGAAGAAAGCTGGGTGCGCTGGTCGCGGCAGTCAGCGCCTCGGCCAGCTCTTCGTCGGCCTGGACCCTGCTGGGAGTTTCGGGCGCGGCGTATGCATGGGGCTACTCGGCCGTGTGGCTTTTCCCCGCCTGCGTCGGGGGGTTTCTGCTGAACTGGCATCTTGTGGCGCCGGCCCTTCAACGCCTGAGCATCCGGCAGAATTCGCTAACCTTGACCGACGTGCTGGCGCACTCCGAGGGCTCGGACCGCGGAAAAGCTTTGCGCGTAGCGGCTTCGCTGATCGTCGTCGTTTCGCTGGGCGCCTACGTCTCGGCTCAGTTTCAAGGAGCGGGAAAAGCGTTTTCCGAGACTTTCCAGCTCCCGTTGACGGAAAGCATCGTCCTGGGCGCTGGGGTTGTCGTGTTGTACACGCTGCTGGGCGGATTCTGGGCGGTCAGTGTCAGCGACACGCTCCAGGGTCTGCTGATGGCCGCCTCTTCCGTCTTCTTGCCGCTGGCAGCGCTGTGGGCCGTGGGCGGACTCGGGGAGCTGGCCGCAGGCCTCGCCGCCATTCCGGTGGAAGGCTACGCCAGCCCCTTCGGAAACATGACCGCCGCAGCCGCGGTGGGATTCATCGCCGGGCTCCTCGGCATCGGGCTCGGATATCCGGGCCAGCCGCACGTCGTAAACCGGTTCATGGCGCTGGAGGATCGCGAAGGCTCGATGCGGCGAGCTCGACGAATCGCGATCGCCTGGGCCGTTCTGGTCTATTCGGGAATGCTCCTGTTGGGCTGGTGCGGCCGCTTGCTGATCCCCGGCCTGAGCGACGCCGAGGTCGTTTTTATTTCGCTGACCAATGCCCTATTTCATCCCGTATTTTCCGGAATCGTTCTGGCGGCCGTGCTGTCGGCGATCATGTCTACAGCCGATAGCCAACTGCTGGTGGCCTCCTCCGCGATCACCCACGACCTGCATCGGGCCGGAGGCGTGCCGGGCCTGCTGCGGCGCTCCCGAGTGGTCGTTCTGCTGATCAGCGCGGGCGCCATTTTCGGGGCCCTGTACGGCACCCAGGAAATCTTTTCGCAGGTGCTCTTCGCCTGGGCTGCTATCGGCTCCGCTTTCGGTCCGTTGCTGCTGGTGACCCTGACAGGCC
This sequence comes from uncultured Acidobacteriota bacterium, assembly GCA_964484155.1. Lineage (GTDB taxonomy): Bacteria > Acidobacteriota > UBA6911 > RPQK01 > JAPXNP01 > DATKAT01. Next base: position 5,102 of record CAZAEY010000210.1, read on the forward strand.
GTCAGGTGCGCTCGCCCGCCCGCCTGGCTTCGGTGATCGTGGGATTCTCTGCCAGCGTCCTGTCCTTCTTCTTCTTTCCCGCTTCCAGTTCTTGGAAGGGCGTCATGGAAAGGGTTTTCCCCTTCTTTCTCGCCTTGGCCGTCGCCTGGTTCGGGGCGACCGACCGCAATGCAAAAGCTCCCGCGAGTCCCCGAATGCAACAGATGTGACCGGGTCTGG
>CAZAEY010000211.1:0-5232 GCA_964484155.1 uncultured Acidobacteriota bacterium
AGCACGCAGCACGCAGCACGCAGCACGCAGCACGCAGCACGCAGCACGAAGCACGAAGCACGCTAAAGAAACCCCGCCATGCGAAGCGGGCCGGCCTCGGGCACTGCGATCTTGCGGCAGCGCAGCAGGTCCTCCCGGGAATCGGTGAAATAAAGAGAAGCGCCCACGATGCCATTGTCGAAGCTGACGGCCAGAACTTCCGCCGGAATTTCGTACGCATCGGCGACGTATTTGAGCAGGCTGCCGTAGGTCTTTGCGAAATCCACTCCCTGATAGCTGGAGACGGGCTGCTCCACCATGGTCATGCGCTGTACCTGACCAAAGACCGCTCCCTGCGTAAGGAGAGCCATATAAGGCACAAACTCGCAAGCCAGGGTCAGGATTTCGGGGTCTTCCGGAAGATCTTCCAGACACTGCGCCGCCGCCTCGGCCGCCTTTCGACTGTACAGCCGAAAGCCGCTCTGGATGTCGGCTTCGTAACCGCTCAAAAACCGCTCGTCCGGCAGACAATTCAGGTGCGCCAGCCGGTACCGGATCATGTCTTCCAGTACGCGGTTGGTCAGGCGTTCCCATTCCTTGCGCAGCCATCCCATCGGACGAGTCAAAGAGGGACGGGCGCCTATCACGCCGACGAGTTCGCAACCTGTGTAGGCGCCGATATCTTCGGCGAGCGTGGCCATCCGCGAGAAGTCTTCCTGCAGATGATCACCGTCGCAATCGCGGGTGATCAGCAATTCTGAGGAGCCTTCCTCCAGCAGGTATCGCAGTCCGGCGCAAATGGACCCCGCCTTGGCGCGATGTTCATCAAGGATGACTCGATTCAGACCCTTGAGCACCGAACTTCGCCCGGCCTGCCGCAAGACGGATTCAGCCGTAGTGCCCAGGTCCACAACCAAAACGAGCCGCTCCGGGAGGCAAAAGACCTCGTGATCCTGCAGCGTCCTTTCCAGAATCGCGCGAATCACACCGGCCGGCACCCCTGGGCTGAAGTAGACCGGGATCACCACGCCCGCCAGTTCCCGAACTCGTGAAATCGAAAGCATTCGGAATTCTACATCCTCGCCGCACGGATCGAACGCCCGGGCCGCACACGCGCTTCATGGTCAATGAATCGGCAAGCCGGATGGGTGGCCGTTCTCAAGCTCCGCTCAACCGTCTCCGTTCAGCATCGGCCCGGAACCGGAGCCGCGTTGATGAGACGAACGGCAAGACGCGCAGCTGCGGCGTTGAAAGCTCGGGATTGGAAGCGCTTAGCGATTGGCGGCTTCGACTTCCTTCAGCGGCTGCAGGATGCCGAGCGCGACTTTCACCTTGCTTTCGATTTCGTCCGCGATCTCCGGATTCTCCTTGAGAAACTGCTTTGCATTTTCCCGGCCCTGTCCCAGCCTTTCGTCGCCGTAAGAAAACCAGGAACCCGCCTTGTCGACGATTTTGTGATCGACGGCCAGATCCAGCAACTCCCCTTCGCGGGAAATGCCCCTTCCGAACATGATGTCGAATTGCGCCTCCTTGAACGGCGGCGCCAGCTTGTTCTTGACGACTTTCGCCTTAGTGCGGTTGCCGACGTTGTCTTCGCCTTCCTTGATCGCGCCGACCCGCCGGATCTCGAGGCGGATGGACGAATAGAACTTCAGCGCCCTCCCGCCGGTCGTCGTCTCCGGGTTACCGAACATGACGCCGATCTTTTCGCGGATCTGGTTGATGAAAATCATGCAGGTCTTCGATTTTGCGACGATGGCGGTCAGCTTCCGCAGAGCCTGCGACATCAGGCGCGCCTGCAACCCGACGTGCGAATCCCCCATCTCTCCTTCCAGTTCGGCTCTGGGTACCAGCGCGGCCACCGAATCGATCACCAGAATGTCGACGGCGCCGCTTCGAACCAACACCTCGGCGATCTCCAGCGCCTGTTCTCCCGAATCCGGCTGGGAAACCAGCAACTCATCGACATTGACGCCCAGGTTCTTGGCGTATTCGGCGTCCATGGCGTGCTCCGCATCGACGAACGCAGCCGTTCCGCCGATCTTCTGCGCCTCGGCGATGGCGTGGATCGCGATCGTCGTCTTGCCGCTCGATTCCGGCCCGTAAACTTCGATGACCCTCCCCCGAGGGAATCCGCCGATTCCGAGTGCGGCGTCCAACGCCAGCGATCCGGAGGAAATCGCCGGCACATTGACTTCCCGGTCGCCTCCCAGACGCATGATGGAGCCCTTTCCAAACTGGCGTTCGATTTGCAGGACGGCCATGTCAATGGCTCTCTTTTTCTTTTCGTCTTCTGTCATTTCCGGTTCTTCCTTTCGTGTCAAGCCCGCGTGGTTGATTCAGTATACGAGACCACCCTGAAAAATGAGCCCCGTACCCTAAACGTTTCCGGGGGGAAAAGGGCGAAAAAAACGACGGCTTGCAACCGACGGATGCCTGCGGGGCCGTCGGCCCCGACACTTGGAGAGAGCTGCGGGTTCAAACCTTCGCTGAAGCTGCTACGCGAGCTCGACCGCCATGGCGACGGCGTTTCCGCCTCCCAGACAGAGGCTGGCTATACCGCGCTTCAGCTCGCGCTGCCGCAACGCATACAGCAGCGTCGTCAGCACCCGACTGCCGCTGGCTCCGATAGGGTGACCCAAAGCTACAGCTCCTCCGTGCACGTTGACTCTGTCCCGATCGATCCCAATTTCACGGCACAGCGCCACCGACTGAGCGGCGAAAGCTTCGTTCAGCTCAAACAAATCGACCTGAGCTTGAGTCCATTGCGCCCGCTTGAGGACTTTCTCCACGGCGCCTATGGGAGCCAGCATCACCAGTTCGGGATCCACGCCGCTGGTCGAAGACGCCACGATGCGCGCCATCGGCTTCAAAGCCAGCTTTCGAACGGCGTCTTCCGAAGCAACGCACACGGCCGAGGCGCCGTCGCTGATCTGGGAAGCGTTTCCTGCCGTCACCGTCCCTTCTTTCGTAAAAACCGGGTTCAACCGACTCAATCGCTCCAAAGTCGTGTCTTCTCTGGGACCTTCGTCCTCCTGAATCTGCAGCGGCTCTCCCTTCGGGCGAGGCGCGGCAACCGGCACGATCTCATCTGAAAACCGCCCCGCCCTGGCAGCTTCCAAAGCCCTCCGATGCGACTCAAGCGCGTACTCGTCCTGCTGCCGGCGGGAGATTCCGTAACGCTCGCTCACCAGCTCGGCGGTACAGCCCATATGGTAATTCCGGTATACGTCCCACAGCCCATCGTGAACCATCGAGTCGACGACCTCTCCATTGCCCAGCCGGTAGCCGTCGCGCCCCCGAAGCAACAGGTACGGCGCACGAGTCATGCTTTCCATTCCCCCGGCGACGACCACTTCGGCAGCTCCGGCCTGAATCGTATACGCCGCCAGCGTTACCGCTTTCAAGCTTGATCCGCAAACCTTATTGACGGTCATGGCGGCTACAGAAGTCGGCATCCCCGCCCCCAGCGCCGCCTGCCGGGCTGGATTCTGACCTAAACCGGCCTGCAAGACGTTGCCCATGATCACTTCGTCGACGCCTTCGTTTTCAACACCCGCGCGCCTGATCGATTCGGCCACGACGGTGCGCCCGAGCTCGACAGCCGAAAGATCCCGAAAACAGCCCTGAAAGCGCCCGATCGGCGTCCGACAGGCGGAAATGATGAATGCCTCTTTCATGTCTGCCATCATATCGCAGTTCGTTCGGCGTTCCGCGTTTCGCGCTGGTGTGCATTTCCAGGAGCCGGCAGTCGAAAACAGGAGTCATGATGGATAATCGCTCGGCATGAACTGGATACCAGCTATCGCCTGGTACGGATTGATATTCTATCTGTCCCACCAGACTAGTCCGCCGGGAGCCGATCTGGCTCCGGCCTTTCTCGGCCACATCGCCGTTTACCTGATCCTGGGGCTGCTGGTGGCTTTCGCTTCGACCTCGCGGTTTCGGCGCCCTCTGAATCGGCAGCGATTCCTGGGCGTGATGGCCCTGATTCTACTGGCCGGCATCCTGGATGAATTCCATCAGTCCTTCGTGCCTGGACGCGTCCCCTCCGCATGGGACGTAGCGTTTGATATGCTGGGAGGCGCTTTGGGCGCGTTGGTCGGATGGCGGTTGGCTCGGCGCTCCCAATCCGCCGCGTAGGCGGGAAGTTCCTGGTCGACAGACCAAATCGCGCGCTGCTTCCGCCTCATCCAGGCTATGGCGGATATGGAGAAGTTTGAAACGCCCTTCGACAACGGATCCCATCTCAAGCCGATGAATTCTTCGACGGCGTCTGCGCTGGAAAAGATGGAGCGGGTCTTGGAAAACCGCAAGTTTCGTCCGCATCCCGTTATTGCGGGCCCACACCTTCAAACTCTGGTTGCGGCCCGAATGAAGCGGAACTTTTCGTGGGGCTGGAAATCCTCTGCAGACAAACTGGTCGACCTCAGCGACAGATCCCTCCTGCGCGTAGTCGTCATCGCTCACGATCGCTCCGCTCCCACTCTTGTGGCGGTGCACGGCATGGCCGGTTCCAGCGACTCCGGCTACATGCAGGGCTTCTCCCACAAGGCTTATCGCGAAGGCTGGAACGCAGTGCTCTTAAACCTCTACAATCTGAACGAAGAACTCCCGGCGCCCAGAATTTTTCACGCCGGAGCCAGCCGGGAAACCGCCGAAGCCCTCCAGCGCCTGAGCCGCATCCTGTCGCTCGATGAAATATTCCTGGTCGGAGTTTCCATGGGAGGCAATATCGTCCTGAAGCTGCTCGGGGAGTTCGGCGAATCCCTTCGACCCTTGATTCGGGCTGCGGCTGTCGTCTCGCCCATGGTCGACCTGGACGCCAGCTGGCCGTATCTTGAAAAACCTTCCAATCGAATCTATCGCTGGTACTTTGTAGAGCGCCTCAAGAAGCTGGTGGAGCGCAAGGCCGTCCTCTTTCGAGATTTCCTGGAAATGGAGAAGTTGCGGCGCGTGGAGTCCATTCGGGAATTCGATGAACTGGTGACCGCGCCGCTGTCCGGTTTCAGGGACGCCCACCAGTATTATCGCGAAGTGAGCTCGACCCGGTGGTTCTCAAGCATTCGCGTGCCCACTTTGGTGATTCACTCCAAAGACGATCCCCTCCTCCCTTGGAAACCCCTGACGTCGCCGAAGCTGCAGGAGAATCCCCGGATTCTCACCCACTTGACCGAAAGAGGCGGACACGTCGGCTTTCTGGAACGAGACCGCTTCAGCGACATCGATCGAAAATGGGCGGAAAATCGGGTC
>CAZAEY010000212.1:0-5198 GCA_964484155.1 uncultured Acidobacteriota bacterium
GGTTCTGGGTTCTGGGTTCTGGGTTCTGGGTTCTGGGTTCTGGGTTCTGGGTTCCATTTTCGAAGGACTGAGGTTTGCCCATTTGTCAAGGGCCGGCTGGAGGATTGTGCCGCGCCCTTACGGGCGCTCTCGATTTGGGAAGCCACTCCTACCCAGCCCTCACGGACTGGACTATAGACTGGCGGACTTGCGGCCTCATTTTGGCCCCCCGGCTCATAGAAAAGCCCTACGAAGAACTCAGAACCCAGAACCCAGCACGAAGCACTCAGCACTCAGCACGCAGCACGCAGCACGAAGAACGAAGCACTCAGCACCCAGCACCCAGCACCCAGCACTACCCGACGAACTTGTAGCCGGTTCCGTAAATGGAGAGGATGTACTGCGGATTGGCGGGATCTTCTTCGACTTTCTTTCGCAGCTTCAGGATGTGGTTGTCGACAGTGCGGGTGGTGGGGTAGGCGTCGTAGCCCCACAGTTCGTCCAGCATCTGATCTCGCGTGACGACTTCGCCGCGTCGCCGGATCAGCAGTTTCAAAATGTCCAGCTCCCGGGTCGTCAGGTCGAGGACCTCTCCGTTTCGCGTGGCCTGAAACCTTTCAAAATCGATCTCGACGTCGCCGAACCGGTACTGAATCAGAGTCTGGCTTTTCGAGTCTGGGGCGCGCCGGAGCCGGGCATGGATGCGAGCCACCAGTTCGCGGACGCTGAAGGGTTTGCTGACGTAGTCGTCGGCGCCGAGTTCCAGGCCGACCACCCGGTCGATTTCTTCAGAACGGGCGGTCAGCATGATGATCGGCGTCTCGATCCCCTTTTTCCGCAACTCGCGGCAAACGTCAAACCCCGACATTCCCGGCAGCATGACGTCCAAAAGTATGAGGCTGACCTCCTCTTTGACGCCCTGATCCAGGCCGGTGTCTCCTCGGTCCGCCTGCACAACTTCGAAACCTTCATTTTCCAGGTTCAACGCGAGGCCTTTTCGCAGGTCTTCTTCGTCTTCGACGATCAGAATCTTATGCTTGCGCTCGGCTGCCACGAGTCCTCCCTGCTGCAAATCCGTCCCTGGCCAGAGGCGACCGTTCCGAAGCGGATGCGGCTACCGGAAAGTTCAGTCGAAAGCAGCTCCCTTTTCCCGGCGCGCTTTCCAGTTCCACGCCGCCGCCATGCGCTTTCATAATGTTTTCGATCAGAAAAAGCCCGAGGCCGTAGCCGTTGCGGCCGGAGTCTGACGAGACCCTGTAGAATTCTTCGAAAATCTTGGACTGCTCTTCTTTTGGAATGCCGATTCCGTAATCAACCACCGAAAAGACAACTTGATCTCCCCGAGCGTACAAGGAGACTTCGATCAGGTTGGAATCGCCGGAATACTTCCGTGCGTTGTCCATCAGATTCAGCACCGCCTGTGAAACGGAATCGGGATCGAATCGAACCGGCGGCAGGCTTTCTTCCAGATAGGTTTTGACCTCGAATCCGCGCTGCTTCAGATAGTTCGCGTAGCTTTCCGCCGTGGAGCGGATGATCAGCGCCAGGTTCCCTTCGCTCAACTGGAACTTCTTCTTTCCCTTTTCCACGCGACCGAAGTCAAGAACCTGCTCGATCAGGTAGTTGAGCCGATCCGTTTCCCGGAGAATGATGTCGCAGTAGGCTCGCCGATCCGAATCTCCCAGGTTTCCTGCGCCGGCCAGAGTTTCTCCGTACAGTCGGATCAGGGTCAACGGCGTTTTCAATTCGTGGGAGACCGAACTGACGAAGTCGGAGCGGAGCTGGCTGATGTGAAGCAGTCTCGTTGTCCGAAACAGAAGGACGAGACCGACCAACAGCACCGACAAGAGAATTCCGGCGGAGATGACGATCAGCAGGAGGTCGGTCTGCAAGGTGCCCTTCCGGGCCTGAAGGAAAGCAGGTGATATGGCCAGCTCCCAATCGGCGTAAAGGGCGCCCAGCGAAACCCGCAGATCCGGTTCGTCTGCGAGTTCATGGAGCGATTCGCCGGGCTGGTCCTCCACCAAGGGCGGCTGCTTTTGCGCCATCCGGATGTAGGAGGAGAGCATAGGCTCCAGTCCGACGTTTTCGGCCGCCTGCCGCAAGAGGCCGTCGCTGACCCAATCGATGCTGACGATGAATCCGAACAGCGCAGGGGAATCGCGGTCCGAAGGAAGCGTGCGGTAGAAAATGGGAATCGTCGCTTCGTCTTGTGGGATTGCCGATGCACGGATCTGATCGGGCGCGACAGGCGCCGGAGAGGGTGTACTCTCGGGAAGCCGTCGGAAGAAGGTGACGGCGTCGTTCAGCAATCCTGGCAGGGCTCGGCGGTTTGCGTCCGCCAGCATCCACTCTCCCACGATGGGGTGGCGACCGCGCACCGCCAGCAGGGTCGTGCGCGCTTCCTCCAAGTCCTGCGGAGAGGAAGATAGAGTCAGCGATTCGAGCAGCGACGGGTCGAGGTCACCGAGCGCCTTTTCAGCCAGAATCCAGGTTCTACGTTGGGTCTCGATCGCCAGGCGCTCCATTTGGAGTTCGAGGTTGGATGCCGTCACGCTGGCGATCTCTTGACGCTGGAACCAGATGGAATGGAGGACGATGGCCAGAATTCCGATGGTCAGCACGACCATGCAGAGAAGGTATGCAAACGCCAGCCGCGGATGGCGGACTCGCTGATCCCTCCTCTTTTTCAAGTGACCCCTCCCGGCGGACTCGCCGTCGCAGCCCTGCGGCGCGGAGTTCGAACCGCCAGCCGTTTCCGCTGCCCTGTCGGCCTCTTCTCGACTCCAACGCCAGATACGAAGCAAAAACCATTCCAACCCCGGGTCCACGGCCCCGGCCAGTCAGGACGCAAACACTGTCGCCAGTCTCTAAACTCCAATTTTTCAAACACTTCCTAATTTCCACGCTCCGTAGATTTTAGAGGCTTTACAGCGTCTCAGCGGGCGGTTCGAATCGCGGAGATTGAAATCCAGACTTCACAACAGCTCCAGAAGTTTCAATACAAGCCCCGAAGTCTCGCCGCCTTTCCAGCCGGATTCGAGTCCCTGGATCGAATCTCGATCCGCCGGATAAATTTCTTCACCTCTCCTTTCCATCAGAGAGAGCCGATTTCATATTCCGCGTCTGCAATTGCTCCCTTCAGCCATTCTGGCACAAACTTGTGTCAGAGTTGTGTGAAGGAAGTTACAAATGTCCAAATTGGCCGGTTAGTTCCGGCCGTTCTTTCGAATGCATCAACTGATCTGGGATCCGATCCGCCGCATTAATCTCGTACAGAGTCGAGTGCAATTGCGCTATCTGTGACCTAGTGGCTTGCGCAATCCGTCACCCTTGTGTATATAATTGCCTTTGAGAGCTTGGGAGACCTCTCCGAAAACGGATGCGCGTGACCCGCGAGCGGAGGCAGGGACACTGAAGAGGGGCTTCGACTTTCTCACTTCCAGAACCCGGGCGGCTTTGGCGATCGGTCTCGTCTACTCGATCATCGGAGTCGTCTGGATCTTCGTCACCGACCGTCTGGTTCTGTCCTGGGAGATGGATCCAAATCAGCAATTGTATTGGCAGACTGTCAAAGGCTGGGCCTTTGTAGCAGCTTCCGGCCTGCTCATTGCAGGGTTTGTCTATCTGGTTTTGGCCCGCAGGGACGCGGCCGTGGAACGGCAGCGTGAGGCGGAGAGGGCCCTGAGCGCGCTCCTTTCCAACGTTCCGGGAATGGCCTGTCGCCGGCTGCCCGACGCCGATTTCACGATGAAACTTGTGAGCGAGGGCGCGCTGGAGCTGACCGGATACCGACCGGAAGATCTGCTGGACAATCGCGAGACTCCCTACGCCGCGATCGTTCATCCGGAAGATCGCGATGAGTTGCGGAAAGTGATACAGAAGGCTGTATCAAAGGGCGGTTCGTACGAAGCCGCATATCGAATCGTCACTGCCGAAGGGGCGACTAAATGGGTTCAGGAGCGGGGCAGGGCGGCGCGGGATGACGCTGAACATGCAGAGGTGCTGGAGGGAATCGTGACCGACATCACCCGGCAGAAGGCATCCGACGCCCGCATGAGTCAGGCGGCGCGACTGGAAGCGCTCGGAACGCTGGCTGCCGGGATCGCGCATGACTTCAACAATGCTGTGGCTGGGATCATGGGTTTTGTCGAATTGATTCTGAAAGACGTTCCGCCGGATACCCAGTTGGAGCGCGATCTGTTCCAGATCGCCAAGATCGCTACCAACGTGCAGCATCTGACCGGGCAATTGCTGGCCTTCAGCCGCCGCGAGCCCGCTCAGTCCGCCGTCGTCGATTTAGATTCGGTGGTCGCGGACGCCAGCCGGGTTTTGGATCGAGTCGCCGGAGACCGGATTGAAGTCGTTTTCAAACACGGCAAGGAGTCGTGCTTCGTCGAAGTGAATCCTAGCCTGCTGGAGCACGTTGTGTTGAACCTGATTGTGAACGCCCGCGACGCCATGCCCGAAGGCGGCCGGATCACGGTTTCCACGGAAGTCGTTTCACTTCCGGGGGAAGAGGACTCCGTGGGCGACGTGCCGCGGTTTCGCAAGTTCGCGCGGCTCTCCGTCAGCGATACCGGTTGCGGGATCGATCCTTCCATCCAGGAGAGAATCTTCGAGCCCTTTTTCAGCACCAAGGGCGGAAAAGGAACCGGCCTGGGGCTGTCGACCGTCTATGGAACCGTGATCCAGGCCAAGGGGCGAATTGAGGTGGACAGCATGCCGGGCGCCGGTGCGACGTTTCACGTCCTGTTTCCCATAACCCACCGCCCGCTTGAAGAAGAAAGCGTCGTCCGCAGGCTGGATCTGAAAAGCAAGCCGTTGACCGTGCTGGCGCTCGAGGATGACCCCGCCGTGCTCGAATTCGTCCAAAGGGTGCTCGAAGCGGAGGGGGTTCAGGTGATTCCCGCTTGCGCGGCGGAAAAGGCCCTGCAGATAGGCGCAGACAATCGTTTCGACCTCCTGATCACCGACAGCGTCCTTCCCAAGCTCTTGGGGGTCGACGTGTACGCTCAGTTGAAGGCGAGACTGCCCGATTTGAAGGTTCTCTACATTTCCGGCTCCTTCGATTCGATCGTGCTGCGAAATCGAGTCGACGAACGCGCCGGCCACAAACTGCACAAGCCGTTCACGCGTATCGAACTCCTCGAAGCCGTCGCGGTTGCGATGGGGTAGGGGGACGCGGTTCGCGTTCTGGGGTCTACGTTCTACGTTCT
>CAZAEY010000213.1:0-5184 GCA_964484155.1 uncultured Acidobacteriota bacterium
TGAAGCCGAAACAGGTAGAGGTTTCCTCTCACAGCGACCAGTTCTGCGGCGGGTTCCCGTTCAAGTTCCTGAAACCCGTGATTTTGAGTGATCAGCCAGTATTCGGACTGCGGATTTCGCACCATCCATTTGTGCAGGTTGTCCATCCCTGAGACCGCCTCATCGGTGGCCTGGTAGTCGGTGTAGTAGAGGGCCGTGTGGTGAAAGTATCGATATTGAATCAGGGGCTGTTCCCGGGAAATGTGGGGCCTTGCAAGAAGGGCCATATACTGAGCTGAATGGTAGTCCTGAAAGACGGGCGCCGCGACCCAGGCGGCCAGCCCCGCCGTTGTGGCGGCGGCGCCTGCCAGAGCGAGAAAGGCGCGTGGAAGCCTCCCCTCCTTCCGATCAAAGTGGATCCAGCAGACTGCAGCCAGCAATGGAAGCGCTAACAGGGCCCCGATCCATGAACTCCGATACGCGATCTGCATTCCAAACAGAAGCAGCAGGGAGAAAATCAGCAGGAACGCTTTTGTCAATGCCAGCGTCAAGGGAAGCCGAAGGCGGGCCAGGAAGTCGCCTTCCCAGATAGCGTCCCACTCTCGGGCGATAAGGATCGCGGCAGGTGGAATCGAAGGGAGGATGTAACCGGCCAGCTTGCTGGAGCTGAGGCTGAAGAAAAGAACCGGCAGCGCCATCCAAAGGGCCAGAAAGAGCTGGTCCCTATCTTCCGCGCGCAAGCGGCGCCCCGCGAGCCAGATCCGGTTTGCTGCCGTGGTCAGAAAAAACGTCCAAGGAAATAGCCCGACAATCAAAATGGGCACAAAAAACCAGAGGGGCTGCGTGTGGTGGTGCAAATCTGTCACGAAACGGGCCAGATGATGATTGATCCAGAAGGTCGCCACAAAGTCGTAGCCGTTTTCAAGCCAGACGAAATAGTGCCAGGGGATTGAACAGAGAAGAAAAGCTGCGGTCATTTCGACCGACTGCTTCAAGGAGAGGCGGAACTCATCCAGCAGGACGAAGTAAAGACCCATAACTCCGGCCAGCAGGATCACAGCGACGATCCCTTTGGCCAACACCGCCAAGGCGAGGCAGACGCCGGCCAAAACTGCGTAGGGGCCCCGTTTCTCACAGGCCAGAAAGGCAAATGCCAATGCTCCTGTTAGAAACGCCGTCAGGGGCATATCGGTGCTGGCCGCCCTTCCGAACGTAAAGTAGAGGCCGCACGTCGTCAGAATCATTGTGGTGAGAATTGCCGGTCGGACGCCTCTGGTTCGCCAGGCGAAAAAACCGGCGAAAAGAACTCCCAGCAATGCCGTCACTGCCACGGGGAAGCGGGCGCCGAATTCGCCGGCGCCAAAAATTGACTGACTAGCGGCGGCCATCCAAAACAGCAGAGGAGGCTTTTCCAGCCACGGCCGGAAATTCAGAGTTGGCGTCACGTAATCGCCGCGCAACAGCATTTCCTCTCCGATACGGGCGTAGCGCGGTTCATCGGCCCCGATGAAAGCCATGTTCCCTAGCTGGTAAAAGAGCGTCAGGAAAATGCTAAGTGCAGCAAACAGTAAAAAGGCGCGAGACGCTGTCATCGGAAATCATTGTATCGAGCCGTCGCCCTGTCGTCTCCAGCCCGCAAGCTGTTTTCAACCGGGAATGGCTTCCGGTTTCGAGAGGGCAGCGGCGAAGCGGAGGGTGGGAGGGATCCGCTGGAAAAAAAAAGGCCGGGCTTGCGCCCGGCCTTTTCTGCAGTTCAGTGGATTTCGCCCATCCCCATGTCAGGGGAAGCGAATCGCGGGCTTGGAAGCCCGCGCCACGGTGGGGCGGATTAATACATTCCGCCCATCCCCATGTCCCCGCCGGGGCCGGCAGGCGCGGATTTTTCATTTTCTTCGGGCAACTCGGTCACGAGAGCCTCTGTCGTCAGCAGCAGCGCCGCAATGGAGGCTGCGTTCTGCAATGCCGTGCGAGCCACCATCGTCGGATCGATGACGCCGGCCTTGACCAGGTCCTCGAACTTCTCGGTTTCCGCATTGAAGCCGTAACCCGACTCCTTGGAGTCTTTGACCTTTCCGGCCACTACTGCGCCTTCGTGTCCGGCATTCTGGACGATCTGGCGAAGCGGTTCCTCCAACGCGCGACGCACGATGGAAACCCCGATCTGCTCAACCGCGTCGTCGAGCCGGAACTTCTCCAGCGCCTGCGCGGCGCGCAGGAAGGCGACTCCGCCGCCCGGAACGATTCCTTCTTCGGCGGCCGCTTTAGTCGCGTGCATGGCGTCTTCCACTCGCGCCTTTTTCTCCTTCAGCTCGGTTTCGGTGGCCGCTCCGACCTTGATCACTGCAACGCCTCCAACCAGCTTGGCCAGCCGCTCCTGCAGCTTTTCACGGTCATAATCCGAGGTCGTCTCTTCGACCTGCGTTCGAATCTGCTTGACTCGACCCGCGATGTCCTTCTGGCTTCCCGCGCCCTCAACAATGGTCGTATTGTCCTTGTTGATCGTCACCTTTTTGGCGCGGCCAAGATCCTCGACCCGTACGTTTTCCAGCTTGATTCCAAGATCTTCGGAAATCACCTTGCCGCCCGTCAGAATTGCGATATCTTCCAGCATCGCCTTCCGACGATCGCCGAATCCGGGGGCCTTGACTGCGGCGACGTGCAAGGTTCCGCGGAGTTTATTGACCACCAGCGTCGCAAGCGCCTCGCCTTCTACGTCCTCGGCGATGATCAGAAACGGCCGCCCCGACTTCGCCACCTGCTCGAGCAACGGCAGCAAGTCCTTCATCGAGCTCACCTTCTTCTCGTTCAGAAGGATGTAGCAGTCCTCCAGCTCGCATTCCATCCGCTCCGGATCGGTCACAAAGTAAGGCGACAGGTATCCGCGGTCGAATTGCATTCCCTCGACCACTTCGAGAGACGTTTCAATCGACTTGGCTTCTTCGACGGTGATGACGCCGTCCTTGCCCACCTTGTTCATGGCTTCGGCGATGATTTCGCCGATCGTTGGATCGTTGTTGGCGGAGATCGTGCCCACTTGAGCGATCATGTCTCCTTTGACAGGTTTCGAGAGCTTCTTGATCTCCTCGACTGCCTTCGCGACCGCCTTTTCAATGCCTCTCTTCAGAGCCATCGGATTTGAGCCGGCCGTCACGTTCTTCATCCCCTCTTTGGCGATCGATTGCGCCAGAACGGTGGCGGATGTGGTTCCGTCGCCCGCCACGTCGCTGGTTTTGCTGGCGACTTCACGCAACATCGAAGAACCGATTTTTTCCAGCCCTTCCAGCTCGATTTCCTTCGCGACGGTGACTCCATCCTTGGTCACCACCGGCGAGCCAAACTTCTTCTCCAGAACCACGTTTCGGCCCTTGGGCCCAAGTGTAATCTTTACAGCATTTGCGAGCTTATTTACGCCGCGTAGCAGCGCTCTTCTCGCGTCTTCTCCATGAGTAATTTCCTTTGCAGCCATTTGCTTTCACTCCTTCCAATTCAAACTTCTGACTAGAAAACGGTTTACGCCTTGACTTTTGCCTTTTTGCCGACCAGCACGCCGAGCACTTCGTCCTCCCGCATGATGAGATACTCCTCATCATCGATCTTGACCTCAGTCCCGGAATACTTGCCGAACAGGATCCTATCCCCCTGCTGAACGGCAAGAGCCAACTTCTGGCCGTTTTCCAGCACTTTCCCGTCACCTACTGCGACGACTTCGCCCTCCTGGGGCTTTTCTTTGGCCGTATCCGGGATGACGATGCCGCCCCGGAATTCTTCTTCCGCCTCCACCCTCTTGACGAGGATTCGATCATGCAACGGTCTGATTTTCATGCAGAATTCTCCTTTCGTTCAGATGAACTAATCATCAGATTTGATGTTTTTGACTGAATCGCGAAAATGGACACACACATTGCCTTAAGTTGAAAATTGCGAGTCAATTGCTGGGGATGTTAGCACTCCTGACTAACGAGTGCTAGTTTACACCCCGAGCTGTTCCCTTGTCAAACGAGGCTATAAGATTGAATCGAACGCAAGGCAAGCAAAAGCTGAAAATTTTTCCGGGCGGCGGCGGACGCCATCCCTGGGGGTCAGCAGCGCTGCATGCTACGCAAGCTGGAGACTTGAAGGAATGAGGGCCATCAGGCAATGCTGCAAGCTTTGAAGACCATCGAGATTCCCCATGTGAGAAAGGTTCACAGTGGCAAGGTCCGAGAGATTTTCGATGCCGGCGAGGCTTTGGTGCTGGTCGCAACGGATCGGCTTTCCGCTTTTGACGTGGTCTTCTCCGAGCCGATCCCCAGCAAAGGCGAAGTGTTGACGAAAATTTCCAGCTTCTGGTTTTCCCGCATGCAGGCCGAGGATATTTGCCGCCACCACCTGCTGACGGACCGAGTCGAGGAGTTTCCCAAAGCATTCCAAGCCGTTTCAGATCAATTGAAGGGCCGCTCCATGCTCGTGCGCCGGTGCAAACCACTGCCGATCGAATGCGTAGTTCGAGGGTATCTCGCC
Organism: uncultured Acidobacteriota bacterium; assembly: GCA_964484155.1. GTDB lineage: Bacteria > Acidobacteriota > UBA6911 > RPQK01 > JAPXNP01 > DATKAT01. The sequence goes on from CAZAEY010000213.1 coordinate 4,480, forward strand.
GGCAGCGGCCTGAAGGATTATCGATCGACCGGTCGAATCTGCGGAATCTCGCTGCCTTCAGGACTTGTCGAGGCGGACCCGTTGCCGGAACCGATCTTCACCCCTTCAACGAAGGCCAAGTCGGGGCACGACGAAAACATTTCGATGAGTCAGGCCGCTGATCTGGTCGGGAACGAGACGGCCAGCCGTGTTCAGGACCTCAGCTTGCGCCTTTACTCATGGGCCGCGGATTTCGCCAAGCACAGGGGCCTGATCCTGTGCGACACCAAATTCGAGTTCGGTTGGGACGGCGATGAATTGTTCCTGATCGACGAGGCGCTGACGCCGGATTCTTCACGCTACTGGCCGGCCGACCGCTATTCTCCGGGAGGGCCTCAGCCCTCTTTCGACAAACAGTTCGTGCGAGACTACCTGGAATCCTTGGACTGGGACAAAACTCCTCCCCCGCCGCCCCTCCCCCCTTCGATCATCCAGGCCACGTCTGAAAGGTATCTGGAGGCCCATCGCAGGCTGACGGGACGGGAACTGTAAGGGAGACCGTGCTTCGTGCTGCGTGCTTCGTGCTGCGTGCTGCGTGCTGATTTTTTGTTGAGGTTTTTTGGGAAAGTTAAGACTTTTCGGCGGAAATTTTATGCACCGGCGGGCGTATCCTGGAAGACGGATGAAACGGAGCGCCGGATGGCGGAGCGACGGGCGCCGACGGCG
>CAZAEY010000214.1:0-2447 GCA_964484155.1 uncultured Acidobacteriota bacterium
CAGGTTGGACTCGAACCAACAACCCTCCGGTTAACAGCCGGATGCTCTGCCAATTGAGCTACTGAGGAGCAGGGGCTTCGAATTTGAGTCGCCAATATACCCGATCTGGGAGGAAGCGTTCAAGTCGGCAGGCTTGTAAAGCGGCGTGAAGCGCCCCCAGTTTGGCGGGTCGGAGAGTCTGGCGTGGAGGCCGAATCCCTCACGGAGGCTGGAGCGCCAGAGTTCAGGATTGTCGCAGTTTCGGCTCGCTGCTACCATTTGGAGCATGTTGAAATTCACAAGACTGGCACCGATCCTTGCGGCCTGTTTGAGCTTTTCCGTTGCGGCGTCGGCTCAGCATCGGAAGTTGACGCTGGAGGAGATCTATCATCCGGACAAAAGCATCCAGTTCAGCGGCGTCCGGCTGAGCGCGCTAAGGTGGCTCAATGACGGAAGGCATTACTTGCAGCGCGGTTCGGGCGGCGTTCCTCTTTTGAAGGTTGAGGCCGACACCGGCGAGTCGGAGCCCTTCTTTGACGCGGAGCAAATGATGCAGTCTTTCGCCGAGCTGGAGGGCTTTACGGCCGCCGTCGCTCGCGAAGCGGTATTTCAGGGAAATCTGCAGGTCAGCCCTCAAGAAGACGGCATTCTCATTGCGACGTCCGGCGATCTTTTTTTCTACGACCTGAAGGAGAGGCGGCTTCAAGAACTGACTCGAACCGAGGCGGTCGAATCGATGGCCACTTTCAGTCCCGACGGGCGACAGGCGGCGTTCGTGCGGGAGAACGACCTGTACGTGGTCGAGTCGGCAACCGGCGCGGAGAGGCGGCTGACCTTCGACGGTTCAGAAGATCGCCTGAACGGGATTCTGGACTGGGTCTATCAGGAGGAGCTGTACGGCCGCGGCAATTTCCGGGGCTATTGGTGGAGCCCGGACAGCGCTTCGATCGCGTTTTTGCAGTTGACCCAGGAGTCCGTCCCCAGGTTCACCGTGGTCGATCATATTCCAGTGCGTCTGGAGCTGGAGACGACGCCCTATCCGAAGGCGGGCGATCCCAACCCCGAAGTCCGGCTCGGGAAGATTTCGGTCCGCGACGGAGCGATCCAGTGGATCGACTTATCCTCTTATGGGACCGAGTCGATCCTGATCGTAAGGGTGGGATGGAGTCCGCAGGGCAGGCTCTATTTTCAGGTCCAGGACCGGGAGCAGACCTGGCTGGACTTTCTGGTCTGCGACAGCGGGACAGACTCGCCTCGGAAGCTGTTCAGGGAGACCTCTCCGACGTGGGTGGAAAGGGGGGACGACCCTGTCTGGCTGCAGGACGAAGGCTTTCTGCTGTTGAGCGAGCGCAGCGGCTGGAAGCACCTGTACCATTTCAATTCGGCCGGAGAGATGGTTCGTCAGGTCACGGACGGCGAGTGGGACGTGCGTTCGCTTCATGGGATTGATGCCTCTGAGGAGTGGGCGTATCTGTCTGGAACGCTGGACGGGGCCGTCGACGAAAGGGTCTATCGGGTGCGTCTGGACGGCGCGAAGCTGCAAAGGTTGACGGAGCGTCCAGGCACGCATCGTCCCCGCTTCTCTCCGAATTTCAGCCGTTTTTTGAACACCTGGAGCGACTTGCAGACCCCTCCGCAGGTGCGCCTGAAGCGGACGGATGGAAGTCTGGTGCGCACCGTCGAGAAAAACCGGGTCAAGGTTCTGGATGAATATCGCTGGGGGGCGGTAGAGCGGCTGCGGGTGGAAACCCGCGACGGATTCCCGATGGAAGCGATCCTGATTAAACCTCCCGACTTCGACCCGGGGCAGAGGTACCCCGTAATGGCCTACGCTTACGGGGGCCCTTACGCTCCCCGGGCTCGCAACAACTGGCAAGGTTCCACCTACCTGTGGCATCAGTTTCTGGCTCAGGAGGGATACCTGGTTTGGATCTGCGACAACCGTTCGGCCAGCGGGAAGGGAATCCGCTCCGCTTGGCCGATTCACCGCAATCTGGGTGAACTGGAGGCGCAGGATCTGGAGGACGGGTTGGAATGGCTACGCGAGCAGCCATTTGTGGACCCGGATCGGATCGGACTCTGGGGATGGAGTTACGGCGGGTATCTGACCGCCTACGCGATGACCCGCAGCTCATCGTTCAAAATTGGAATCGCCGGCGCCCCGGTCACTGACTGGCGGCTGTACGACACCATTTACACCGAGCGCTACATGGGCACGCCGCAGAACAATCCGGAAGGTTATCGAAACAGCTCGGTCATCGAAGCGGCCGGGAACCTGCAGGGGCGGTTGCTGCTGATCCACGGCACAATGGACGACAACGTTCATCTGCAGAATACTCTGAAGCTGGCCTACGCCCTGCAGAAGGCGGGAAAGGAATTCGAGCTGATGCTGTACCCGCGCTCCCGCCACAGCGTCAGCGATCCAAATCAGAGCTATCACATGAGGCGGATGATGTTTCGGTTCATTC
>CAZAEY010000214.1:2547-5159 GCA_964484155.1 uncultured Acidobacteriota bacterium
CTTTCACATCGAACGTCAGTTTTCTGCCGAAGTGGAACCGTAACGCGTACGGGCAAGCTGATTATTTCACATGCGCAACTCTTTGGTGCGAGGCTTTCGTACAACTCCTTAATTATCAAAGACGTAAAGCATTTCTTGCCTCTCACAACGCGTGTCTCGGGAGGTTTTATGCTATATCCGGGCTAGAGGGGCAACCTGAGACCTGAAACTCGAATCTCGAAACTCGAACCTCGGAACCCCTGAACCCCGAAACCCGAAACGCGGAACCTGATTCAGGCGAGGCGATCCTTCAGGGCGTTCACCACCGACTGTTGACCAAGTAAAAAATAGAAAACTGCTATTCTGTAGCAAGACATGAAACTGACGCGTCGGAAGCTCTTGAAGATGGGCGGTTTCTCTGCGGCGGGCCTGATGCTGAGTGGCGGAGCAGCCTACGGATACGGCCGGCGGATCGAAATCGAGCGGTATGAAATCACGCAAGTGCCCATCGCGATACCAGGCTTGCCGTCCGCCTTTGACGGTTATCGGATCGTTCTGCTGAGCGACTTTCATCTCTACCCTCACGTCCGGCTGGAGTATTTGCAGCGGGTGTTCGGTGTGGCGGCCGGCTTGCGCCCGGATCTGATCGTCTTGAACGGCGATTTCGTGCAAGCTGGCTCGGACGCCATTTTCGACCTGGCTCCGGCGCTGGCTTCGATGGATGCAAGAGACGGGCTTTTTGCAGTGCTGGGAAACCACGACATTTGGGAGGGAGGGCCGGTCGTTCGATCCGGACTGCAGGCCGAAGGGATTTCGGTTCTGAGCAATCAGGGATTGGCGCTAACGCGCGGCGGGCAGAGGCTCTATCTGGCCGGCGTCGACGACGCGCTGGCGGGGGCTCCCGATCTGGCGGCGGCGATGGAAGGATGGGACGGAGAAAAGGTCGTGCTGCTTTCCCATGCTCCGGACATAGCGGACCGGTTTTCCAGGGACCCGCGCGTCTCCCTGCAGCTTTCCGGCCACAGCCACGGGGGGCAGGTGCGCTTTCCGCTGATCGGCTCTCCCTTCTGCCCGCCCATGGGACGCAAATACGACCTCGGGCTATATCGAGTCGGAGAGATGTGGTTGTACACGAACCGGGGGATCGGCGTCACCGTCCCGATTCGCATCAACTGCAGGCCGGAGCTGACCGAAGTTACGCTGCATCGCAGATAAAGGCCAGGGGGGACTTGGCGCACGGTTGCGGCCCGTTGAAATCATGGCGTTGCTGGATAAAAAGATCGCCGTCCTGCTCCCCGCCTACAATGCGGCGCGCACTCTGGAGCGGACCTATCGAGAAATTCCGGGACAGATTGTTGACTACGTCCTGCTGGTGGATGACGCCAGCGGCGACGAGACGGTCGAAATCGCCCGCCGGCTGGGAGTTCGCAGCCTGGTGCACGAAGCCAATAGAGGTTACGGCGCCAATCAGAAAACCTGCTTCCGCGAGGCGCTGACCCTGGATGCGGAAGTCTTTGTGCTGCTCCACCCCGATTATCAATACACGCCCCGGCTGATTCCAGCCATTGCAGCGATGATCGTGGGCGGGCCGTACGAACTGGTTCTGGGCTCTCGCATCCTGGGCGGAAAGGCGCTGGCCGGCGGGATGCCGTTGTACAAGTATGCGGCCAATCGCGTCTTGACCCTGGTGGAGAATTGGATGACGCTGGCCAAACTTTCCGAGTATCACACGGGTTTTCGGGCATTCTCGCGCAAACTCCTGGAGACAGTCCCGTTTGAAAGCAATTCGGACGACTTTGTCTTCGACAATCAGATCATTCTGCAGGCGCTTTATTTCGGATTCCAGATCGGCGAGATCAGTTGCCCCGCCCGCTACTTTCCGGAGGCCTCCAGCATCAATTTCGCCCGCAGCGTGCGCTACGGGTTTGGCGTTCTGGCCGCCGGGGCCCAATATCGACTGCAGAAGTGGGGGCTGGCCGAGTTCGACATCTTTCGAAAAGAGCCGGGTGGAAACGAGGAGAAGCCGGCGTCTCCGGCGTGACTTGCCTGGCGCGGCTATTGGATGCGGATCACGCTGCGTCGCCGGAACCGGGGGAGTCAGGAGTCAGGAGTCAGGAGTCAGAATTCAGCGCAAAGCACTTGGAGAAACAGCTAGCGACAGAAATTTTCGACTGCGCTTTGCAATCGCCTCTCCAGGGGGGCCCGGGTTGAGCTGAACCTGCCGGTGTCCCCGCCCCGCGCCGAAGGCGCACCGTCATCCCAGAGGCCAGGGCAACGCCCTGGGAAATCGAGCCGACCGCATTAAATGAGAGCCCTGCAGGGGCGGCGTCGACGCGACCCGAAAAACTAGCAACCCAGGGCCCGGCAACGGTTGCCGCCGCCGCCATCGATGCGCAACCCCAGGCCCTCGCAAACCGTTGACGCCGCCCTTACAGGGCTCGAATTTTCATATTGCCGACCGGGTCCTGGGGCGCTGCCCCAGGCTCTGGGATGACGGTGCGCCTACAGCGCGGGGTGGGGGGCGGTCATTGTTGGCGTGCGGCCAACATGGTCAATCAATTGGTCGTCAAAGAGGCTTCACCTCCTGACTCCTTGCTCCTGACTCCTGACTCCTGCGCCCGCGCCGCCCTCCG
>CAZAEY010000215.1:0-5129 GCA_964484155.1 uncultured Acidobacteriota bacterium
TGGAGAAGGATCCGATCGAGGAGACCAACACGGCTCTGGCATTGGCCAACGTCTCGGAAAGCGAAACGACCGCGGCGGTCAGCTTCTTTCTGGCGCCCAATACGACGTTTACTGCCGAAGTCGTTCTGGGTCCCGGAGAGCACGGCTCCTGGTTCGCCGACGAGCTGTCTTTGCAGCTTGCGGACCGGGACGCCGTGGGCACGGTCGAGATCCTGAGCGACCAGCCGATCGTGGGAACGATCCTGCGCACCATCCGGGGAGTGGTTTCGGCCAGCCTGCCGCTGAACCGCCAGCGAGCCGCCGACGAGGAGTGATCGGGCGCGGAAGGCCGGCTCACCGGCCCAGTGGCCGTTACCGAGCGTTCCTGCGCTCCGAATAAATCAGTTCGCGAAATGCCGCCACCGCAGCCTTTCAGCCGGACCCTACGGCCCGCGCCGGAGACGCTCCCTGAACTTCTCAAAAACGCGCTGATTGTGATCGGGGGCGATTCCCGGGACGTTGGGGGACACGAACACGTCGAGTTTGACGCCGCGGAGTTTCAGCTTCTCCGCCGTTTCGCAAACCAGAGCCATGGCGATGGTCGTGACCGCAAGAGTGGACCCGGCGCCCGCTTTTTCCGCCTGCCCGATGTCGACCAGCGCGTCTTCGGGCGGAATCATATTGTCGATCACCAAATCCGCCTCATGGCTGAGGTGTTTGCGATTCCGATGCTGCGGCAGATCTCGATTCTGCAGGGAAGTCACGGCGACGACGAAGGCGTCGCGCTTTCGCGCCCATTCCGCGGCCTCGATGGGAGCGGCGTTCAGGCCGCCGTGGGAGAAGACCAGCATGGTGTCCGCCGATGTGAACTCAAACGCTTGGAGAAAATTCTTCACGTAGCCGGGCTGACGCTCCAGCCAGAGCAGCTCGGGCGCTCCCCCGGGGCCGATTACGTTAAACCACATCAGACGGGGGTCCATCAGCGGCCGAAACCCGACGAAGCTGCCGTACCGGGGGAAAATATCCAGGACGGGAATGACCGAGTGGCCGCTGCCAAACAGGTAGACCCAACCGCCAGAGGCAATGCTTTCGGCCATCTTGGACGCGGCCTCTCGAATCTTCTCCAACTGCGTTTCGCGGATAGCAGAAACGACCCGGTTCGCCTGATCGAAATAATCTTGCGCGCTCATAGGGACTCTTCCTGTCTGTGGCGAGCGATTGCTGCCGCGCCCAGCACTCCGGCGCGGTCTCCCAGTCGGCTGACCGCGATCGCGACCTGAGGCGCGGACAGGGGCTGGCCCCACTTCGCCAGACTCTCCATTGCCGTGGGCGCCAGCCAATTCCAACTTCGGCTGACCCCTCCCCCGATGACGATCAACTGCGGGTTCAATAGATTGACCAGATGCGCCAGAAGCTGTCCTGCCGCGTCTCCCGCTTGCTGAAAGAGCAGACGGGCCGCGGGCTCGCCTCTTTCTGCAGCCAGCGCCAGACCGGAGAGATCGCCCTCCAGGCCCCGCTCCCTTGCCAACCGCTCCAGCGCCGGACCCGCCAGCACCTCCTCGACCCTCCGCATCTCGCCTTGCCAGAGCACCGGGCTCCAGCCCACCGCCCCTGCAATCTCGCCCGCTCCGCGCACCAGTCGATTTCCGCTCAGAACACCGACGCCGATGCCGGTCCCGATGATCAGGAATGCCTGGTCGCCGACTCCCCGACCCTCGCCGTAAAAATACTCCCCCAGCACGGAGGCGTTTCGGTCGCTTTCCATGCGAACCGGAAACGGGACGGAATCTTCCAGCGCCCGCTGGAGCGGAATGTGATCCCAGCCGCGGACATTCGGCGCCCAGACCGTGCCGCGTTTGCCGTCCGCGATCCCGGGAACTGCGACGCCCGCGGCTCGCACTTCGCCAGGATCGAAGGATCGAAGGATCCGAACGACTTGTTCGACGGCGCTCGAGGCGCTCGACTGATCGACTTCTTCGCGCCCCCAGTCTGAGACAACGCCCATCGGGTCCACCAAGCCGAATGCGATCTTGGTTCCTCCGACGTCGACACCGGCAACCATCGGCTTGCCATTGTAGCGGAGAGACGGGGAAGGTCAAGCGGAGCTTGCGACGCAGGTTGGGCGCTCTGTTAGAATGACCGGGAATTTCTATGGTCGACATCTCTACCTACGCCTGGACCGTCCTGATCGGCGTCGCCCTGTTCGGGGCCGTGCTGGGCGTGCTCCGCATATTGCACGAAAGACGGCTCAAATCGGCGGCCGGAGCGATTGAAAAGCTGCAGGGAAGGGCGGCCAAGGAGCTGCAAAGCGGCGACAGAGAGCTGAAGGAGGACGAGGATCTGATCGAGCGGCCGGCGCTGTACGGGATTCCCTACCTTGCCCTCATTCTGACCGCTTTGATGATTCTGGTTACCTTCCTCCTGCTGTTCTTCGAAAATCTGGCGCCTTCCTACCGGACGCCCGAATTGGGAAGCGTGGCCTGGCATGCCTACCGGGCTCCGGTGTCCTTTGAGGCCGAAGGCCGGAGCTTTCTGCGCCACGATGTTCTGGTCGCAAAAGGGCAACGGATTACTTACCGGGACCAGCGGGTCATCCAGGCCGCTCTCGCCAGCAAGGGCAGGGTCAGCGGACTGCGCGTGTTGGGAACCATGCTGCTGGTGACCGTATTTTTCTTCGTCCTGCTCTATCACATCAACATCCTGTACCCCTCGGTCACGGAAAAGAACAAGAACCTGATCCTGATTTATCTGGCCGTAACCGTCGTACTCTGCTGCGCGAAGCTTTCGCTTTTTTACGACCTGTTCTCTCCCTATCTAATTCCAGTGCCCTGGGCCGGCATCGTCATCACCATCCTGGTCAACCGGCGGATCGTTCCATTGACCGTCTTGATCACCCTGCTCCTCGTGTTGATCGACTCCCGCATCGAGTTTTCCCTGTTTATCGTTCTTCTGGCCGGCGGCCTGGTCAGCGGCAGTTGGGTGCGGCGGGCCCGCAAACGGAGCGAACTGATGATGGCGTCGCTGTTCGTCGGCGCCATTATGGCGCTGGTCCACGTCTGCAGTGAGATGGTGACGACGCAGGAGTTTCATATTCTGAGCCAGGAAGTGGCCGCCAGCCTCGGCAACGGCGTGGTTTCAGGATTGATGGCACTGATCTTTTTGCCCCTCCTCGAGATCGTTTTCGATTTCGCCTCGCCGTTTCGGTTGATGGAGTTGCTGGACCTTAACACGCCCTTGATGAAGGAGTTCTTCTTCAAAGCGCCGGGCACCTATCAGCACAGCATGGTGGTCGCCAACATCGCCGAATCGGTAGCCAATGAAATCGGCGCCAGCGGGCTGCTGGTTCGAGTCGGCGCTTACTACCATGACATCGGAAAAATCTTCAACCCCCAGTATTTTATCGAGAATCAGGCGGGCGGCCCCAATCCGCACGACGATCTGGGCCCCGTGGCGTCGGCCGCCGTCGTTCGATCGCACGTGATCCTTGGCGTCAAGCTGGCCCGTCGGATTAAGCTTCCGGGCGCGGTGATTGATTTCATTCCCGAACACCATGGAACTTCTACGATCGATTACTTTTACTTCAAGTCAAAAAATCTGGATTCGGAGATCAAGTCCGAGAAGATCTTCAAATATCCCGGGCCCAGGCCGCAGAGCAGGGAAACCGCGATCGTAATGATCGTCGACTCCGTCGAAGCCGCCTTTCGGCTGGTAGAGGATCGGAGCGAGGAAAACATTCGCCACTTGGTTAACAAAATCGCCAACAGGAAGTTGGAGCAAGGGGAGCTGGACCGCTCGAACCTGACGATCGGTGAGTTGAAAAAGATCGTCAACACGCTGACCCACATCATGAAGAGCAGTTCTCACCAGAGAATTGCTTACCCCAGCTTTGTCGCCGAAAACGGCGAAACGACGGAAAAAAAGAGTTCGAAATCCGGCGATCGCAGACCGAAAATCGAGGCTTAGCAGCCCATTTCTTGACTGGAGGAGTCCAGTTACGGGCTGCCAGCGTCATACCATACATGACATGACACTAGCGACCTGCGGCAATGGGCTCGATGGGGCGGCAGCCTATCCAGATTCTGGCCCCTGGAGCTAATCTTCGAGAACCAGGGCGGCGGCTCTGCGGCCGATTTCCCAACTGGTGGCTACGCCATGCCCGCCCAGACCGGCGACCCACAGAAAGCCCTTGACGGAAGCATCCCAGTTCAGGAGCGGCTTTTCCCGAGCGTCGCGTGTCCGAAAGCATGACCAAGCTCGTTTTTGAACGGCGTTTCCGAGCGCCGGAAGCTCTCGAAAGATCAATTCAGCAAGGACACCCCGCAGTTCGGCGTCGACGGTTGGCAGCAGCTCCCCTGCCGCTGGTTCCTCGTCGCAAAGGCTGAACAGCAGATCCCCGTTCTCCGGTCGAAAGTAAAAGTTTCCTTCGACGTTCCAGACGAAGGGCATGTCCCGATTGATGCTTTGGTTCGTCTCCAGTACAAAGAGATGCCGTTTGAAAGATTGCAAGTCGACTGAGCGGGCGCCGCACATGACGCCGATACCGGACGCCCAGGCCCCGGCCGCATTGACGAGCCGGCTCGCCTCGATTGTTTCGGAAGGCGTTTGAATCCGAAAAGAACGCCCCGCCGAAATCGACCGAACCTCCTGGCGATACGCGATTTCCACGCCGTTTGCCTGGGCCGCGCCGAGATAGAAGTCGATCAGGCGGAGAACGTCCACCACTCCGTCGCCGGGCGTTCGCAGAGCAGCCTCGAACTCATGGCCGGCCAGCAGCGGGATCTGTTCCCGCACGGCCGCCGGTTCCGCCCATTCAGCGCTGACCAGTTCCGGTTCCGTCAACGATTCCAGCAGCGGCCGGGATCCCAAAAGGAGAGAGCCAGTCTGTCGAAATCCGATTTCCTCCGCCTGACGCGAATAGGCGATCACGCCCGCGGCCGCCAGCCGGCGAATTTCCGGGTCGGCCACGCTCTGGAGGACCAGCCCCGCATTCCGCCCGGATGCATGAAGCGCCGGCGCGCTCTCCCGCTCCAGAATCAAAATGGAACCCTTGAAACTCTGCGACAGATGGAAGGCCGTGGAGGCGCCGGCGAGGCCCGCTCCGATGATGGCCACATCGACTTTCACCGAACCGATTCTAGCATGGGGGTTGA
>CAZAEY010000216.1:0-5110 GCA_964484155.1 uncultured Acidobacteriota bacterium
TGCAGCGCAATTGGCGGAGCGACGCGCCCGCTGCGGGCGCGTTGATTTGACCGCGAACCTCCGTCTGCACTCCCGAAGCTCGCAAAAACGCGACCCATCGCATCAACGGGCGCCGATGGCGCCCGTCGCTCCGACATCCGGCGCTCCGTTTCATCCCTCTTATAGAACACCCTCGCACGCACGCTAAAATTCCGCCGAAAAAACTTGACTTTTGCGAGTTGTTTATTCCCTCGCAGAATCGAACCTAGAACCTAGAACGCCCTAGATCCGCGTACCGCTTTCGATCTCGGCGTTCTTGGGGATGATGACGATTCCGTCGCGGACGAAGAAGTTACCTCCGTCGAACTCTTTCAACTTCTTTTTATTGACGATTTGGACGTTGGCGCCGATGCGGGCGTTCTTGTCGATGATGGCGTCGCGAATCACCGAATTCTTGCCGATTCCGATCGGGATCTTTTTTCCGCCCGTCGTGTCGTAGTAGTCGGCGCCCATCATCAGGGTCCTGACGATCTCGGTGTCGTCCCGAACGATGCTTCGAATTCCGATCACGGAGCGAGACACTCTGGATCGTCTGATTTCACACCCTTCGGCGATGATGCTCTGTTCCACTTTGCAGTCGCTGATGCGAGTTGCCGGCAGAAACCGCGGATGGGTGTATATTGGTGCGCCCGGTTCGTAGAAACTGAATTTCGGCTTCTCCAGAGTCAGGTCCATGTTGGCCCGGTAGAACGCCTTTATGGTTCCGATGTCCTCCCAGTAATCTCCGAAGATGTACCCTCGCACGTCATGATCGGACAATGCGGAAGGGATGATGTCACGGCCGAAGTCCATCTTGGTTTCATCGGCGAGAACTTCCGTCAACACCTCGGTGTTGAAAAGGTAAATCCCCATCGATGCCATCAACGGCTTTTTCGCCGTCACGCCTTCCTTCCTCCAGGTTTGCAGGTCGACCTTCAATAAATCCAATAACTTCGGATCTTTCGGTTTCTCGAAGAACTCGTTGATGCGTCCGCTCTGGTCCATTTTGAGGATTCCAAACGATGACGCCTCACCAATCCCGACCGGTATTACGCAGACGGTGACTCCTGCTTTCGTTTCCTGATGGATTCGGACGAGTCGTTCGTAGTCCATTCGGTAGAGGTGGTCGCCTGAAAGGATCAGGACATGGCGCGCCTGGTAATTGAGCATATGGCGAAGGGTCTGGCGGACCGCATCGGCGGTCCCCTGGTACCACCTGACGCTTTCAGGGGTTTGTTCGGCCGCAAGGATGTCGACGAATCCCTGCGAAAAGAGTCCGAATCGGTAGGTCTGGTTGATGTGTCGGTTGAGAGACTCCGAATTGAACTGAGTCAGAACGAAGATCTTGTTGATCCCCGCGTTAATGCAGTTGCTGATGGGGATATCAATCAGTCGATACTTCCCTCCCAGCGGTACGGCAGGCTTGGACCGGATGAGCGTAAGAGGGAAAAGGCGGGTTCCCTTTCCTCCGCCCAGGATCACCCCCAGCACATCCTTCACACCCCGCATTCTAGCAGGTCAGCAAGTAAAGTCACCCGATAACATGCGCCGAAAATAGAATCGAGTCGAAGGCTCCACAGTCGGGGCAGCGGGTCTGCTTTTAACCGTCTTCCACGGGGGCGGAGCGCTGAGCCAGCAGATTTTCAATGGTCAGGCGCGTTTCGGCGTCCGACTCCATGGGAAGTCGTCGTCGAAGCAGATCGAAGCAGGCTTGACTGCCCAGTTGGGCCAACGCCCATGCGGCATGCCTGCGAACCATGGCGTCCGAAGTGTTCAACAGCCGGTTCAATGTCTGAACGAAGGCGGGATTGCCGCTGTTTCCCATCGCCACGGCGACGTTCCTCATCAGTCCGCGCCATTTGGTCCGCTTGACGGCGCTATTGCGGAAATCCCTGGAAAATTCCTCCGGAGTCAGGTTGCCCAACCGGTCCAGGGGCGGACTTGCGGCCGCGGGTCGGGGTCGGAACTCTTCCACCTGCGAAGGGCTGGCGGACTTGTGGTTCCACGGGCAGACGTCCTGGCAGATGTCGCAACCGAAGATCAGATTGCCCATTGGTTTGCGAAGTTCGACTGGGATATCGTCTCGCAGTTCGATGGTCAGATAGGAGATGCACTTTCTGGAATCGAGCAGGTAGGGCTCGACGATGGCATCGGTCGGGCAAGCTTCGATGCATCGCGAGCAGGATCCGCAGTAGTCTTCGACGGCTTCATCGTACTCCAGTTTCAGGTTCAGGATGATTTCACCCAGAAAAAACCAGGAGCCGAGAGAACGCGACAAGATGTTGGTGTGCTTGCCCAACCAGCCGATTCCCGAACGGGAGGCCCAGGCCTTGTCCATAACCGGTCCGGTATCGACGTAGATTCGCCCGTCGGCCTCCGGCGCAATATCGCGGATTCGCTCAAGCAACTGGTGCAGCCTGTCCTTCAGAACCTGGTGATAATCCATTCCCTGGGAGTATTTGGAAATGACGCCGCGATTTGGATCGTCGTACGGTTGTTCTTCCAGGTCGCTGTAATTGAGCGCGACGGATATCATTGATCTGGCTTCGGGGAGAATCACGCGGGGATCGAGGCGCTTCGTCCGGTTTTGCGCCATATAACGCATCTCACCGTGGTAATTCCGCGTCAACCATTCGTCCAAATGATCGCCGGGCAAAGCCCCGATCGGCGCGACTCCAATCGCTTCGAACCCAAGTTCGCGCGCAATGCATCTGATCCGCCCGGTCAAGTCGTTTCCGGCCACTCCAGATCCCTCATCCCGTCGACAATCATTTCGAGGTTTTCGCGATCGCAGTCGTCGAAAGCATTCAGTTCGGTGGAGTCGATATCGAGGACAGCCCGCAATCTCCCCCGCCGATCGAAAACCGGCACCACGATTTCCGACTTCGAGCGGGCGTCGCAGGCGATATGCCCGGGAAACTCGTGAACGTCCGGGACGATAATCGTCTCCTTTCGAGTTGCGCAAGCGCCGCAGACTCCGCGGTCGAATGCGATGCGCAGACAGCCCGGGGTCCCTTGGTAGGGGCCGATCGCCAACTGGCTTCCAACAACCCGATAAAACCCGACCCAGAAATGTCTCGTCGCTTCCCGGATCAGGCAGGCAAGGGTCGCCATCCAGACGATCGGGTCGACCTCGTCCTCCAGGACCGATTGGATTTCTTTCCGCAATAAGTTGTATCGTTCTTGCTTTTGCATCTTTTCCGAACTGCCGCACGAATGGAGGAGCGGCTCTTCAGCAACCAGCGTCGCCGGATCGGGTTGCACCGGCTGCCCGGGCGAGTTCGCCCTTACGCGCTCGTTCGGCCGACTTTCGAAATGTTGCCATAATGATAGCCGATCGAACCGGCGAGCCGAGCCGCTCGACCCCTCAGGACTTTTACCACAGGCTGTTTGCCATGGTCGCATAATCAGCGTATTGGATTCATGAGGACGTCTTTTTCGACCGCCGACCTGCTGTGCCTGTTGATGACCCTTGTGTGGGGAGCCAACATGTCCATCACCAAGCACGCTTTGGACGAACTTTCCCCCATGGCCTTCAACGGCGCTCGCATGCTAATCGCTCCTCTGCTGCTCTGGATGATCGCCCGACGGGTCGAAGGCCCACTGCTTCCCAGATTTGAGGGAATCTGGCGGCTCTTCATTCTCGGATTTGTGGGCAACACTCTTTACCAGGTGTTTTTCATCTTCGGTCTGGCATGGACCAAGGCGGGGAACGTCGCTTTGATTCTCTCCTTCGGCACGATCCTGACGGCGCTGATGAGTCGATTGCTGGGGCATGAAAGGCTGAATCGAATGGTCTGGGCCGGAATCCTAGCTTCGCTTTCCGGAGTGCTGATGATCCTTTACGAAAGCGCGGAGCTGGGATTTCAGGGGCCGACGCTGAAAGGAGACCTGATGATCCTGGGAGCGGCCGCCTGCTGGTCCTTCTATACGGTTTTTTCCCGTCCCGAAATGCAGCGTTATTCGCCTCTTCGTCTGACCACCCTTTCCCTGTCGGCCGGCGCAACCATCTTCACGGTATTCTCCGCCCCTTCCATCCTTCGCGCGCCGTGGGGCGACATCAGCTTCCTGACCTACGGCGAATTGGCCTACTCGTCGGCGCTCTCCATCGCTCTCGGCTACCTGATCTGGTTTTCCGCCATCCATCGGATCGGGAGCACCCGGACGGCCGTATACGGCAACCTCATCCCGTTCACCGGCCTGCTGTTCGCATCCATGGTGCTTTCCGAACCGGTGACCTTGCAGCAGTTGGCAGGCGGGGTAATGATTCTGTTCGGCATCTTCCTGACCCGTCTTGGCCGGCCGCCCGACGCCCCCGGCGCCATTCGAAGGAAGCAGTTTTGAGACAAGGGCGGCCCGGTGTCGATCAATCCGCCTTCGTTTGCCGTCTGTCGGTATTAAGCGACTGGACAAACTGTCTGAAGAAAGCGGCCGCAGATCGTTCGGCCGTTGCGTCTTCGCCCGTCCCGACCTCCAATTGGCTTAATGCGATTCTCGCAGAATCGAGAACAGGTATCGGATTTCCGATTCCACTTCTTCCGGCGATTCGACTGTTTCCGCCACGGCCTCCCGCAGAAGCGCCCCAAAGCGACGTCTCAGACGATGCACCGCCACCTTCACTGCGCCTTCACTGATGCCGAGGTCAAGAGCTGCTACGGCGTATGGATCCGAACTTGTTTCGGTAAGAAATTCTTTGAGCCGTTCGAAGCGGGCCTCGTTTCCAAATCGCCGCATCTCGTCTTTCAGCCTCGCCAACGTCGTCTCCACCAACGTCAACGCCCACTGGCGTTCGAATAAAGCCTCTGGAGTTCGTCTGTCGGCGGGCTCCAAGGCAAATCGTCTTTCGGCGTCCTGGAAATCAAGGGAAAGGGGCGTCTGCCCTCCTCCCCGCTTTTGGGCGCGCTTCCGGTGGTATTCGTTAACGAGGAAATGCCGGGCCGAAGCCAGAAGAAATGACCGAAATCGACCGCGTTCGGGCTGCGCCTGGGTGAAAAACTCCTTCTCCAGCAAATTGACGAAGAAGGCCTGAGCCAGATCTTCGGCCCGGTCCTTGTCAGCGGTCCTGCCACGGATGTAGACGTAGACGGGATAC
>CAZAEY010000217.1:0-2045 GCA_964484155.1 uncultured Acidobacteriota bacterium
AGAAGACCGTCTCGGCTCTCGACTGGAGGATGAGGCGCGGCCCGCGTGAGCGCTCGGGCCGGCCTGATCAGGTGTTCTGCACCATGCTGCTCGTGCACGAACGCAAGGATTTGCAGGGGTTCAAATTGAGGGGTGATAGGCCCCGGGCACGCTCGGGTCAAGGGTGAGCGAATCGGAACTGCCGATGAAGTTGAATTCAAGTGCACCGGTCGACCGGAGGAGGATGCTGATCTGGGGCCTCGGCGCCGTGCTTGCTTTGCTGGCCGCCTGTGCGGCGATTGCCGGGTACTTTAAGTCCGACCTCGAAAAGCTGGCGCGCAGTAAGGTAATCGAGAAGATCGAGGCCCGATTCGGGAGTCAGGCGGAGCTGGACGGTTTTCAGCTCAGGCTGGGCCTGCCACCGGTGATCCGCGCCGAGGGGCTTGTCGTCAGGCGCCACGGGAGAAGCGACCTTCCCCCGTTGATTTCTATTGATCGGTTTTCGGCGACGCTGTCGCCTGCAGATCTGCTGCGGAGCCCGGTGCGCGTGCGACACGTCGAGCTGGAAGGCCTCCTGATCCAAATCTCGCACGACTCTGAGCGGGACGATGGAAGTGAGGAAAGCCGGGGGTCGTCTCGAGAGAAGGGGGAAGGCATAGAGGCGA
Source organism: uncultured Acidobacteriota bacterium (assembly GCA_964484155.1). Lineage (GTDB taxonomy): Bacteria > Acidobacteriota > UBA6911 > RPQK01 > JAPXNP01 > DATKAT01. Next base: position 645 of record CAZAEY010000217.1, read on the forward strand.
AGTATCCTTTCATCATCGAAGAGCTCATCGCGGACGGCACGACGCTTCGCATTTTTCCACGCGAGGCTCATAACGAGCCGTTGATCTGGGAAATCTACCGCCTGCAAATGCGCTCGGTCGGTGTAGATCAACCTATGGCCTTCAAGGCTCAGCTGATGAACGCCAAGCCCCCGGGGCTCATCGACAGCGAAGGCAGCTTCGGGCCCTGGAACGCCGAGAATCCGGGCCAAACGCCCGTCTCTGGAGATTACTCCTTTGAGAACGCCGATCTTTCCGTTTTCAAGGGAATCTCGGGCAGCCTCTCTTCGGAAGGAATTTACAGAGGCGTTCTAAACCGCATCGAAGTGGAGGGATTTACCGATACGCCTGACTTTGCCGTCGCCGTTGCCGGACAGCCCGTTCACCTGCGTTCTGACTTCTCGGCGGTGGTCGACGGTACCAACGGCAACACCCTGCTGCAACCGGTGCGGGCCCGGTTTCTGCAATCGACCATCCTGGCAAGGGGCGGAGTCGTCAAAGAGGAGGGAGAAGACGGAAAGACGATACGTCTGCGGGTGCAGGTGGAACAGGCCCGCATTGAGGATCTTCTCAAGCTTGGGATGAAGCAGGAGCAGCCGCCTCTGGTGGGCGATATTCGCGTGGATACGGAGTTCGTGTTGCCGCCAAAGGACCGCGACGTGGCCGAAAGACTTTTTCTGGACGGAAACTTTGAAATCCTGGACGCCCGATTTACCAGCCGGGAGACGCGGCGGAAGCTGGAGGAGTTGAGTTGGCGGGCCCGCGGGCGGCCTGACGAAGAGACCGATCCGGAACTGGAAGTGGCATCTGAAATGAGAGGGGACTTCCGGCTCCGGGACGGCGTGGCAACTTTTGCAAACCTGGCGTTTCGCGTCCCAGGAGCCGACGTCCTGCTGGATGGGACCTTTGATCTGCAGAAGGAAGAATTGGAGTTTCGGGGCAAGCTGCGCATGGAGGCCAGCCTTTCGCAAACCACGGGAGGCGTCAAGTCGGTCCTGTTGCGGCTCGTGGATCCGTTCTTTCGAAAGGATGGGGCCGGGGCGGTGGTGCCGATCAAGATCGAAGGGCCGCTGGAGAGTCCCGACTTCGGGCTGGATCTGCCGTTTTGAGGGAACGGTGTCAACACGAAACAAAACGGAGCCCGGAGCGGAAGCGACGGGACCGCTCCAGAAGTGCGCGCTTCCGAGCCGCGGGCGAAAGAGCGCTACTTCTCCCAGTCCCTCGACTCCCGTCGAAGGCTCTGTTGTGCCGCGGGCCGGGGGCGCGCTCGTATCGCGCCGCTCCCGTCATCCGGGGGCGTGGGGCCCGGTGCCCGTTCGCGGATCCGAGCATTGGACCTTCAAAACGCCATCCGAATCAGAACTCTTCCCTTCTGACTCCTGA
>CAZAEY010000217.1:2145-4957 GCA_964484155.1 uncultured Acidobacteriota bacterium
CTGACTCCTGACTCCTGACTCCTAACTCCCGACTCCTGCGAAGGCGCCCCCGGCTGATAGACGCAGAATGGCTCGGGCGCCAGGATGTCTCCGGTCATGGCGTAGGCCCTGGCTCTGGATCCTCCGCAGACGCTTCGAAATTCGCAGGCCCCGCATTTTCCCTTCAACAGTTCGGGATCGCGAAGGCTGCGGAAAACAGGATGGCGCCGATACACATCCGCGATCGAATCCTTTCGCACGTTTCCGCATTCCAGGGGCAGGAAGCCGCTGGGGAAAACGTCGCCGCGATAATTGACGAAAAGATGGCCTTTGCCGGAATTGACGCCTTTGGGCGCCAACCCCACGCTGCCGCCCGGACCGAAGTCCCTGCGCATGTGGGCCGGCAGAGTCCCTACGGCGGAAGAAACGGGGCTCCTATTGCTCGAATGGGCGGGCGCCTCCTGCTGACCGGTCCTTGTTTCGTGGGCCTGCATCAGGAATCGTCGATAGTGAGGGGCCTCGGTCACCTTGACGATGAAATCCACGCCGGCGGCGAGATCTGCCAGTTCGCGAAACACCGCCTCAAAATGTTCGGCGTTCAATTGTTGCAATTCTCGGCCTCTTCCCATGGGAACCAGGAAGAAAACCTCCCAGAAGACCACCTTCAGCGCGATCACCAGTTCGGCGATGGCCCGAAAATCTGTCCGATTGTAAGAGCTGAAGACAGTATTGATCTGCAAAGGCAACCCGATCCTTCGGGCCGCTCGAGCCGCCTTCAGGGTCCTTTCGAAGGCGCCTGGAGTCTGTCGAAAGGCGTCGTGGCGTTCGGCCGTTGGGCCGTCCAAACTAAACGCCACCTGATGGAGACCGGCTTCCTTTAGGGACGTCAGCAGCCCATCGGTCAATAGAGGCGTGGCTGCTGGAATCGTCGCCATGCGCATACCCAAATCAGCGCCGAAACGGACGAGTTCGCATAGGTCGGACCGCTTGGCGGGATCTCCTCCCGACAGGACGCAAATCGGGGTCCCCATTTCGGCCAGGTCCTCCAGGAGGGAGAAGCCTTCTTCCGTCGTCAATTCGCCGGGAAGAGCGGCGCTGATGGCCTCGGCCCGGCAGTGCCGGCAGGCGAGATCGCAGGCTCGGGTGGTTTCCCAGATCGCGACGAATGGAGACTGGTCGAAATCGATATTCCCGAAAGCGCGGTTCCCGTGCGAGCCGAGAATCATGGCGACTTCCTTCCCTTCCTCTCCAGTGGAAACCGGAGGACCTTTTCCGCCGTCGACTCTGCCGAAGTCACGCAGGACGGAATTCCCGCGCCAGCGCAGTAGGCCCCGGTCAGGTAGATGCCGGGCCGTCGTTCCAGGGCCTCCTCGATGCGCTTCATCCGTGTGTAGTGGCCTACATTCAGCTGGGGCACTGCATTCTTCTTTCGGAATACACGGACGAATTGAGGGCTTCCTGAAATTCCCATCACCTCGCGCAGCTCTTCGTGCACGCAATCCGACACGGCCCGCTGCTGCGATTCTTCGAACCATTCAGGATTTCTGATGGAGCAGCGAATCAAAACCATCCCATCCGGCGCTCGTCCCTCCAACTTCCGACTCGCCACAGTGCAGGCGCTGATGCACCGTCCGGTCTCCGAGGCAGACACAAATCCGCTCCCTTCCAGCGGCCTGCCGATCTGATCCTGACGATAGGCGAGATAGATCAGGATGCTGGAGCGATAGGGGATCTCTCGAAGTTGGGAGGCCGCCGCGGAATTGGTCTCGGAAAGGATTTCCGCAGCCGCGGCGGCGGGGCAAGCCAGCACGGCCGCATCGACTCCAATCTCGAAATCCCTTCCCCGGAGTCTGAATCCGTCGCCCCGATCCAGCAGCGAAACCGGTCCTGATTCGCGAAATATCCGCACCCCTGCGAGCGATGCCTCGAGAGCCTCCACCAGTGCGCTGATGCCATTGCGGCAACTGAAAAGAGAGGGCCCGCCGGAACCATTTCTCAATCGCCTCATTCCACGGTAAAGACTTCCGTATCGGCGCTGTGCGAGATACAGGAACGGAAGGTTGCTCCTGACGCTCAGCTGATCCCATCCCCTGACATATATTCCGCACAGAAGCGGCGCGGCGATTTTGGCGGTGAATTCCCTTCCCAGGCGCCGCTCGAAAAAATCCCGCAAGCTCGAATCGCCGGATTGGCGCGGGATGAGAGGCTCCATCATCGCTCTGAGTTTGCCTCGCCGGCTAAGGGGCGCAGTCGTCCAGAAGGACGCAGGACTGACGGGCGTCAGAAATGCCATCCCCTCTGGAAGCATCCTCAACCCTCCCTGGCCAAGCACGGAGACTTTTCGACCCTGAGGGGAGATTTGAATCAATTCGTGCTCCATATCGATTGCATCGAGCAGCTTCCGCAGGGCGGGCGACTCCTTCGAAAAGGCGTCCGGACCCCGTTCCATCAAGAACCCGTCTTCCCGAATCGAGTGAGCCACTCCCCCAAGACGTCCGGATCGCTCCAGAAGAAAAATTTCCGGAACGGTTCCGCCGGCCCCGCGCAGCCGGCTCAGAAAGTGCGCCGTCGCCAGTCCGGAAATGCCGCCGCCAACAATACCGATCCTCATCGATTCCTTTCTCAGTCCTCTATTCTCCGTTGCTTTTCGTTAACAGGCCACCCGCTCGACATCGGAGCCCCCAACACGGCCCATCAGGACTTTTGCCACGGGCTGCTAACCTTCTGCACTGGGCAATGCCCGATTCGCAACTGAGTGTTTCTTGGAGCTGAGAATCAAAGGGCTTCGAGTTGGGCTTTCAGCGGCGGAAGATCCTCGGAAATGATCTACCAG
>CAZAEY010000218.1:0-4956 GCA_964484155.1 uncultured Acidobacteriota bacterium
AAAAAAAAGCCCCAAGTGACCTTTAGAAAATGCCACTTAAAATCTGCACTGACCTTTCGATCAGCTTCGTCGGTGACATTTCTTGGACCACTTGGGACCAATTACGAATTATATCCCTTCCGAAAATGTGATGTCAATCACTTTTTTGGGATTTTTTGAAAAAATATATCGCTGAGAGGCGGGAGGCGCACGACGCCCCGGTTCCAGGCTGAAGAGTCGATCGGCGGGCGCCGGGTTTTACGCCCGAACGGGGTCCGACGTCGGCGGCGCCTCGGCATTCCATTCGACGGAATAGATGCGCACCGGGCGGGACTTCCCTTTGACCGTGACGCTTCCCAGCGCGCGGACGCCGTTCGGGCTGGCCAGCAACTCCCGGGTGAATTCGCTGATGATGATGCCGGCGCCGTATTCCTTGCAGAGCGATTCCAGCCGGGCGCCCAGATTGACGTTGTCGCCAATGACCGTGTAGCTCTGAATCCTGCTCGAGCCCACATTTCCAGCCACCATTTCTCCGCTGTTGACACCGATGCCGTGCTGCAGGGCGGGCATGCCCCTCTCCGCCCACTTTCGGTTCATTTCTTCGAGCCGCAACTGCATCTGGCGGGCGCATTCGACTGCGTTTTCTGCATGCCGGTCGTCCGCCACCGGAGCGCCGAACAGCGCCATGATCATGTCGCCCACGAACTTGTCGATCGTCCCCCGATTTCGAAAGACGATCTCCACCATTTCGGTGAAGTATTCGTTTAGCTGCTCGACCACCTCCTCGGGATCCCGGTTCTCCGACATAGCCGTGAAACCCCGTAAATCCGAGAACAAAACCGTCATCGGAATCCGCTTTCCTCCGAGTTCCGCCGAAGCCGGATCCTTCATCAACTGCTGGAAGACATCGGGCGAGACATAGCGGGAAAACATGCCGCGGACCTTCAGCTTCTCCCTCCCCTCGGTCCAGTATTGATACCCCAGTCCCAGGAGTAGGGCCGTCAGCCAGCTGAGCGCCGGGAAGGCGACCGGCAACGCCAGGCGTTCTGGAAACGCGAGGCCGGCGGCAAGCAGGTAAGCGCCCATCGCGGCCAAGGCGGCCGGAACCGCCAAGGCCAACTGCAGCCAGAGAATAGGAACCAGAGCGGCGCCGGCCAGCAAAAGCGCGGCAGTCAGCCCCGTTCCTCCCCACAGAGATCGGAAATACCGGCCGTGGAGGAAATTGTCGATCATATTGGCGTGCAATTCGATGCCGTGCATTTTTCCGCCGACATCCTCTCCCCAGCCCAGCCAGGTTCCGACGTTAAAGGGCGTGGTGAAGACGTCGTGAAGGCCTGCCGCGGAAACGCCGACCAGGACGATCTGATCGTGGAACTGTTCGGGGGAAACGATAGGCTCCTCACCGGCGTCGATCAGGAGTTGAGAATAAATGATTTCTCCGTAAGAGACCGAGGGGTAAGTTCCCGCCGCTCCGTTAAACCAGATCGGAATGCGGCCATCCTGCACCGGAACCGCTTCCGAACCGAGAAGGAGCCCTTCGGGGCCGATCGTCAAGGCGTCGACGGGCAGTTCGCGCTCGACCAAAACAGCCGCCAAGCCGATGGAAGGAATCAACCGGCCCCTGTTTTCGATCAGAGGCAAATAGTGGCGGGCCGGCCCGTCGTCGTCCAGGATCAGGCCCACATGACCGACTCCCCGGGCGGCGGCGGCCAGCCCCTCAAAAGGGAGATCGAGCTGCACGAACTCAGGGAAGGTGCCGGGTCCTTTCTCGATAGAGTGCTTCCGGACTATCTCAAGATCCGGGGTCCCGGTGTCGTGTTGATCTCCCGGGAAAGCGGAGTGCACGACATTTCCCGTTCGAGCGGTCCATTCGACGAATTCCCGGTCCGAATCAGGATTCTGCAGATCTCTTTCTGTGAACAGTATATCGAAGACGATCACCTTAGCGCCGGCTCTCTCCATAAAGCGGAGAAAATCCGCATGCGCCTCTCGTGGCCACGGCCATCTTCCGAAAACATCCTCCAGGCGACGCAGGCTGTAGTCGTCGATCTCGACGATCAGAATCCGATCGGATGCCTCGCGACCGTCCGCAACCAATTGAAAGCGATAGTCAACCGACTTCTTTTCCAGCGTTTCCACGAAGGCGGCCTGCTGGAGGATGAAAGCGACCAGACCCGCGGATATGAGCAGGATGAAAAAAGCGCTCCGCTTGGAAAGGGCTTTCATGAGGTCCTCATTCTACCGTGAGCGAGCGTCATTGAAGAAAGGGGCTCTCGTTCATCTGTACGACACCGACGCGGCCGGGATCTCGCAATCGATCGAATTCGCGCCGACGAGCTCGGCAAACCTGTTAGAATGAGGGGTCATTGACTCGGATCCGGAGGAACATCATGACTCGATTGATCGTGTTTCTGGCTGTTGTTGTCCTTACGCATACTCCCCTATTCTCTCAATTCGGCCGTTTGGGCCGCATTCTAGACACCGCGCGCCAGATTTCCGACATGGATATCACCGAGGAGGACGAGATTGCGCTTGGCGAGGAAATCAGCCGGAGGATACGCGAGGTATATGGCGTCCAGCAGGACGAAGAGGCCACACGATATGTGACGCTCGTGGGCATGGCGGTTGCCGAAAAGACCCAGCGTCCTCATCTGCCCTATCAGTTCATCATTCTGGATTCGGACAGCACCAACGCTCTGGCGGCGCCGGGAGGATTCATACACATCACCCGCGGAGCGCTGGGCTTGATGAAGGACGAAGCCGAACTGGCCGGCGTGCTCGGACATGAAATCGCCCACATCACTAACAGGCACACGGTCAAGGCCATTCAGAAATTCAAAGGGATTGAGCTCGCCGACGGACAGACGTCGCTGACCGGCGATTCGGCGGTCTTCCAGAAAGTGGCCGAAAAGGCGACCGAGGCGATCATGCAGGGGTTCGGCCGCAGCGAGGAGCTGGAGGCCGATGAGGACGGGATCCGGTTCGCGGCCCAATGCGGCTATCACCCGTCGGGCTTGCCGGAATTTCTGGAAAGCCTGCAGACCCGATACGAATCCAGGGAGCAGCGGGCCGGCCTGTTTGCGTCGCATCCCCAGATCAAAGAGCGATTAGAAAAACTTCAGCGCCAGTTGGCCAAGGAAAAGCTGGCTGAGAGCAGCGATCTGCGATTGGCGGATCGCTTCGCTTCATCGATCGATTATGAGACTCCGCCCTTCGGAGCGGCCGGCGCTACCGTCGCTGGCGCCAGAGGCCTCGCGGAGACGGAAGCGAAAGAGCCGGAAGAAGAGGAAGAAAAGACGGAAGAGCGCCAGGAAAGAAGCCGCGGCCTGCTGGCCAGAATGCGGGATCCAATGGGGTCCGGCGGAGGACAAAGGGAAGAGCGGAGAGAAGTGGCCGGCGCAGCGGCGGCTCGAGGAGTCGAGACGGAACTGGGCTGGGAGGAAGCCGGAGATCCGAAGCTGGTCGCAGTGTTGATCGCTCCGGAAGAGTTGAAGGAATTCAAGGAAAAGGGAGGCCTTAAGTAAATTGCCGGCCGAGCTTCCGTTCGAGCTCTACGGGCCCCTGCTGATCGGTCTCCTGTTCCTGCTGCTGCGGGTCCTGACAAAAAACGACTGGGTCAAGCGAAGACTCAATCTCAGTCTCTTTTTTCTGATCGTCGCTTTCTGCGTCGGCGCAATCTACCTGCTGTACGACGACGATCGCCTTCCCAAAGTCCAGGAACTGCTGATCATCCTGGCTGTCATATTTGCGGTCGTCGTCCTTCTTTTTAACAGGTTCAGGGAAGGAGCCGTTTCCGACAAATATCCGGCGATCGTACAGGATGCGATCGTCATCGGAACCTTCGCGCTGGTTCTGATCTACGACGCACCGGAAAAGTTTCTGACCACCTCGGCCGTAGGCGCTCTGATCATCGGACTGGCCCTCCAGGATACCTTGAGCAATCTGTTCGCAGGCCTGGGTCTTCAGATCGAAAAGCCGTTTTTCGTGGGAGACTGGGTCCGGATCGCCCAATTGGAAGGACGGGTCATGGAAGTGACATGGCGTGCCACCAAGATCCGCACGAAGTCCGGGAACTATTACATCGTGCCCAACACCAGCATCGCCAAGGACACGATCGTCAACTTCACGCACCCCTCCAGGATCCTCAGAATCGACAAGAAAATCGGGTTCGGGTACGACGCCCATCCGAATCAGGTCAAGCAAGTAGTTCTCGACACCTTAAAGGGCATCCCGGACGTGCTGCGGGAGCCGGAGTCCGACGTCCATCTGGTGGATTATTCGGATTTTTCCGTCCATTACAACTGCCGATTCTGGATCAACGACTTCGGACGACGCGAACAGATTCTGGATACGTTTGCGACTCGGCTTTTCTACCGGATGGAGCGGGAAGGCCTTCATATTCCGTTTCCGATTCGAGACGTCCGGATCCGGGAAAGGCGCGAGGCCGAGCGGGAAGTTGCAGACGTTCATCAGCAGCACCTGCAGTTTATCGAACAGATCGATCTTTTTGAGCCGCTCAGCTCGGAGGAAAAGGAGGAGGTGGCCCGACGTCTTCACGACCTGACCTTCGCTTCGGGCGAGTGGATCATCAGACAGGGAGACCCCGGAGACTCCATGTTTTTCATACGAAGCGGAGATATACGCATCATCGTAGAGGAAGACGGCGTCGTCCAGCAGATCGCCCGACTGTCAGCTGGCCAGTACTTTGGTGAAATGGCGCTCCTCACCGGGGAGGACCGGTCGGCGACCGCAGTTGCCGGCGGCGATGTGCGCTTACTGGAGCTGAGAAAAGGCGCCTTTTCCGGAATTTTGCTGAAGAATCCGCAAATCGCCGAAGAAATCAGCCGAGTGCTCGCGGCGCGGAGACAGGCTCTGGACGAGAGACGTGCGGAGATCGCAACGCCCAACGCGCCTCAAGGACAGCTTCAGAAGAGCATCCTGGCCAGGATCCGAAATTTTTTCCATCTGTAGTCTGAC
>CAZAEY010000219.1:0-4943 GCA_964484155.1 uncultured Acidobacteriota bacterium
GCTCCCGCGGGCGAGCGCGGGATTGCATCCAAGTGCGAGGAAAGGCAGGCTAGTAGACGCACTGCGCGTCGTCGGCTTTGCGAAAGTAGGGCTTGTAGTTCTGGGCTTCCGGATCCATGCAGCCGACCAGATTCAGCAGTTCGATTTTGCGAAACTGCGTTGAATGGGTTTCCGCCTGTATGGCGATGTAGCCCTGCTCCAGTAGCCGCCCCTCCTGCAGCGGCTCGCCGTCGTAGCCGCTGACGCCTCCGCCGCCGATTTGGGGCTCGGAGTACTCCAGAACCACTTCGCCCTCAAGGATATGCTGCACCAGATCACTTCCCAGCACCAGAGCCTCCACCGTGACCCATTGATCGCCATGATACGTGTCGGACGCGGATGGAATGCAGTGCTCCGTGACCAGCTCTCCGTCCATGATGACGTGAGTTCCCGGGGTGCACAGATTCGCGTTTGGACGCTCGTTCACTCCATCGCCGCCGAGAAGCTGCAACTCAACGCATACAGGAAAGTCCTGATCCAGCCCCATGCTCTCGGCGGACTGGGAATGCAGCATGAGTCCGTTGTTTCGAAACGCCCATTGGGGGCCGCCCGGCGCCTGCTCGCCCACGAATCGGTACTCCGCGCGCAGCCGGTAATAGGAGAACGGCTCGTGATAGAAGATGTGGCCGAACTCTCCTCGAAACTCGTCCCACTCGTCGTAGGAGACCGTCAGGATTCCGTCTTCCACTCGAACGGTGTTGTTGTAGTTGTGGCCGAGTTCGAAACCGGTGAACTTGATATCCCAACCGGCGAGATCTTCGCCGTTGAACAGTTGAATCCACTCCTCTTCTTCGAGAGCTGCGTACGGCTGGATTTCTGAATCCTGCTGACAGGCGGCCAGCAGCAGGGGGACTGCAACGAAAAGACTGCGAAATCGAAACTTCATCGGACTAGGCTCCTTGCAAGCGGCGGGTCGCGAAAGGGACCCGCGGCTGTTGCAGGGAGGGTACCCTGAAGCGTCCGGTCGGTCAAGCGCGCAAGAAATGGGACCGGGTCTGGAAGGTTGCATTTCGGGCTGAACCCGGTAAATTTCGCCGCCGAAACCAAACTTCCAGACCCGGTCCCATCTGTTGCATCAACCGATTCTGGAGTAGCGGAAGGGAATGATCTCAAACTGCCCCTGCCGCCTGATCTGCAGGTAGATGTTCATCTTCTCGCCGCTTTCTCGGTGGATGGTCAAGGCCCTGAAATACCAGAACTCGCCCTCCTGGTCCAGAAGAGGAAAATCGACGGTTTCGTCCTTCTCCTCCCACCCTCGCAGATCGGCGTGAAAGTGCTTCAACCGCATCGTCAGACGCCCCTCGACAGGCAGCAGAGCGATGATCTCGTAGAAGCTGATCTTTTCCGGGGTGTACGCGCGAAAGAGTCCGACCATCTGACCTCCGGCCGGAGGAGCCCAGATATCTTCGACGATTCCCCCGAACGCCTCGGCCCGCCAGCTCCCCGCCATCCAACTGAGAGATTCCAGGCTCGTTCGCGCGATGGCGTCGGGATTCTCATCGCGCCGAATAAATCCCTCCAGATCTTCAGCCGACGCTGGGAGAAGCAGGAGAACGAATGCGCACAAATGAATCATTGTTTTCGACATGCTGAACATTCCTTTTCAGAAAAACGATCGCTGCATCGATCTGCCTTTCGTCGCATCAGCGTCGACGACGGCACTCGCTCCCGGATTGGCGGCCGAGCCGCCGGCGTTTCCGGCACGGCGCACGCGTTGTTCAGCAGGTGTGAAAACGCCGCAAGTGAGATGACGCGAGGATTCATTCCGCAAAATTGTACTTCACTCGGACGGAATGCGACGCGATCTCGCATTTCGGCAAACGTCGAGGCGAGGCCGCACCAATCGATCCGCGCCTGTAGGATGCGGAGCTTGATAGGGGCTCCTCTCCCGAATTCCTGTCGGATGGCTGCGCAAATTTCAGTTTTTCAAGGTGACGCGGCCTCTTGACCGCACTCTATCAATCCCTCTGAATCTCGTACTCCAACTCCCGCCGGTTCCACCGGACGGTCATGCAGTCCGGACACCTCTCCACGGATTCACCGGCAACAATCAGATCGGGACTCCAACCCGAAACGAGGCGTGTGGTCAGCTTCGCCACCCACGGCTCGTAGGGGAAATCGAGGATCTTTACAGGCTCCGGAGGATGCGATTCGAGAAACCGAATCAGCGCGTGCGTCGGGGCGGCCCTAAGTTCAAACTGTGCATCTTTTCTGATCCAGATGTAACCGATGTTTCCGACCAGAAATAGAGCGACGAAAAACGCACGGAAACGGGGGCGGTTCAACCTGACCAGCCACTGACTGACAACGGATGCCAGCACCAATGCGGCCATATAAAACTGGCGGCTGGGGAGATGCGCCTGATAGATCAGAAAGACGTAAGGGAGCAGAGGCAGCGCCAACCAGGCGCAGCTCTGGCAAAAGGTTCGGAAGCCGATCGGCTCCCGCAGCGCCAGCGTGACGGCCAGCAGCAGATAAGCCCACGGGAACAGTAGCTTGTGGAGCGAATGGATGAGAACCGTTGCCGCACTGAAACTGAAGCCGTAGTCGTCGCTGCTGAAAATCAGGTGCTGGTCCATCGTGGCAAGCATGGGAACGGCGAAAATTCCCAGCGGGAAAATCAGGACCAGATAACCCGAGCGCCATTTCAGCCGCCCGCTTCTCCAGTACTCCATCCAGGGCAAGGCGAGCAGGAGAATCAGTGCGCTCTCCTTCGAAAACAGAGCGCACAGAAACATCGCGGCCGCAGCAACATATCGGGCCCGGATCCAGCAGTGAAAAAACAGCAGCAGAAAAAAGGCCAAGTACAGTTCATTCATCGCGGAAAGCCACATAATGGCTTCGTGAGCGTTCTGTTGGCAGACGAACAGAAGCATGGCCAGTGCGGCCGCGTTGCGCCGAACCCCCAGCCGTTCCAAGAGAGTGAACAGCAGGAATCCGTTGACCGCGTGCAGCGAGATCGTAAACAGGTAAAACCAGACCGCTGCGTATCCGCCCAACCGCTTCAACACCCAAAAGGTGGCGTAACTGGTCAGTCGAAAGGTTTCGTGAGCGGCGCCAAACGGGGTCAGAGACCATTGCCAGGAATCAGCCCGCTCCAGCAGCACGAAATCATCGGAAATGAACCCATTGTCCAACGCAGGAAAATAGGCCGCCCAGGCGATGGCCAATGCCGCCGACAGCACTGCGGCGCTACCGGCGATGCGGTCCGGAAAGACAGACAGATCGCGCCAAGTTGGAATCATCGCGCAAGAAGTTCAGTGTCGCAAAAGGAAATGGGGCGCGGCAAGGGCGCTACGGCGCTCTTTTCCTGTGCTGCTCCGCAGGCTGGAAATCGAGCCACTGGAGGACGAAGCTTCCGCCGACTTCGGAGGGGGGAGGGATCTCTCCCTCCGCCACGACCGTAACGCCGATTGCTTCCATCAATTCTTCCTGGGCCTTTCGCGCTTCGGGCCCTCGGACCAGTTGATAAGTCTCGCCGACTGCAGCGACTCGAAGGTTGAGTCGGCCTTCACTGGAGACGACCTCTCCCAGCGCCGTCACTCGAGCTTCTCGGGGAGTGAACCCATTGTTCTCCACGACCTTTCGAAAGCTATCGAGACTCAGCCGGTTGCCTGGTTCCAGCGAAATTCGCGCCAGGCCCTCGTTGAGGCTCACCTCGACCGAATCGACCCCTTCCATCTTCCCAAGGGCCGCGGACACGCCGCGAGCGCAGACGGCTCAGTCCATCCCAAAGATGGTGAGTTCGACACTTCGGAACTCAGCCCGCGCAGGGATTGCTGTCAGTATAGCCGCTAAAAGCCAAAGTCCGAACCGCAGTTGTTTCATCGTTTATTCATTCTTTCATATAGAGGAGCAGTCGTGTTGTCGAAGTTCGACCGGCCTTCCACCGAGAGTCAGAAAAAATAGCTGAAATTGAAGGCGAATCGCATCTCTTCTTTCTGATGGAGGTTCCCCACATCTCGATAGACGGGGAACTGAACTCCCCCTTCGATCGCATAATTCCCGTAGATGCCCAGTGCCGTGGGGCCCAGAAAGAGCTGTCTTCCCCCGGCGCCTGGAATCCGTTGGTCTCTTTGGCGAAGCCCTCCGGAGTCCTCGCCTGTCAACTCGACGAACAAACGCCAGTCCCAGTCGGTGTGGTCCCTCCGCCATGCGGAAGGCCGGTAGCCCCACACGAAGCTGAAGAAACGCAAATCCGACCGCCGGTCCCCATTCGACTCGGCGAAACGCTTGTATCCGGTTCCTGCCCAAAGATAGTGCCCCCGCGAGGCGTAACCGGTGGCTGCGGCGAGCCAGAATCCTGGAGCTCGACTCAGGTCGCCCAGCATGCCGGCAGGCTTCTGAGGGCCGGGAAGGATGACGCCCCCGTACAGCGTGCTTTCGAAGCGGGACCCCACGTCCACGCCGCGACGGTGAAAGCGCCAGGCGAGAATCCCTTCCATGTCGGCGCTGCCGGGCATCATTCCAGTGATCCGGCCGGGCGCCAGGGGCGCACTCTGTAGTACTAGGGGGGCGGAAAACGATGCCATCAGGTCCTGTGTGACGCCGTAACTCAGCATTCCTCGGAGCATGGCGGAGGGGTCCGCCTCGCCTTTTCGCCCCATCAACCCGAGGTCCAGAACCCAGGCCCCTTTCGCATTGGTGGGGGTCGCCAGCCCGAAAACGGGGCCGTGTCCCGAGGCCTTGACGGGAAGCTCCGCCGCCGGAAAAGCCGCCGCCATGCAACAAAGAAATAACCTTGTGGAGCCGACGAGGCGGGCCGGCGACGCAAGAATTCCCTTCATTCTTCTCAGCATGGCCGTCGTCTGGTCCGTCCGACGGAAAGCCGCGCTCCCGAACGATCAGCGGCGCCGGGTCGCGTCCGAGCGCCACGGGAAATCAGGCCCGCTGCAGCACGTCCG
>CAZAEY010000220.1:0-4943 GCA_964484155.1 uncultured Acidobacteriota bacterium
CGCGTTGATCTGAGGCGAAGCGTCACGAAACCCACGAAGCGCCCTCCAAACGCAGCACAAAGCACGCGGAACGCAGCATGAAGAACGCGGAGCGCCGGATGTCAGAGCGACGGACCCGCAGGGGCCGTTGATTCCGTCTGAACGGGTTCAGCGAACTTGCCGCTTTCGAAGAATCGGACGATCAACGCGTCCGAAGCGGCCGCGTCGCTCCGCCATCCGGCGCTCCGTCGGCGCCGCTTCCACCGAAACCGCCCAATCTTAATACTCGACGCAAAAAAAATCTTCCGGCCAGGCCTTGACTTTTGCGGATTCTTCATTCTCTGCAAAATCGAACCCAGAACCCAGAACCCGGCACGCTCAGTTCCGCTAGAGCCGTTCGATGATCGCGTCGGTGAATTCGGTAGTCGACGCTTTCCCGCCTAGGTCGGGCGTACGCACCTTGCTTTCGCCGGTGACGCTGAAGACGGCTTGGCGAATGCGGTCCGCTTCACTTTCCAATCCCAGATGCTTCAGCATCAACAGGCTCGAAAAGATGAGCGCCAGAGGATTGGCTACGTTTTTGCCGGCGATGTCCGGCGCGCTTCCGTGCACCGCCTCGAAGACTGCGCAGTCCTTGCCGATGTTCGCACCGGGGACGACTCCCAGGCCTCCCACCAGACCTGCGCACAGATCGGAAACGATGTCTCCGTAGAGATTCGTCAGCAAAAGGATATCGAACTGAGAGGGTCGCAGGACCAACTGCATTGCCAGGTTGTCGACAATGATCTCGTCATAAGCGATATCCGGAAATTCGCGGGCTACCTCTTGGCAGGTTTCCAGAAAGAGGCCGTCGCTGACCTTCAGAATATTGGCCTTGTGGACTGCGGTGACCTTCTTTCGATCCTCCTTCCGAGCATATTCGAAGGCAAACTCGGCGATGAGCTTCGAGGCGTCCCGGGTGATGATCTTCAGACTCTGCGTGACGCCGGGCGCGATCGTGTGTTCCAGTCCTGAGTACAGATCTTCGGTGTTTTCGCGAATGACGACCAGGTCGACATCCTGAAAGCGGGATCGGATCCCGGGAATGTTGCGTACAGGCCTCAGGTTGGCGTAAAGCTTGAGCCGCTTTCGCAGCTCGACGTTGGCGCTGGCGAACCCTCCGGCGACGATGGTCGTCAAGGGACCTTTCAAGGCAATGCCATTGCGCTGAACCGATTCCAGCGCCTCGTCCGGCAGCGGCTTTCCGTACTTGGGAACGACCCCGATTCCCGCCTCCACCGGCTCCCATTCCAGATCGACCTGCGCCGCATCCAGAATGCGGATCGCCGCCTCAGTCACCTCCGGCCCGATTCCGTCCCCCCGAATCAATGTAACTCTCTTGGCCATAGACCTGCGATTCTATCAAAGGAGCGTCAAAACGCAGGGACGGAAAACCCAACACAGGGCGGCGAAGGCAGAGAGTGCTTGGTGCTTGGTGCTGTCCTGTTCGGAGTTTCGCCCAGGCCGGTCGAGAAATTGACGTTTACATCGGAGTCTGACCGCCGAGCACGATTCTCAGAGCGACCGCCCCCGGCGCACAGGAGAGTTGACCACATCCCCGCCAATCCCGAGGGCGGTTGACCGCTCCGAAAAGACGCAAAAGCGAGACAAGATCGCGCAAGCAACGAATTCGGCTGCCGAGCCCGAAACGATCGACCCGAACCGGGTCGCCCCGACATCCGGCGAGGAACCGCACCTCCGGAGGCGTCGGTTCCATCGACGTAGCGAAGCGCCTGCGAAAAGCGCCGGAGGCGTGAGGCAACCGACAGACTGGCCCAGAATGAATTGGAAACAGCTTCGCTTTCTCTCCAGCGGGCGAAAAGATGGGAACCCTTTGACGACGAAGAGACGCAGCTGGTTAAGATCTTGCTTCCCCACCTGCAAAAAGTCCTTCAGGTCCGCGCCCGGCTGGATCAAGTTGCAGCCGAGCGTCGCAGTCTTCGGAGACTGAAGTTCCAGCTCGGCGGTTCGTCCGTCCTACTTCGGCTGGGGAACGATCCGGATGTAGGGCAGCGGTTGCTTCCATCCGTCCGGGTATTTGGTTCGAGCGGCTTCATCGGAGACGGCGGGAAGAATGATCACGTCGCCGCCCTGCTGCCAGTTGGCCGGTGTAGCCACCTGCTCCTTGGCCGTCAATTGGACCGAGTCCAGCAGTCGCAGGATTTCCATGAAATTGCGCCCGGTGCTCATGGGGTAGGTGAGCGTGGCTTTGATCTTCTTGTCGGGTCCGACGACAAACACCGACCGGGCGGTGGCGTTGTCGGCCGGCGTCCGGCCCATGCAGCTGTCTCCAGCGTCGCCCGGCAGCATGTCGTACAGCTTGGCCACTTTCAGCTCGGGATCTCCAATTAAAGGGTAATTGACCGCGTGGCCCTGCGACGCCTCGATATCCCTGGCCCAGGACTTGTGATCGCTGACCGGGTCGACGCTGATTCCCAGGATTTTGCAATTTCGCTTTTCGAATTCGTCCTTCAGCCCGGCCATGGCGCCCAACTCGGTCGTGCACACCGGCGTGAAATCTTTCGGGTGCGAAAAAAGAATCGCCCATCCGTCGCCGATCCATTCATGGAAAGTTATCCTCCCCTCAGTCGTCTCAGCGGTGAAGTTCGGAGCCTCGTCGTTTATTCGTATCGCCATGATGCCTCCTTGCGAAATTTATTAGGTTTACCGTCCAGTAAAATAAAACGCTTTCTTGGCGGAAATGTCGGAATTACCAGTTTCATCCAGTCCCAACCTCGTGTCAAGATCTCACCGTTCCGGGCAAGCGACTCGTTCGGCTCCGACCCGAAAGCGCCGATTCGCGGAGGCGGATTCATATCTGCCTGGGGAAAGGCGTCCTGTATTGCCTGTCTGGATCCGTGGTCCGTCAACAGCCTGGGTCATTCAGAATGGACATCGGTGGCCACTCTGCCAGCCCGTATCTGGACTCCCCCGGATACGGGCTGCCAGCACTCGATTTAACGTCCCCGATCGCCCGGTGCCCGGCGTCGAAAGCCCAACCGGGGTAAACTGCTGCCAGTTCGGTCGCGAATTAATCGTCTGGAGGCGATGAGAACCGCCGGCGACCGGCGGGAGGACCTGTATGCCGTACAAGAGAATTCTATGCGCCGTGGATTTTTCCGATCACTCCAACGCCGCCTTTTACCGGGCGCTCGACCTGGCCGAGAGGAGCGAGGCGAAACTTTTCCTGCTACACGCCCTGGAGGTTCAGCCGCTGTTGTCTCGATGGATGGCGCACGAGGGGCTCAGCCGATTGACAATGGAAATCGAGGCCAAGGCCCAGGAGGCGCTGGATTCTCTGACTGAGAACGTCCAGGAGCGGCTCGCCAATTTGCACGTGCGCACCGAGATCACCAGCGGAAAGGCGTTCGTCGAGATCCTGGAAAACGCTCTCGTTTGGAATGCCGATCTGATCGTGCTCGGAGCCCGGGGCGCCGGATCGCTTGAGGATGCAGTTCTGGGCAGAACGGTGGATCGAGTGGTGGCCGACGCCGAGTGTTCGGTCCTGATCGTACGCAAGTGACTGAGCGGGCGCCGATTCCGCCTAGACCGGAGGAGGCTCCGGAACCGTTGGTCCGCCATCTGACCTGGCGGGGCATCTGGCTGCTGGCCGTCAACGGCATGATCGGCGCCGGCATCTTCGGCGTACCCGCCGGGGCGGCGGCGCTGACCGGCGTCTGGAGCCCGCTTTTGTTTGTCGCCTGCGGCATGCTTCTGGGCGCGGTTATCCTGTGCTTCGCCGAGCTGTCCAGCTACTTTCGCGGCACTGGGGGGCCGATCCTGTACGCCCGCTCCGCATTCGGGCCTCTGGTCGGAATGCAGACCGGATGGGCCTTTTACATCGCCCGCGTGACCGCGTTCGCCGCCAACGTGAATCTTCTGGTCGCTTCCATCGCCTTTTTCTGGCCGCAGGCTGCCGGCGGCACGCTTCGAATCGCGCTGCTGGGCGCGATCGTCGGGTTGCTGACGTGGATCAATGTCCTGGGAGTCCGGCAAGCCATGCATTCGATCGGGGCGCTCACCGTTCTCAAATTCCTTCCGCTGATGCTGCTGGCGGCATTTGGAGCGACTTCGCTGGGACCCGCGGCGTTTCCGCTTTCCACCGCCCAATTCCCCGAATTCGGCGATTGGACCAGCGCGGTTCTGTTGGTCATTTACGCCTTCGTCGGCTGGGAGGCCGCAGTCGTACCTGCCGGCGAATCGCGCAATCCCGGGCGCGACATGCCGCGCGCCCTGTTCTGGGCCCTGGGCGTGGTGACGCTGCTGTACGTCGCGATCCAGGCGGTCTGCGTGGCCCTGCTGCCCGATCTGGGAGCCTCGGAACGTCCGCTGATGGAGGCGGGAGCAGCGCTGTTCGGTCCGGCAGGCGCGTTGCTGATGACCGCAGGGGTCGTCGTTTCCGTGGGCGGGAACATCGCCAGCGCCATGTTTACGGCCCCGCGGCTGACCTACTCCCTGGCTCGGGAAAAGAGCCTTCCGGCATGGTTCGGGCAGGTGCACGCCACTTATCGCACGCCCCACCGCTCGATCCTCTTTTTCGGCGCGCTGGTGTTCGGGCTGGCCGCTTACGGTTCATTCGTCTGGCTGGCGGCCATGAGCGCTCTAGTGAGAGTGCTGATCTACATGGTGTGCATCGGCGCCATGCCGAAGCTGCGACGCGCCTTCGACCCGTCCTCCGAAGGCTATCGCGCGCCCGGAGGCTGGGCGATCCCGGTCGGCGCCTTTGCGGTTTGCGGAATTCTGCTGACTCAAGTCTCGCTGGACTCCATATTGGTCACCGCGCTGTTCCTGCTGGCAGGGGGAGCCCTTTATTGGAGCGTTCGGCGCGCAGCATGAAATCACGCGTCGCCCGCGTCTGTCCAGTTGGGGACAGAGGTGTATTTTATTTTGCAAATTTCGCAGATGGGGACGCGCAGATGGGGACG
>CAZAEY010000221.1:0-4852 GCA_964484155.1 uncultured Acidobacteriota bacterium
CTGGAATACGGGTGAAACGGAGAGCCGGATGTCAGAGCGACGGGTGCCGCCGGCATCCGTTGATGCGATGGAGCGGTGTAAAGGAACGCCGAACGAAGCACGAAGAACGCAGCACGCAGCACGCAGCACGAAGCACCCAGCACGAAGAACGCCGCGCCTAAACAAACGGAAAGAGCCAGGAAAGAACAGCCACCCAGAGGTATCCGGAGAATGCGAGGATGGTGAGCAGAACAGTCCATAATTTCAGCGTTTCGCCTTCGCTGAGTCCTGCCATTTGGCCGACGATCCAGAATCCGCTGTCGTTCATCCAGGAAGTAGTAGTGGCGCCGAAGCCGATAACTGCGACCAGGTAGGCTGGATGGTAGGGGAGGGTCTGATTGGCCAGCGCCGGTCCCACGATGCCCGCTGTGGTGATCATCGCCACCGTGGCGGAGCCCTGTGAGACGCGCAGCAGCGCGGCCGTCAGAAATGCCAGAGAGAGCAGAGACACGCCCAACCCGTCTGCGGTGTCGGCGATAACTTCGCCGACACCGGAAGCCGCCAACACCGAACCGAACGCTCCGCCGCCGCAGGTGATGAAAGCGATAACGGCCCCCGCCGCCACTGCTGGCTGCAGAGATTTGAACACTTTTCTCCAACTGTCGACGGTGTACCGACGAATCAGCCAGGCGGAGATCAGGAATCCCAACAAAAGCGCGACGTCCTTGTGGCCGAAGAAGTTCAGCAATCGCTCTCCCGTCGGGCCGGCCAGGGGGATGGTCTGCTGCAGCGAAGCCAGGGAAATCAGAGAAACTGGCAACAGAATCGGCGCCAGAGCGAGCGCCAGGGATGGGAGATCGGCGTCGCTTCGCACCGCCATTTCCTCCATCTCCCCTTCCTCCGAACCGTACACCCTCCGCGGCTTGATATCGACCCGGCTGTTGATGAATCGCGCGTATCCAACTCCGCCGACCAGAATAGGCACGATCGACGCCAGCAACCCAATCATGAACGCCGAGCCCAGCGAAACATTAAGCTGCTGCGCCACGGCCAGCGGACCTGGGGTGGGAGGCACAAGTGCGTGCGTGACGGCGGCGCCTGCGCCCGCAGCGCACACCATCAACGCGTAATCCCGCTTTTTGCGGGCGTAAGAGGATCGAATGATCGGCGCCAAAAGGTAGAAGACGGTATCGAAGAAAACGGTGATGGAGAGAACAGAACCGCTGGCCAGGTATGCGTAATTCTCCCTGGCGCCGAAGAGCCGTGAAAACGAACGGACGATTCGTTCGGCGGCGCCGCTGTCCATCAAAGCCTTGCCGATCAGGGAGGCCAGCACCAGAAGAATTCCAATGTTTCCCATCAGGCCGGCGAATCCTCCGGAGACCACTACGATGGCTTGGTCATACGCGATCCGATCGCTGAACAGCGCGACGACGAACGCGGAAAGGATGAGCGCCAGAAAGGCATGCACCCGGAAATACAGGATGAGAACCAGGATCAGCGCGACTCCGATCAGCAGGCAGATGAGCGGTCCGAACATGAAACGCAGTTCCCTCTGTCAGGATTCCGGGCAATAAAGACGAGCGCCTATTTTGACGTCTGCGGAATTGGATGTAAAGCTTTCCCGCGTTCCGGAGAACAGCGTCGGCTTGACCAGACCGCAGCGGAGAATGCTACTAGGGTTGCCGCAGGCCTGCGGCTAACTCCGAATCGACCAGCGCGAATGAAAGGTCACCGACTCAGCGTCCGCAAAACATAGTGCAGGATTCCGCCATGCCGGAAGTACTCGACTTCTTTGGGAGTGTCGATGCGCACCAGCGCTGCAAACTCCTTTGCCGATCCGCCTCCCGGCCGGGCGCGGACCACGACGCTTCCCGCCGGACGCACGCCTTCATCCAGTCCGATCACGTCGAATGCCTCTTCCCCGGTCAAGTCCAGACTGGAGGGGCTTTCGCCGGACTCAAACTGGAGCGGAAGGACGCCCATGCCGATGAGATTGCTCCGGTGAATCCGCTCGTAGCTTTCCGCCAGCACGACACGAACGCCGAGCAGGCGCGTGCCTTTTGCTGCCCAGTCCCGGGAGGACCCGGAACCGTATTCCTTTCCGGCGATTACGATCAGGGGAATTTCCTCCGACTGGTAGCGCATTGCCGCGTCGAAAATAAACATCGGCTCTTCGCTGGATGGATGCCGCGTGTAGCCTCCCTCCACGCCGGGAACGAGGAGGTTTCTCAGTCGAATGTTCCCAAAAGTCCCGCGCATCATCACTTCATGGTTGCCGCGCCGGGAGCCGAAGGAATTGAAGTCGCGGGGTTCGACGCCGTTTTCGATCAAATAGCGGCCTGCCGGACTGTCGACCGGAATGGAGCCGGCCGGAGAGATATGATCGGTCGTGACTGAATCACCCAACAGAGCAAGCGCCCGCATCCCCTTGATATCGGTCAACGGTTCCGGTTCAGGACCGATGCCTTCGAAAAACGGAGGCTTCTGGATGTACGTGGATTCGGGCTCCCACTGGTAGCGGTCCCCTTCAGGATTCGGCAATTCCCGCCATCGGTCATCGCCGGTATAAACGTCCTGATATTTTTCCGCGAACATTTCGCGCCGGACCGCGCTTCGCACGGCGTCCTGAATCTCCTTCTGACTCGGCCAGATGTCCCGCAGAAATACGTCCTGTCCGTCTTTCCCAACTCCCAGCGGTTCTTTGAACAAGTCGATGTCCATCCGGCCCGCCAGAGCGTAGGCGACGACCAAAGGAGGCGATGCCAGATAGTTGGCGCGCACATCCGGATTGATCCTGCCTTCAAAATTTCGATTTCCCGACAGAACGGCGCAAGCCACGAGACTGTTCTCGTGGATCGCCTCGGAAATCGCTTCCGGAAGCGGGCCGCTGTTGCCGATGCAGGTGGTGCAGCCGTAGCCAACGAGATTGAACCCCAACTCGTTCAGATCTCCCGTCAGGCCGGCGGCTTCCAGGTATTCTGTGACCACCTTCGAACCTGGCGCCAGGCTCGTCTTGACCCATGGCCTTCGTTTCAATCCCTTTTCGACAGCCTTTCGGGCCAGCAGTCCCGCGCCCAGCATGACGGAAGGATTTGAGGTATTGGTGCAGCTCGTAATGGCCGCAATCACCACCGCACCGTGCTCCAGATCAAACTCGGAAGTCTCGCCTCCGTTTTCTTCAGCCGCCAGGCGCACCCGCACCTTGGGAGGCGCGGGGGCGGCCACCGCCACTCCGCTGGCGTCTCCTCCTTCATCTTCCCACCTTCTCGCGTTTTCAGCCGAAGATCGCTTGTATTCGAGTCCCTCGACCATGTTCCTCAAGGCCTCTTCGAAAGCCTCACGGGCCTGCCTTAGAGGAATCCTGTCCTGCGGTCGCTTGGGACCGGCGATACTGGGTTCGACCGTGGACAAATCCAGCTCCAGAGTATCGGAGTATTCCGGTTCCGGAGATTCGGGCGTGTGGAACAGTCCCTGCGCCCGCGCATAGGCTTCCACCAGCTTCACGCGGCTTTCTTCACGCGCCGTGAAACGGAGGTACTCCAGCGTTTCCCGATCGATCGGGAAGATGGCGCACGTGGCGCCGTATTCCGGAGACATGTTGCCAATGGTGGCTCGATCCGCCAGCGAAAGGCTGGCGACTCCGGGTCCGTAGAATTCAACGAATTTTCCAACCACGCCCCTGCCGCGAAGCATTTCCGTGATCGTCAGAACCAGATCGGTGGCCGTGGCGCCTTCCGGCAAGCTTCCCTTCAACCGGAAACCGACGAACTCGGGAATCAACAGGCTGATCGGCTGCCCGAGCATGGCCGCCTCGGCTTCGATTCCCCCGACGCCCCAGCCCAAAACGCCCAGCCCGTTGATCATCGTCGTGTGACTGTCGGTTCCCACCAGCGTATCGGGAAAGGCCCATTTCGTTCCGTTTTCGGTCGACTCAAAAACTACTCGGGCCAGATACTCCAAATTCACTTGGTGCACGATCCCGGTTCCCGGCGGCACGACGCGCAGATCGTCAAATGCCGACTGTCCCCACCGGAGAAACTTGTACCGCTCGAGGTTTCGCTCGAACTCCCTCTCCAGATTAATTTGAAATGAAAGTGGCCTCCCGAAAGAGTCCACCTGAACCGAGTGGTCAATAACCAGCTCAGCCGGAACCAGAGGATCGATCTTGGCAGGATCCCCGCCCAGGTCGGCCATCGCGTCCCGCATCACCGCAAGATCCACAACGGCTGGTACGCCGGTAAAATCTTGCAAGACGACCCGCGCCGGGGAAAATGCGATCTCCCGATCGGATCCCCGCCCCGGCTTCCAGCCGGCCAGAGCCTCGATGTCGTCCCGCTTGACGGACTGGCCGTCTTCAAAACGCAAAAGGTTCTCTAAAAGAATGCGAAGGGAAAACGGAAGACGATCCATTATTCCCAGCCCGGCCTCCTCCAGCGCCGAAAGCCGGTAGAAGGAATATTCCTCACCGTTGACGGTAAATGTGGAACGGGTCTTGAAACTGTCTCTGCTGTTGGACATCGCCGCTTCTCCCAGTGTTTGCCTGCACCTCCAAGATACTGTGAACCGCGTCCGTCAGCAAGGAATTCGTGCTTCGTGCTGAATCAATTCCTCCGCAATTTTTCGAATTCTCAAGTGCCGGCGAGACGTTCTCGCTCAAAATCTGTGGAATTCTACATCCGCACCAGGCAGCCTGATCGATATTGGCTAAAACAGATCAATTTCGGAGAACGCAGCACGAAGAACGCGGAGTGCCGGATGTCAGAGCGACGGACCCGCAGGGGCCGTTGATTCCGTCTGAACGGGTTCTGCGAACTTGCGGCTTTCGAAGAATCGGACGATCAACGCGTCCGAAGCGGCCGCGTCGCTCCGC
>CAZAEY010000222.1:0-4836 GCA_964484155.1 uncultured Acidobacteriota bacterium
CCAAGGTCGACTTCAACCTGGCGGACACGCAGCAACTGTTCATCCGTGGGAATTATCAGTGGGATCATCAGGGATTCATCGGGCGATTCCCCGATACTCCGGAACCCTCCCTGTGGAGCCACCCGGCGGGAGTGGCCGTGGGGCACAGCTGGTCTGTGACGCCCACTTTCATTAATACGTTCCGGTACGGTTTGACGCGGCAGGCCTTCTCCTCTCAGGGAGATTCGGCGGACAACCTCATCAGTTTCCGCTTCGTTTTCCAGCCGCGGACATTCAGCCGTACCCTGAGTCGAACGACGCCGGTGCACAACTTCACCAACGACACTTCCTGGATTCGCGGAAACCATACGGTTCAGTTCGGCACCAACATCCGGCTGATCGACAATAATCGGGAATCGTTCGCCAACTCATTCGACACGGCGATTATGAACCCCTCGTTTTATGCCAATTCTGGAGGGGTGCTGGATGTGATCGACGACTTCGCTTCCGGCCAGCGAGACGTCATACGAAACGCAGCGACGGCCTTGCTGGGGCGTTATACGCAGTTTTCCGGAAGGTTCCAGTTCGACGTAGGCGGCTCACTGATGCCCAGCGGAGCGCCGACGCTTCGCAGCTTCGCCACCGATGAGTACGAACTTTATATCGAAGACAACTGGCAGGTGGCCCGGAATCTGACCTTGAACCTGGGACTTCGTTACGGCGTGAGCACTCCGGTGCATGAAACCGGCGGATTTCAGGTGGCGCCGACGACTCCGCTCGGCGAGTTTTTCGACCGAAGAGTCGCGGGCGCCAGGGCCGGACAGGCGTTTAACGATCCCATTACGCTGGACCTCGCCGGTCCGTTTCATAACCGCCCGGGATTCTATCCGACGGATCGCAACAATTTTTCGCCGCGCGTGTCCGCCGCTTGGTCGCCGCACTTCGACAACGGCTTCCTCCGGACGCTTTTTGGCGGGCGAGGCGAATCGGTCTTCCGAGGCGGATACGCGGCCATGTACGACCGGATCGGAAGCGCACTGGCCGTCTCATTTGACCTGGGCAACGTTCTCGGATTTGTGACGGAGCAGACGACGCCAGCCAATACGTTCGACGTGTCGAGCTTCCTGGGTCCCAACTTCACCGGGTTCAATCAGGACATTCGGCCTCTTCTGGTTCCGGCCGGGCTGACCATCCCGGAAAGTCTCCAGTTTCCCCTTTCGCATCCGTCCGACGGAGGCAGGCGAATTGAAAGTTCGCTGGATTCGGCACTGACGACCCCGATCAATCACAGTTGGAACTTTTCGATCGGCCGCGAGTTTCAGGGCGGGTTGTTTATGGAAGCCTCTTATCTGGGGCGCGCCGCTCGAAACCTGCTGGCTAACCGGGACGTGATGCACCCGAACAACATCGTGGATCCCGCCTCAGGCATGGACTGGTATACGGCGGCGAGGCAGCTGGCAGAACACCGTTTGGCGAATACCCCGCTGGAAGACATTCCCAATATTGCCTTTTTTGAGAATGTCTACCCGGATTTCACTTTCATCTTTGGCGGTACGCCGACGCAGAATGTTTATGGGTTGGTGGCTCGCGACGAGTTCGACATTCTGGACTGGACGTTCATTCAGGACATCTTGGATCGGCTGGGCGGAGCGGGGAACCTTTTCTTCCATCCGCAGTACGGCGCCTTGAACACGCTGGGGACGATGGCGGAGTCGGACTATCACGCGTTTTCCTTCACCGTCCGGGAGCGCATGAGGGAAAACCTCACCTTCGACCTGAACTACACCTGGAGCAAGTCGATGGACTGGGCCTCCGGAAGCGGTCTGGAGGGCGGAATTTCGGACTCCGGAGGCGTTTTCGCTGAGATTTTGAATCCGCTGACGCCGGACGCGACCCGCTCCGTTTCGGGCTTCGACATCCAGCACATCATCAACTCCAGTTGGCTCTTGACGCTTCCGTTCGGACACGGCCAGAAATATCTGTCCGGTTCGCATGGCGTTGCGGATGCCATCCTGGGCGGTTGGTCGCTCAACGGCGTATTCCGCTGGAATTCCGGTCTGGCTCAGGACGGCCCGTTCGAA
Source organism: uncultured Acidobacteriota bacterium (assembly GCA_964484155.1). GTDB lineage: Bacteria > Acidobacteriota > UBA6911 > RPQK01 > JAPXNP01 > DATKAT01. The sequence goes on from CAZAEY010000222.1 coordinate 2,061, forward strand.
GCCAGCCGCTGGGCCACGAACTGGAATTTCCCCAGCAACGCTGTTCGCATCCGCGACCCGCGTCCCGATCCGAACAAGGGCGTCGACGGAAGAGCTCCCAACTTCTTCAGCGATCCCGTGTTCGCCTACCAAAGCTTCCGGGATGCGTTCGCCGGAGAGGTTGGGGACCGGAACGTTTTCCGTTCGCCCAGCTTCGTAACGGTCGATTTCGGACTGTTCAAGGGCTTCCGGATGCCCTACGCGGAAGGACACCGGGTGACTTTCCGCTGGGAGGTCTTCAACGCCACCAATACGCAGAGGCTGGGCCGATGGACGGGTGACCGCTCCTCCTTCGCCACGGCTCCGGATCCGCAGATCGGAACCCCGGCGCCTACGTTCGGAAACATCACCGCGATTCACTCGTTCGCGAGGCCCCGGGAGATGCAGTTCGGTTTGCGTTACGACTTCTAGGATCCAGCCGCCTTCCCGCCCCCCGAGTTGAGTCCGGAGGCGGGAGGGCGACGATTCAATCGTCGCGCTTCATATTCCAAGGTTTCAGACGGCGGCCTCAAGGGATTCCTCGGGGCCGCTTTTTTTTGAGGGGAGAATCAAGGATGGTTCGAAATCAGTTCCGTATCTTGATCGCGGCATTCCTCGTTGTCGTGTTTGCCACTGCTTTGGCAGCCCAGACCGGCCATGTACTCCACGGCACGCTCGAAGTGGATGAGAGCGAAGCCACCGGTCCCGTTCCACAGACCTTCGTGCTCGTCCTGAGAAACGCGCTCGGCGAAATCATCGGAAGAGACTCGGTCGCAAACGGGGGACAATATCGTTTCTCGCAGGTCAGACAGGGCGAGTTGACTATTGCCGTAGAAGCCGATAACCAGGAACTTGCGCGCATGACCATCTTTATTACGGGAACCACGCCCGCATACGTTCGCCGCGACGTATCGATGGCCTGGAAGGAACGGGGCGGCGGCTCGGAAGATCACCCGGCGGGCAGCGTTCTGTACGCCAGGGACAGAGGGAACCAGAAGCTTTTCGATCAGGCGGAGAAGCTTTCGGGGGAAGGGGACCTGTCCAAAGCCGCTGAGATTCTGGAGCAATTGCTCAAATCCGACCCGAATGATTTCGAGTCCTGGACGGAACTGGGAACTCTGCGTTTCCGTCAGGAACGCCTGGATGCTGCCGAAAGCGCCTACCGAAAGGCTTCGGAACTCCATCCGACGTACCTGCTTGCCTGGATCAATCTCGGCAAGCTGCATCTGGCGAAAGAAGAGTTTCAGGAGGCGGTCGATTGCTTCACAAAAGCGACCGTGTTGGATGCAAGCCGGGCGGAAGCGTTCTACTTTCTGGGCGATTCCTATTTGAAGCTGCGCAAGGGGTCTCTGGCCGTTCCCGCGCTGGAGAAGTCGTTGGAGCTCGATCCAATCGGGATGGCTGACGCTCATCTCCTATTGGGCTCGCTATACAGCGCCGCGCGCTATTCGGATCGCGCGGTTGAAGAGTACCGGCAATTTCTGAAGAAGAAGCCCGACAGCCCGATGAAGGACGAACTCAAAGCGTACATCGAAAAGCACCAGTGAGGATTGGTGCTTGGGGCTTGGGGCCTGTTGCTGTGCTAGGTGATAGGTGCTTGAATTCGGAATCTTGAACCGAAAGTTGTGAAGTTTTCCCTACCGCTCATCCTCCTGCTGCCTGCGTTATTTGGCTTTGAGCCGATGCGCGCCCAGGGCGGGCATATCCTTTACGGTGAGGTGGCCGTCGAGGAAGAGGAAGGCGTCGGACTGGTTCCCCGCACGTTTCAGCTTATATTAAGGAGCGCCACCGGAGTGATCCTAAGTCGCGACACGGTCGCCGGCGGCGGCCGCTATCGCTTTTCCGGCGTGAGGATCGGAGAGTACATCCTCAGCGTGGAAGTCGATGGTCGGGAAGTCGCTCGCATCCCCATTTACATCACCGCGCTGCAGCCTTCGTACATCCGACGCGACATTGCATTGCAGTGGAAGCACGTCCGAAGAGAAAGAGTAGAACCCCAGGACGCCTCAGCCCAGTTCGTATACGCTCGGAGTCCGGAGAATCGAGATCTGTTTCGGGAATCAGAGGAAGCGGCGGAGCGAGGAAATCTTTCCGATGCTGTAGGAATCCTGAGAGATCTGGTGGGCAGGGACCCGGAGGATTTCGAAGCCTGGACGGAACTCGGCACGCTGCACTTTCGACTCGAGAAGGCCGACAGCGCTGAGGCCGCCTACCGGAGGGCGCTGGACCGAAGACCCGGATACGTGTTGGCGTGGTTGAATCTCGGCAAGCTTTACCTGTCAAAAGGTCAGTTCGAAGCTGCCGTCGAGGCATTGAAACAGGCCACGGTTCTGAATCCTCGACTGGCCGATGCCTTTTACCTGCTGGGCGATGCGTATCTCAAATTGAAGAAGGGATCGCAGGCCGTTGAACCTCTGGAAACGGCGCTGAGGCTCGACCCCGACGGAATGGCCGATGCGCATCTGTTGCTGGGCGCTCTTTACGCAGGCGCGAATTATCTGGACCTGGCCGTCGAGCAATACCAGCAGTACCTGAAAAAGAGACCGGACAGCCCGATGAAGGAGGAACTGGCTGCTTTCATCCGAAGCAATCAGTAGTGGCGTTCCGCGGGTGCTTCGTGCTTTGGGCTGCGTTTGGAGGGCGCTCGGTATTCTTCGTGCTGCGTGCTTCGTGCTTTGTGCTGCGTTTGGAGGGCGCTTCGTGGGTTTCGTGACGCTAGGCCCCACATCAACGCGGCCGAAGCGGCCGCGTCGCTCCG
>CAZAEY010000223.1:0-4779 GCA_964484155.1 uncultured Acidobacteriota bacterium
GAGTTCCGAGTTTCAAGTTAAAGGGGCCTGGCGTCGGCACTCGGCGCCAAGCCTCGGGCCCAGCACCCAGCACCCAGCACCAAGCACCACCCGCATATGTTAACCTTTTGCCTTCCCGGATTGTCACGATGGAGCAACGAAATCTGCAGTGGTCTGACGATCGAAGCTTTTTTTCGGTTTCGGAACTCGTCGGAGAGGCGAAAACCGCACTGGAGGAACGCTTCCGCGAAATCTGGGTTCAAGGCGAGATTTCGAATCTGCGACGACCGCCCTCTGGGCATCTCTACTTCACGCTCAAGGACGACACCGCCCAGTTGAACGCCGTGTGCTTTCGAATGCGGAATCGACTCTTGAAGTTCGAAATGGCTGACGGAATGGACGTGCTGGCTCGCGGAACGCTGTCGATTTATCCTCCGCGCGGCCAGGTCCAACTGATCGTCGAGCATCTCGAACCGCTGGGCGCCGGAGCGTTGCAGGCGGCCTTTGAAAAACTCAAAGCCCGGCTTCAAGAGGAGGGGCTGTTTGACCCGCAGCGGAAGCGTCCGCTTCCGCTGCTTCCATACAAGATCGGCATCGTGACTTCTCCATCGGGGGCGGCCATTCAGGACATCTTGAAAGTCTTGAAGCGGCGCAATGACCGCGTCAACGTGCTGATCTTTCCGGCCCGCGTTCAGGGCGACGAGGCGAAGCGGGAGATCGTGGAGGGCATCCGATATCTGAATTCCAGAGACGACATCGATGTGATCATCGTCGGTCGCGGGGGCGGGTCGCTGGAGGATCTCTGGACTTTTAATGAGGAATCCGTCGCGCGCGCGATCTTCGAGTCCCGCATTCCGGTCATTTCGGCCGTCGGCCATGAGATCGACTACACGATCTCGGACTTCGTCGCGGATTTCCGCGCGCCGACTCCTTCGGCTGCCGCCGAGATCGTGTCGGCGAAGCGGGAGGAGATGATTCGTCAGGTCGATGCGCTGAGGCGGCGCACGGCCCATGCCTTTCAAGTCGTCCTGCACCGCAAGAGACGGGAGCTCCATAAGCTGGCGGCCAGCCGCGCCTTCGTGAGCGCCGACAGTCGGCTGAAGCTCTACAGTCAGCGATTGGACGAGCTGGACGCCCGGGCAACGCACGCGATCCAACAGTTGGTGGCTCCGCGCAGACGGGAAGCGCTGCAACTCACCCGCGACCTGGAAAGGCAGATTGGCGCTTCTCTGAAGGATTTTCGTAAGCAAGTGCAGTCTCGTCTGGACCAGTTGATCGCCTATTCCCCAGAGCGGGTGCTGGAACGCGGTTATTCAATTGTGACTGGGAGTGCGGGACAGATCGTGCGCGATCCGTCGCAAGTGGCCCGCAATGAGGTAATATCGATTCGCGTGGCCCGTGGAGACTTTCGCGCCCGGCGGGAAGACGATGGAACTGAAGGACTTTGAGCAGGCGCTAAAGCGTCTGGAGGAAATCGTTTCGGAGCTTGAGAAGGGAGAGCTGCCGCTGGAAAAGTCCTTGGAGCTGTTCGAAGAGGGAGTTCGGCTTTCGAAGTTCTGTTCCGAGCGCCTGGACGAGGCCGAGCGCAAGGTTGAGATCCTGTTGCAAAAGAGTTCAGGAGAGTTAGAGGAAGCGCCGTTTGAGCTGAAGGGAGACGAGACGACGAATTGAAAGCGATCGCAAAGCATGCCGTGGAGTTTCAACGGCAGCTGGAAGAAAAGAAGAGCACCGTTGACGGGTATCTGGCGGAGTTCCTTCCCAAGGAGGACGCCTACCCGGCTTCCATCCATCAGGCCATGCGCTACAGCGTATTCGCGGGCGGGAAGCGGCTGCGGCCGATTCTGGCACTTGCGACCGGCGAGGCCCTGGATGGCGACTTCAATCGGATGATCTACCTGGCCTGCGCCCTCGAGATGGTCCATGCCTACTCGCTGATTCACGACGACCTCCCCGCCATGGACGATGACGACCTGCGGCGAGGAGTGCCGACGTGTCACAAGAAGTTCGGCGAGGGAATCGCCATTCTGGCCGGAAACGGGCTGCTGACGCTGGCCTTTCAGCTTCTGGCGGAGATTCCGGGCGGCAAGCGGACAGCCGACTTGAAGGTGCGCGTCATTCACCAGCTTTGCCGGGCTTTGGGGACGCGTCACGGAGTCATTGGCGGACAGGCCGTGGATCTGACCACCCAGGGCAAGCCCTTTACTCGCGAGCAGCTCGAATACATCCACACCTGCAAGACCAGCGCGCTGATCGAGGCTTCGGTCAGTTGCGCAGCAATGTTGTCGGATGCCGAAGAGGACTCTCGCCGCAGCCTGGCGGCATACGGATCCAGCATCGGGCTGGCTTTTCAGATCATCGACGATATTCTGGACGTGGAGGGAACGCCGGAGGAGCTGGGCAAGAAATCCGGCAAAGACACGACCGCCAGGAAGGCCACGTATCCCTCCCTGTACGGGGTTCAGAAGAGCCGGGCCATCGTCGAGGAACTGATCGAATCCGCGGTGCAGAAAATCAGCTTCCTGGGGATGGAAGGCCAGTTTCTCCGCGATCTCGCCTTTTACATCGCCGCCCGCCGCTCCTGACACGGGTCCGTTGCGAGGCGTCTGAGAGAGCCGTGGATGCAAAGTGCGCAACACACCAGGTTCCGAGGTTCCGGACTTCCGGGTTTCAGCTTTCCAGTTTCAGGTTCCAAGTCGTCACTGCAATCCAAGGCCTCCACCCACAGACCTGCGGCATACACACTGATTCTGGATTCTGAATTCTGAATTCTGGATTCTGACTCCTGACTCCTGACTCCTGACTCCGACTCCTGCCTCCTGCCTCCTGCCTCCTGCCTCCCGTACAACGCCGCAACAGGACGCGCGGATGAAATGCGCGCTAACATGACGGTGACATGCCGCCGAGAAAGAGGCTCGACGAGTTGCTGTGCCTCAGAGGGCTTGCGCGCGACCGCCGCGAAGGCCGGGGGTTAATCCTGGCAGGCCGCGTCTTCGTCGCAGGCCGGCGCGTCGATAAGGCGGGAATGCCTGTGGATGCCGGCGCCGAAATCCGGGTCGCCCCTGCGGATCGCTACGTCTCCAGAGGCGGAATCAAGCTGGAGGGAGCGCTCCGCTGCTTCAGACTGGACGTTGAAGGCAATGTCTGCCTCGACCTGGGCTCCTCGACCGGAGGCTTCACCGACTGCCTGCTGCAGCGCGGAGCCTCCCGGGTGTACGCCTTCGATGTGGGTCGGGGGCTGCTGGACTGGCGACTGCGCAACGACCCGAGAGTGCAGGTGCGCGAAGGATTCCACGTCAGGGAATTGCGCCCGTCAGACGCGCCGGAACCCGTGGACCTGATCACAGCCGACCTATCCTTCATCTCGCTGGTCCAGATTCTGCCGGCTCTGAAGCGATTTCCGGAAACTCAATTCCTGCTGCTGGTCAAACCCCAGTTCGAAGCCCGCCGAGAGCAGGTCGAACCGGGCGGCATCGTGCGCGGAGTCGCCCGGCAGTGGCGGGTGGTCTCCGGGTTCGTTCGCCGCGCCGAGGCGGAGGGGTTTCGACTGCTGGGAATCACTCCTTCCTTTCTCAGGGGCCAGAAGGGAAATCAGGAATATTTCGTCTTGCTGGAAGTTCGCAAGCGGTAGCCTGACAGGATGAGAAGGCGCGGCTGCTTCCTTGGTCCTGTCGAAAAAGGGGGCTCAATTGCGGCGGGACCACAGCGCCCCATCGCAGAACCGCAGAATCCCATTTAAGTCGGAAGGCCCAGTTCCTTAGCGGCCTGCTGCTGAGTTTCATCCATCGTCAGGAATCGATCGATTCCTTCCTGAGCGTGAAACCACAGGGCCGTCCGCAGGTGGGCCAGATCGAGCGACCGGGGAGTCATCACAGCAGGCATTGCACCGACATCGCAAAGATCCAGCGTCAGGTCACGCAGGAGGAGCAGGTCCAGGTCCACCTCCAGGCGGTCGACGCATTTCCTGTAGTCAGCCGGAGGGAGCAGGGCTTCTCTAGCCAGTCGGACCAGATATCGCCGGGTCTCAAGAACCAGAAGCACGCTGGACAGCAATTCCGCGCCCGCAGTTTCTTTCTGCAGTCGGACTGACTCCGCCTCGCCCAGCAACAAGCAAAGATAGGCCGAGGTGTCGACGTACACGCGGCGCCGTCTCAGGCCGGAATCCCCCCCGGCGGTCAACGATCGCCCCTGTCTTCCAAGAGAATGGACAGGTATCGTCCACTCGTCGCGCGATGAAGCGCCGGCTTCAGACTTCCGCTGCCGAACCGTCGCCCCCGATGAACGAATTGCGAGTGAACCGGGGTCAATTGGGCCGCAGGTTCATTATGCCGCGTGATCACGATCCTTTGGCCCGCCTCAGCCTCCGCTACAACTGCAGACAGTCGTGCCTTGAGGTCCTGAATAGAGATCTTTTTCATAGTCCTAATCGTACCACAAACAGGTCTGATTTCTGTCCCGAAGATGGCAGGCGAATTCACAAACTCAACTAAACGGAAGCGGCATCGCAAGTCGACCCCGGCATTCGAAGCGCCTGTAGCTTTCATGAAGCTACAATCATCCTGTGAAGTCAGTAGGCATCCGTGAACTGAAAAACCGCCTGAGCGAATACCTGCGGGAAGTCAAGCGGGGGGAGCGAATTCTGGTTACGGACCGGGGGCAAGTGATCGCCGAGCTTCAGTCCGTCCACTTCGAAAGTCTGGAGCCTGTCGTCGACCCGGGGCTTGCGCAGTTGGCGCGGAGGGGCGTCGTCTCCATCGGAGGGTCGAACCAGCCTGAGTTATACCCCAAAATGCAACGGCTGCT
>CAZAEY010000224.1:0-4666 GCA_964484155.1 uncultured Acidobacteriota bacterium
TTCGGCCCGGTCCTTGTCAGCGGTCCTGCCACGGATGTAGACGTAGACGGGATACCAGTAAGTCTCAAAAAGTGCGGTCAGAGCCAGTCGCGCCTCTGCCGTGTCTTCGGCGCCTGCGGCCAGAATCAGACTCCAGCGCGTGGTCAAAAACTGCGTCCGCGGAGGGGTATGGCCCAGCGGCTTGTTATCCTGCGGACTCAAGACCGATCCTCCTGAGTAATTGCCGGAACCGGGGATCACTCCGCAATTCGTCGAATATCGGATCTACGTTGATGTAGACCAGGTACTCGGAACGAGAATCGCAGACAACGTCAAGCCACATGAAAGCTTGATCGAGGAGGGCCGCGTCCTGACGCCCTAGAATGACGTAGATTACGGCAAGGTGAAATGCGGAAACGTCGTCGCCATCGCCGCTGGCGAGGTTCTGGATATTCCGCAGCTCTGATGATGCTTCACTCGGACTCATTTGCTCGAACGTCTTCAAGAAAGAAGTCATCGGCTCGCTTAGACTCGTCTCGAACTCAGCGACGGCCTCTGTGAAGGATCCCTGGTTGAGAAGTACCAGCCCAAGTCCGAGTTGGGCGGGGGTGAATCCGGGCTCGAGTTCGAGGGTCTTCCGGTATCCTTGGCGGGCCCGTCGGTAGTCCCGCATGTAGTATTGAACGCGAGCTAGGGCGCTGGTGTAAACCGGCGAGAGGGGCTCGATGGCGACTGCCTTCCGGATCTGTTCCAAGGCCAGTTCCAGATTGCCTTGAGCGGCCAGAAAGAGGCCGTACCAGTGCAGGCCTGAAGCGAATTCCGGATCGAGCTCCACGGCCCGCCTCAAATGCCTTTCGGCCAATTCCCAGTCCCACTCGTAGGACATGGCTACGATGCCCAGGGCGGCGTGCGCTTCCGGAAGCGATTCCGAAAGCGCCAAAGCCCTGAGTCCCGCTTCCCGCCCTTTCGGCATGACCAGCGCGGGCGCCTGGGTCGAATAGCCCGTTGAGCCGAGAAGGACGTATGCTGTAGCCAGCCCGGCGTGAGCTTCGGCGTACTCCGGCTCCAGTTCGATCGCTTCCATGAAATGATTCACAGCCTTTTCCAGCGCCTCTTGGCTCCTCTTTTCCAGCAGGTATCGTCCGCGCATGTTCGCAAGCTCAGCCTCGTAGTTCAGCGCGTCGGCCTGCGACATGAGCTTCGCATCAGGGTGCAGCTTCCATCGGATTTCGTCCGCGATCTTTTGGGCGACGTCGTTCTGGAGTTCGTGGATGTACCGCAGATCCCTCCGAAATTCCAGAGGGCCCGCCAGAGTCTCCTCTTTTCCGTCGATGAGGCGCATGCGGCAGAGGACCTCCCTTCCAACCAACTGAACCGACGCTTCCACGATTGCGTCCGCCTTCAGCTCTCGGGCGATGCGGGAAAGCGACTTCTTCCCGGAATCCCTGTACTGCATCATGGTGGTTCGGGAAGGCACACGAAGACCTTCGATCTCAGAGAGACGGGCGATCGTGGCGTCCGTCATTCCGGCCGCCAGATACTCCTGTTCCTCGTGCGACAAATTGACGAAAGGCAGTACCGCCACCGACTCGATCTTCGGAGGATTCCAGAGGCGTTCGATAAACGGTTTCCCCAAGAAGAAAGCCGCCAGCAATGCTACAGAAAGCATTGCCGTCCAAATCACCCTGGCCTGAACCACCCAAAGTCCGGAAAAGGCGCCGGTCGGCTGCCGCTCGCGCGGAACTGCATTCAGCATTAGCGCGACCTCTCCGGCGGACGACAGACGGCGCTCCGGATCCTTTTCCAGCAGACGGCCGAGCAGCCGGTCCAGCTGAGGAGAGTCGCAATGCTCGGAAAGGGACGGCGCAGGGTCCTCGCAAATCGCTTTCATAGTGGCGACTGTCGTTCGACGCTTAAACGGATGCTGGCCCGAGATCATTTTGAAGATCACGGCCCCCAGGGAAAACAGGTCGGTGCGGTGGTCCACCTTTTCGCCGGAGAGCTGCTCGGGCGACATGTAAGGGATCGTGCCCAGTATGGAGCCGGTTTGAGTTTTCCAGGAGCTGGAAGCCTCCTCAGCCAATGGGCCGACCCAGCAGGCAATCCCGAAGTCCAGAATCTTTGCGTTTCCCCGTTTGTCGATGATGATGTTGGAAGGCTTGACATCCCGATGGACGACCCCATTGGAGTGAGCCGCCTCCAGCGCATCGGCGAGCTGACGAGCCAGCTTGAGCGCCTCGTTCAGCGGCAGGGGGCCCCTGTCGAGACGCTCCTGCAGCGTCTCCCCTTCAATCACCTCCATGACGATGTAGGGGCGCCCGCCTTCTTCGCCAAAGTCGTAAAGCGTGCAGATGTTGGGGTGATTGAGAGAGGAGGCCGTGCGCGCCTCCCTTTCAAAGCGGCGCAGGGCCTCCGGATGGCCGGCCACATCCTCTGGAAGGAATTTAATCGCCACCTGCCGGTTCAGCCGGGTGTCGCGGGCCCTGTAGACCTCTCCCATTCCGCCCCGCCCCAGCTTCTCCAGCAAGACGTAATGGGAAATCTCGCGCTCCGGCAGAAGCTCCGGTTCCGGGTCCAGAGCCAACTGGAGGAGGCAGGCCGGGCAGTTCCCGCCGGGCCCGCTCTGAGATAACTCGGCTCCGCACGCCTGACAAATAGGACCAGATGAATGCATTGGAATTGCATCGATCATAAGGCCTCCGGTGGAGAAAAAGCAATTCCTCTGATTCATAACCTCGATCCGAGTCGATTGGGGAAAATTCAGCAGCGCACCCCGCGTGCAGGTGAGAGGGTACGATCGGCGAATGGTTGTTCCGCTCCGCCGCGAACAGCCTGTAGTATGGTGGCGTGGGCCCGCTTGTCGGCAATGCTCGGGCATTCGCATGCATCGACACGATCGCCGCTCTGCATTATCTTCATGATGAGCGGGAGTCCCCGGCCGCTCTCTCGGCGCGTTCCGGTGGTCGGAGAAATGCTGACTGCGTATTCCCCACTTGCCGATCGGGGCCCTGCCGGCTCCGCTCATTGCGCGGCCGGTTTCCGGCTCAGCCGCCGCGTCGGTGAGTTCTTTCGAGCCGCAGTGCGCGGTCCCGAAGTGGGAGACTTGCAATGAAACTTTCGATCGTTCCGAAGTTCCGCCCGCCGCTGGACGCGGACTTCGTACCGGGAATTCTGTGGACCAGGGCGTTCCGCCGCGCCGTCGAAGAGAGCGGAAAAGGAGTGGCGCTGGACCTCGCCTTGTCCCAGGATCGATCGGTCGTCCGGGTCGCGGCGCAAGTGTTTCCGCATCGGGAGCCATGGATCCAATTGAACGAGCGCTATGCGGAGCGATTGCTCAAATTCCTCTTGTGGCAAAGGGGCGGACACACTGTCTACGTGGCGGGCGATGAGGAACTCGCGACGTATCTTCGGGGAGTCTACTCGTCTGGCGGGCGACGAAGCTTCGACCACGAATTCATGGGGGAGCGCATTTACGGTAAGCCCTTTACCGTAGAATCGGTCTCACTCGACGCGCTTCCGGAAGCCCGGGAGCCGACGCGCGCCCTGGGCGGGCATCTGGACGGATGTCGGATCGGATTCGATCTGGGGGGAAGCGACCGCAAAAGCGCCGCTCTGATCGACGGCCAGGTCGTGTTCAGCGAGGAGGTCGAATGGGACCCATACTTTCAACCGGATCCCGGTTGGCACTATCGGGAAATCAACGACACCTTAAAGAGGGCAGCGGCCAAGCTTCCCCGAGTGGATGCGATCGGCGGCAGCGCTGCCGGAGTCTATGTGGACAATGAGGTGCGCGCCGCGTCTTTATTTCGGGGCGTTTCAAGAGAGGATTTCGACCGCAGGATCAGAAGGCTTTTTCTCGACTTGAAACGGGAATGGGGCGTCCCTTTTGAGGTCGTCAACGACGGCGAAGTCACCGCCTTGGCCGGCGCAATGGCATTGAATTCCGGAGCCGTTCTTGGAATCGCCATGGGAACCAGTCTGGCGGCCGGATACATCAGACCGGACGGGCGACTGACCGACGGCCTGAATGAGCTGGCTTTCGTGCCGTTTGATTACCGGGCCGACGCTCCCGCTGACGAGTGGTCGGGAGACCTGGGCGTCGGCGCCCAGTACTTTTCTCAACAGGCGGTCGCCCGGCTGGCCCCCGCGGCGGGATTCGACTTCGATCCGAAAACGCCCTTCGCGGAGCGATTGCTGGAAGTGCAACGCTTGATGCGATCTGGCGATGCCCGCGCCGAAACGATCTATTGCACCATCGGGACGTATTTCGGATATTCGGTGGCTCAACTCGACGAATTCTACGAACTGCGCCATTTGCTGCTGCTGGGAAGGGTGCTGACCGGAGAAGGGGGGAACCTGATTGTCAGAGAAGCCCGGCGGGTGCTTCGGGAAGAGTTTCCGGACCTGGACGGGAAAGTGGCCATAGTCACGCCGGGCGAAAAGGATAAGCGGCACGGCCAGGCGGTGGCCGCCGCCAGCCTTCCGGAGCTTTAGCGTTCCGCGTGCTTCGTTGTGCGTTCCGCGTGCTTCGTTCTGCGTTCGGCGTGCTTCGTTCTGCGTTTGGAGGGCGCTTCGTGGGTTTCGTGACGCTGGCCCCAAATCAACGCGGCCGAAGCGGCCGCGTCGCTCCGCCATCCGGCGCTCCGTTTCATCCGTCTTCCAAAACACACCCGCCGGTGCAAAAAAT
>CAZAEY010000225.1:0-4583 GCA_964484155.1 uncultured Acidobacteriota bacterium
GGGCGGCGCTTCAGACTTCTCACTTCGGATTTGCCGGTTCGGATATGGTTCGGATATGGCCGGGTCTGGAAAATAGAATTTAGGTTCGAAGCGAAACGGATGCCCTCGCACCCTGGGGGGGCTAAATTCCATCTTCCAGACCCGGACACATCCGGCACACACCCGGCAGCTCGGAGGTGCGGCCATTCCGACTCGTTTTTTCGCGCATCTGCTTCGCTCAAAACGAACCCTCGTACGTTATTTAGTCAGCAACGAAATGTCCAGACAATTGAGACTCGAATACCCGGGAGCAACCTATCACGTGATGTCGCGTGGAATCGACCGCGGCGAAGTCTTTCGCGACGACAGAGACCGAATGCGATTTCTGGAATTGTTGGCAGCAGCAGTTCGATTCGGCCATCTGGACGTTCACAGTTACGCCCTGATGTCGACCCATTTTCATCTGCTCTGTGAAACCCCTCACGGAGACTTGAGTCAAATCGTAGGTACTATCCTGGGAACCTACACGCGAAATTTCAACTTGCGACATGGACGCACCGGCCGTCTGTGGGAGGGGCGCTTTCGCTCAATATTGGTGGGGCCGGGTCTCTATTTCCTAAACTGTTCACGCTATATTCACTTGAATCCCTGCAAGGCTGGAATCGTCGAACACCCGTCCGATTACATGTGGAGCAGTTTTCGTAATTACGCCGGACTGCCGAATCTGGCTCCCTGGGTGAAAAGGGAAAGGGTTCGCGGCTATTTCAGGAAGCCGCACGAATACATGAACTACGTCGAAACCGGAATGAGGATTCCTCCGGTAGACCCCTTCGAGGCGGCTCAACTTCGATTGGTCTACGGAGACGAACAGTTCTTGCGAGAAATCAGGGAGATGGCGTCTCACCTGAATCCTAATTCTGAAATCCCGGCCCTGCGGGTCCTTCAGATGAGCGCTCGGCGCCATGATCCTAGCCGGATCTTCCAAGCCGTTCGCAACCAAGCTCCCAACTTGTCGGAGGCAGTGACTACCCGGCTGTATGTTTATTCGCTATTCAAGTTCACCCTACTTTCCGGCAAAGATATCGCCGGGTTGGTCGGTCTCAGTCCTTCCGCAGCCGGCAAAATCCGTAAAAGATTCGACAGGCAGCGCAATTCATCACCCGAATTGAAACGCACGATGGAAGCCATCGAAGCGCAATTGAAGATTGAACGGGAGAACGCGAAACTGCCCGTAGCGGCTTTGCCTGGGCCTGGAGAATAGCGAATTCAGCCGCGGCGGGAAATGCAGGACCGTAAAATCATCTCCAAATTCCATTTTCCAGTCCCGGTCCCATCTGTTGCGCAGACCTTTAACCCTTCCAACTCGGGTGCGGAGGCATAAAAACCGGGCAGATAAGACGCCGACTTCTGCGAGTTTCCAGCTCGTGAGCCTCGCCCGAAAAAGCACGAATAATTTCTCCGGTGCTAAGCAATCTGACCGGTTTCCCGATGGTAACGTGACCCTCGCCCTCTACAACGTTTTAGATCCTGTCATTCCCCTCGTGTCTGTGGACTGGCTGCTTCTTCCCGGGCTCCAGGCAGTAAAGGTCACAGAACATTCGAGGGCCTTTAAAGAGATTGATTTTCCGCATCTTCTCGGAACTGAACTGCGCCGCTTCGCCGATCTTTCGTATTCATACGTTGGATTGTAACTTGAGCGGTTCGCGACACATGCAGGGATGGCTCGTCAGGACGACCAGCCCGTTTCTTATCGTCCGATCTGCCAGGTCTTGATTGCCTCGATCGGGTGCACCAGCATTAGGATGTTGAGCAACAGGCCGTCGCGGATGGTCAGCAGCAGCGACATCTCGACGCCTAGGAAACCGACGGCTGCGACCCATGCGGGCAGCCAGATCGCCGCCGAGTAGCCTAGGCCAAAGGCGATGATGTCGGCTATAGAATTGGCGATACTGTCGCCGGTGTAGTTCAGAGCCATCGTCGACTCCCGGTAGGACTCGATGACGATGTTCGTGTTCTCGACAATTTCCCAGGCTGCCTCCACGGAAACGGCAAACAGTGCCCGCCCTGCCGGCCATCGGGCCCCTAGGACCGCCCACAGTAGAGCGTACAGAAGCACGCCATGCTGGACATGAGTGAACGTATACGGGTCTAAAAGATGCTGTGAATTGTGCATGCTCCAGATGTCCCAGGACCAGGGAATCACCGAATTGCATTGGCACCAGGGGCGCCGCCCCATAAAATTGAGGGTAAGGGCGACGGCAGCGATGACAAGAAGTCCTGCAGAAACGTTCCACCGCCCCCACGCGGAGCGAAGCGACATGGAGCACATTTTGACCGAGCAGTCTAACAGAGCCAGCCTCGCGCCGCCGGGCGCCTAAGTCTATATGTCATTAACATGTGAACTGTCCGGGCAAATCCGCTTTCGGGCGACTTGTGAAATCGTTTCGTCCGAATTATCCTTTTTTTCATCGTGGAAGGAGGTCGATAATGAAGAAGTCCGCGCATCCGCGAGAAGCTGATTTTTCATATGCGCTTTCCGAATTCATTCCGTTTCGGGATCGTCAGGCGTGCGCTCGGGCGCGCGCCATCCGGAAAGGGGAGATGTGCAGGCATCCGAATCGGGAGTTCAAGATCCGGATCATCGAAGATCCGAAGGAATTCTATCTGGAGTTCGCCTTGGACATCGTCAGACGAATCCGGGAGTCCGCCGAAACAGGCAGGCGGTTCGTCGGAATCTTTCCGGTCGGGCCGATGCCCCAGTATCCGATTGCGGCCAGGATCATCAACGATCTCGGCATTTCCTGTCGTCACGTTCATTCGTTTAATATGGACGAATACGCGGACCAAGACGGTCGAGCCGCGCCGCCGGCCTGGCCGGGATCGTTTCAAAAGGCGATGCTGGAGAATTTCTTCTTTGCAATCCGGACCGAACTCCGCCCGCCGATGGAACAGATTCACTTTCCAACCGCCGACAATATCGGCCATTACGGTCGGATGATCGAGGACCTTGGAGGCGCCGACGTCTGCTATGGCGGTATCGGCTGGTGCGGGCACATCGCGTTCTGGGAGGCTCATCTGGGGCAGGAATTCAAGGACGACCTGTGGGCTTTCAAACAGGCCGCGGCTCGACTGGTCGAACTGCACCCCATGACGATCATGCAGAACGCCCTTCACTCGTTTGGCGGAGACTGGTCGTGGGTTCCTCCAAAGGCCTATACGATCGGACCGCGGGAAATTCTGTCGGCCCGGGACCGGTCGTTCTGGCTGGACGGGTACCTGGGAGGAGGGATCAGCTGGCAGCGATTCATCGCTCGACTGGTTGCTCACGGCCCCGTGGACCCGCTGGTGCCGGGGTCGATTCTGCAGGAGGCTCCGGGCTCCTACACCCTGCTGGGAGGGGTAGCGGAGGATGTCGAAATCTCCATGCGATGAATGAAGGCCGCAGAGGCGTGAAGGCTTCGAATCGAAGCCGGTGCGGCTGAAACGGAATTGGTCCGAAGCGGATCTGCCCGGGTCTGGAAAATAGAATTTAGGCCGGGTGTTGCAGAGGGATACCCTCAAGGCCTGGAATGAGCCTAAACTCTATTTTCCGGACCCGGGCGAA
Organism: uncultured Acidobacteriota bacterium; assembly: GCA_964484155.1. GTDB lineage: Bacteria > Acidobacteriota > UBA6911 > RPQK01 > JAPXNP01 > DATKAT01. The sequence continues at coordinate 3,584 of CAZAEY010000225.1, forward strand.
TCCGCTTCGGACGATTGGCAGTCTTGAATTTACAAAATGAAGGAAGCTGAGCAATTGCCGGTTCTGGCGGTTGGGGCCCATCCAGACGACATCGAGTTGATGTGCGCCGGAACCCTTTCACTGCTTCGAGACGCCGGCTGTCAGATTCACATCGCCACGATGACGCTGGGCGATTGCGGATCGAGCGGGCATCCGCCTGAAGAGATCAGCCGCATTCGGCGCACGGAGGCGGAAGCGGCGGCTGAGCTGCTGGCCGCTGAATTTTATTGGGTAGGCTTTCGGGACTTCTGCATCTTCAACGACGACCGCTCGAACCGGGCGTTAACCGGGCTCTTCCGAAAAATCAGACCTGGCGTCGTTTTCACTCATCCCCCGAAGGATTACATCAGCGACCATGAGGCGACCAGCCGCCTTGTGCGCAACGCCTGCTTTTACGCACCGGTTCCAAATTACCGTGCCGGCGGGCATGCCTCGGCCAAGGTCCCTTGGCTTTTTTACGCGGCGCCGTTGGAGGGAATCGACATCTTCGGAAATCCGGTCGAATCTCATTTCTGGATCGACGTCGACGATCGGATCGATTTCAAGAAGCGCATGCTGGCTTGTCACGAGAGCCAGCGCGATTGGCTGAAGAAGCACCACGGAATGGATGAATACTTGGACAGCATGGTCCGCTGGGCCCGGCTGCAGGGAAGTCGAGCTTCCGCGAAAGCGAAACGAGAAATCGAGCATGCCGAAGGGTTTCTTCAACACCGCGGCCACGCATATCCGCGCGACAACATTCTGTCAAGCCTCCTGACAGGCCGAGTTGTGGCGGGAGATGGAAGGCCGTGACGATTTCTACGACGCCTGAGCGGACTGCTACGTCGACCCAAATCTTCCGCTTCGGAATGACGCCGTCACCCGTCAGGCTCTGGCTCTGTCTCGGTCATGCCCGGGTCTGGAAAATAGGGCTGGATTTGCCCGGGTCTGGAAAATAGAATTTAGGCCGCAATTGCAAAGG
>CAZAEY010000226.1:0-4575 GCA_964484155.1 uncultured Acidobacteriota bacterium
TGGAGTTCAGCCAGAATTACAAAAGAACATGAATTCAAAAAGCTGCATCGCTGATTTGACCGCGGAACTGCCGGGCAGTCCGGATTGCGACAGAACTCGCGCAATGCCCAGGACTTTTCGCTCGTCTTTCGTCGGGTAAGGGGAATCGGCATATTGATTGCGAACCAGGGTCTGGAAACGATTCGTTAGAAGCCTGCTCCAACGACTGAAGTCATCGACTGTTAAGAATGCAAAACTCGAGGCGCCGCCGGACAATCGCAGCAGACGCGCCAGCCCGTTAGGGCCGGACGGAATCGGGCGCCGTCTGCTCCGTTTCGTACGGCCATTCCAACTCGCACGGTCCGGTGTTAGAATTCCAGCAATCGCAATGGACAGGGTCGAGGAGTTGCTGTTTTCGGATTCTTACAGCCAACTCGTTGAAAGGATGCGCTTTTATCGTTCTCTAAGGGAGTTCCGCCGCGTCGTCCGGGCGGAGCACTCGGACCCGGAGCTGACGCTGCAGAAGGCGGCCGCAAAGTGCGGAGTCAGTCCGCGGCATTTGAACCGGAGGCTGATCGAAGCCACCGGATTCACCTATCTGGAGTTTCTGACGCGCTACCGGCTCAGAAAAGCGGTGCAGATGATGCAGAGGCGCGATTTTTCCCTGACGGAAATCTCGCTGGAGACCGGCTTCGGCAGCCTGAGCGGCTTTCAGCGGCAGTTCCGAACCGTTTTGGGCCGAAGCCCCCGTCAACTGCGATCGGAAATGAAGCAGCGGGGTTCGCTTCCCGCCGACTGAACATTCGTTCTCCATCCGGACCGCACCCGGGTCTGGCGCCGGCGCAGCCGGCAACCGAAGAGGACCCGCCTCCCCAGGACGACCCGAAAAATCGTCGCTTTTTGGCCCGATGTCCATTTTCGCATCGTTTTTGTCCAGAAGTGACCTGTTTTTGTCCAGAACTGCCGCGTTTTTTCCAATCGCCTGCTTGTAAAATGTGTAATTGGCGCAGAACTCAGGCCAAAGCAGCGCCAAAGCCGCACGACATGCTCTCGAAGCACCCGTGTTGACAGGGGCGAAGCGCGTGCGGCCCGGGTTTCGCTAGCGGGAGCCTTGGGTGGCGATCGAGCAACAAACCGTCCGAGCCCGGGAACCGGGCGACGCGTTTCCTTTCGCCCAGGGGGGAAGGGTTTTTTCCTTCGACAGGGGCAGTCGCAGCCGGATGCCCCGAAGGGGCAAGACATTTTCAGCCCAGGGTGAAGCGCAGCGCCACCCTGGGTTGATGTCGGCAAGGAAAAAAAGCGCCCTGAAGGGGCGCCACAAAATCAGTTGCGACGCACGCTTACACGGGAGCCGTCATCTGTCGCGCCCCTTCAGGGCGCTGACGAGGAATTTCAACCTGCGGCGGCCTTCGTTGTGCGCTGCATTTGGAACGCCGGATGGCGGAGCGACGGGGCCCGCTTCGGGACCCGTTGATCCCGTCGGATCGAGTCTAGCAAAATCGTCTCTCTAATCTCGGAAATCAACGCGCCCGAAGCGGCCGCGTCGCTCCGACATCTGACGCTTCGCTCGCTCCGCGTTCGTGAATGCGGCTCTCAGGCCGGACTTTGCATGAATTTGCTGACGGCGGCGCGAACACGCGCTCGGAGGCGGTTTGGGGCGGACAGGGGAGCCGGCCTGCCAGGTCCTGACGGACCCTTGTCGCTTTAAGGCTGACCCCGCCCTCGCCTGCGGCTCGGACGGGGCTAAATCCTTTCGGACCCAGGGCGCACAGGTGCACACGATTACGCCCTTCAGAGGGAAATGCGTCTTCGAAATCAGAGACCAAATCTTTCATCGACTGGAATCGCGGGAGGTTTTCTGATCAGAGACCCGAAGTAAAACAGCAGATATGAACCAACTTCACTTCCTTCTTCTATCATTATTGGTTTTGAGTCTGTTCCAGATCCCAAAGACGGATGACACGGCGGTCCTGCCCGACGATTCCCTTTTGGACCCAATATACGAGGACTTCGTGGTCGGCCAGATTCGAGGCCGCATCACCGCGTCTGCTCGCATTTCAATCGGCCCTTACATCGAAGTTCTGGATCCAGTGCAGGAGAAGGAATCGAATGCGATCGACGATCTCGAAGGCGCTGAGCCTCGGCTGCCGGATGAGAACGAGTTTCCGGCGCCGTTCGTGTTGGTTGAACTGAGCGGACCCGACGGCACGAATGCGGTGAGAAAGACCATCACCGATTCCCTGGGAGAGTTTGCCTTCGCCTCTGTGCCGGAGGGCGAATATCGATTCAGGACGAGTTATCTTCATTTCCGCCCGAGGGTGGGGGGAATCGTTGTGTCCAAGACCGCTCCACCCGATCGGATCATTCAAATCCAGATCAGACCGGCGCGCTTCTTCGATGGAGCATTGAGATGGTTCACGATCTCACCGACAGAATACATAGTATCCAGGCAGTCTAAGCCGGTCACCTTGGCAGCTCCCAGGGGTCAAGTGCGCTCATTGGACGAAGGAGTTCCAATGTGGGGCGTTCTTGTCGAAGTCCGCGGGCCTGGAGAATCAGATAGGATTCAAAGCGCCGTAACCGACGCTGAAGGGCGCTTCGAGTTTAGCGATCTTGTTGACGGAACATATGTGTGGAAGGCCACGTGCATCGGGTTTAGATCGCAGATCGGTTCCTTGATCGTTTCGAAGGAGGCGCCGGAGGGCATGCCTTGGCAGATTTCGCTTGCCATTGGAGACTGAACCAGAGAGGGGCCGACAAGTCTGCATCTCTCACAACGATTCGACTGCGGTGACGGAGAGCGACGGGTGTCGATCACGGTAGAGATCGTTGGCCTTCTCCACGCCGGCTAAGAAAATACATTTCGAGCTTTCGCGATGAAAAGGGCAACCAGACTCATCCGGAAGAACCGTTCAAGCAGATTCCGGATTAAGGAGTGCAATCGATGAAGATGCTCGCGTTTCCAGCAGGCGCAATGATTGTGTTTTCTGCTTTTTTCGGGTTGGCCGCCGCGGTCGCAGGGCAGGAATCGGCTGCTCAGCTGCCCCGGGTAATTGAAGCTCAGGCGGCCTTCTACCATCCGTTTGCTCACACCGTCAACATGCACGGCACGGTTCTGGTCAGGATTTTCACCGACGGAGAGCGCGTCACAGAAGCCGAAATCGAGGATGATGGAGGCATTCCCGTACTGGCTCGCGCCGCCCGAGACAACGCATTGACGTGGCGGTTTGCCGAGCACGAGCCGATCGATTTTGTGGTGACCTACCGCTACATCGTGGCGCAATGGCTGGAGGATTCGAACGGTGTGAGAACCGCTACCAAGGTGGTGTTTCGATTTCCCACCAATGTGGACGTTACTGTAATCCGCTGGCCACAGGAGTTCTATACAGCGCCGGAGCCGGATCGGCCTCGCCAGCGACGCCGGCGGCCCTGAGGCTTCCGATTGCGACTGGCGGTGGGGGAAACGGAGGCCCAGGAAAAATCCTGTGGTGTCGGAGCCGACGGCGAAGGAAACGGACGGAGACGAGAGCAAATGCTTGAGGCCGGCGCCGGCGATTCATTTTGCGACCTTAAGGAGAGAAACAGATGAAAAAGCGCTCATTTTGCCGAGTCGGCACGCTTGCGGTCGCCGTCTTTATGGCGATATCCCCTGATGCTTTCGCGCAGGAGGGGCTGCCTCCAGAGCCCGTCACGCAGGATCCCCGCATATTGCCCCCGCGGGTGTATGGAGCGGGTGCTGCACTTTATCCGATGGAGGCGGAAGCCGCCGGAATTGAGGGCGCCGTGCGACTTAGAGTGTTTACCGACGGACCTCGCGTCATCAACGTGGAGGTCGAAGAGGACTCCGGGCATCCTGAACTGGTCGAAGCTGCTCGGAGGAATGTGATGACATGGCGTTTCCCCGGGTACACCATTCAAACGACTTTTCCAGTGACCTACCGCAACATCCTGGTGGACGGATTCGACGACGGCGACGGCGAGGCGCTGAATTGGAAGACGGTGATGCGATTCCCCACCGAAGTGGAGGTCTATGCGGTGCGCCCGAAGGCTGCGCGCCATCCCGCGGCTGCCGATCGGCCGGAGTCGCCGCGGCCCTGATGGAGTCCACGTTGCACCGAAGTCTTCAAGAGCCGCGGTCTGGGACGCGACGGCTATTTCCCGGTTCCACGTACGACAGCGCCGGCAACATGACGGCCGAGCCGGGCCGCACCTACCGGTACGACGCGGAGAACCGGATCAAGTCAGTCAACAACGGAAGCGTCGCAACGTATCAGTACGACGGCAACGGCCGCCGGGCGGTCAAAAACAGCGCTTCGGGGACCCGCATCTACTTTTACGACATAGAAGGCAGGCCAGTCGCCGAATCGGGGCCGACGGGAGTGTGGCTGTCGGGCCACGCGTATTTCCAGAACCGGCACGCGTTTGAAAACACGGGCAGCCAGCTCCTCTGGCGGCATCCGGATCACCTGGGGACGGCGGTGGTGCGCACCAACACAGACGGAAACAAGATCTGCGACAGCCGCTTCTACCCGTACGGAGAAGAGTTCACGCCCCCCTGCGCCGGCGACCCCTACAAGTTCACCGGCAAGGAGCGGG
>CAZAEY010000227.1:0-4572 GCA_964484155.1 uncultured Acidobacteriota bacterium
AGCACGTAGCACGTAGCACGTAGCACGTAGCACGCAGCACGCAGCACGCAGCACGAAAGCACGCTCAGGGCGTCTGGCCTGCACCCTCCAACCTTCGGGACACGGATTCGTAATTCGTTTGAAAGCCGATGTTTTCCGGCGCCAGTCTGGTAGCGGCTTCATATTCGGCCAAGGCCATTTCCGGCTTCCCCTGGGCGAAGTAGATGTTGCCCAGCAGATTTCGCAGCTCCGGGGATCCCGGGCGGAGCCTGCGGGCTTCCTCGGCAAATTCTCGCGCCTTTTCGTAGTCCCTGCGCAGATGGCGATAGAAAGCGTTCAGGTAGAGGCCCTCCGACGCGTTCGGATCGATTTCCAGCATTTTTCGCAAATGCGGTTCAGCCGATCTCTCCCTTCGTGAGGACAGGTATATTTTGGCCAGAAAGCTGTGCGCGGTCCAGTTTTCCGGATCGTCCTCCAGCACGCGTTGAAATGTCATAACGGCCTGCGGAATCTGACCGCTTTGGAGGAGTTGCCGAGCCTGGTTGTTCAACTGAAGCGAACGTTCGCTTCGAGTCCTTGACGCTTCCCTTTCACGGTGCAATCCCTGATAACGGCCTAAAAAGTCGCGGGCTTTTCCGGCGTCTCCGGCCTGCCGATGCGCCTCGCCCAGATCGAAATAGATCCGGGCAGGGTCCGAGGCCGCGTCAGCCGCCAGCAGAAGATTCTCGACGGCTTCAGCAGGGCGCTCCAGTCGAAGCAGAATCATACCCATCAGATGCAGATATTCAGGATTCGACGGAGCCAGCTGCAAAGCCCCCTGAATCATTCGTTCCGCTGCTTCCGGGTTGTTTCCTCGAATTAACGTGTCGGCGAGTCCGAAAAAGCCCTCGTGGCTTGCGGGATCCTCCTGAACGACCTGCTCGAACTGCTCCAGGGCTTCTTCAAGCTGCCCCATTCGCATCAGCGTGTTGCCCAACAGGAGTCTGGCTTCCTGGATCGCCGCTGTTCCTTCCGGTTTGTAACCCTCCATGGCTTCCAGCACACGATCCAGCCGCAGTTCCTGATAGTAGAGTTGAGCCAAAAGGAAATTTTCCTCCGGAGTTGTCGAACCGAGGGCTCTGCGCCGCTCCAGAAAAGCGGAGGCCAACTGCGGATAGCCCAACTCGTCGAGGAACCGGCACATCGCCAACGTGAAGGAAGCCTCGGACTCTTCCGCCCTCGCCTGGGCTTCCTCCATCTCGACTTCGGCATCGCGCGCGCGCCCCGCCCGAAAGAGCGCCCTTGCGGAGTGAAAATAGGCGTGCGGCGCCTCCGGACGTTGCTTCTTGACTTCCGTCAGGAGCTCCAACGCTCGGTCGTATTCTCCTCTCTCAATCAGATCAACGGCTTCGCGCAGATCCGCGTTGCCTTGGACTGGTGAAATGGCGGCGACCCACAGGAATAGAACGATTAAGAATGGCATTCGCATCGCGGTTTCGGTTTATGATATCAAAGGCGGGCCATGAGTCGGAGCCGCGACAGCCTGCGGGACGGAATTCGTCGGTGCAAAGTCCGAGGTCGGGTGAGACAGCCGGTGGCGACGATCGCTCAAGAGCATTGGGACCGTTGCCGGCCGTTTCGTTCATTTCCTGAAACCTGAAACTTGAAACCTGAAACGTGAAACCTTCGAACTCAATAGCCATCAGCATTCTTCTCCTGGCGATCTCGGGCGTCGGCGCGCTTGGCGGACCGGTGCGGATCGGAGCCGACCGCATCTTCGAAGAGCCTTTCGTCTCCTGGTTTCGCGGTCAGCGAATCGGGCTGATCACGAATCAGACCGGTCTCGATTCGAGACGAGTTCCAACGATGGAGGTCTTTCGAAACGCTTCGGAATTCCAACTCGTTGCGCTTTTCGGTCCGGAGCACGGCCTGACCGGAGCCGCCCAGGCGGGTGAAAAGGTGGCGAGTCGATTGAACGTCTACAGCCTGTACGGCGAACACCGGGCGCCCACGGAAGAGATGCTGCGGGATGTCGACTTGTTGGTCTACGACATTCAGGACGTCGGCGTCCGTTTCTACACCTACATCTCTACCATGTTCGAATCGATGAAGGCAGCCGCCCGGCATGAAATCCCCTTTGTGGTGCTGGACCGGCCCAACCCGATCGGAGGAGAAGCGGTCGCGGGTCCGGTGTTGGAGGACGGATTTCAGTCCTTCGTCGGAGTATTTTCCATGCCGGTCCGTTACGGAATGACGGCGGGCGAACTGGCGCAACTGATTCGCGAACAGGTCGAGGTCCCGGTCGACCTGAGGATTGTGCCGCTGGAGAACTGGCAAAGGGGCGACTGGTACGATCGAACAGGCCTGCTGTGGATTCCCCCATCGCCGAACATGCCAACGTTGGAGACGGCGGCCGTCTATCCGGGAATGTGCTGGATCGAGGGGACAAACCTTTCGGAGGGCAGAGGAACCACCCGGCCGTTTGAGTTGGTCGGAGCTCCCTGGATGGACGCAGAAGCGATCGCCGGAAGTCTGAACGGTCAAGAACTGCCCGGCGTCTTTTTCCGACGACAGGAGTTTACGCCGACGTTCTCCAAGTTTGCGGGCGAATCGGTTCAGGGCCTTCAGATTCACGTCCTGGATCGAGAGTCCTTCGATCCGTTTCGCACGGTCTTGGCGCTTCTGGACGAAGTGCGGAGACGGCATCCAGCCGAGTTTGAATTCCGAACCGCCGCCTTCGACCGGCTGGTCGGAAATTCATGGGTTCGACAGATGCTGGAAGAGGGAGAGCCCCCCGACCGGATCGTCGAGCGCTGGACGCCCCGTTTATCCGAATTCGATTCCATCCGAAGGGATCACCTGATCTATCCCTGACCCAACCAAGTTCCGGAAGCCGCCCCGCCTCAGCCGCGCAACAAACGCAACAGACGGGACCGGGTCTGGAAAATTGCACTCGACGATCCGAGTCGTAAAACTCAAATTCAGACAACAAAGAAATTCCATATTTCGCCGCAATCCCTCTCAGCTTTCGGCGGATGCAATTTTCCAGACCCGGTCCCGTTTGTTGCGTTTTTCCTTCCGGACTAAGGATTGACGGCATTGGCGGAGTGACGGGAAAGCATTTCGTTGAATTCGCGGGTATAGCGAATGCTGTCTAAGTCCGAATGGATATTTCTCAGCTCGTCTTCGATGATGGGGAGGTATTTCTCCGGTTCCATTTGCAGGGCTGTTTCCAGATGTTTGAGAGCATCCGTGCGGCTTCCGCTGCGCGCATGCAGGACTCCAATTCGGAAATGGGCGCGCGCGTTTTCCAGTCCGGCTTCCAGAGCCTTCAGATAATGATCCAGCGCTGCGGCGGATTCTCCCAGTCTCTCCAGCACTACCGCCAGATGGAAATGACCTGAAGGATGGTCGGGTTGCAGGCGAAGGGCCTCTTCCAGAGCCTTGCGACTTTCCGCGGGCTGGTCGTAATTAGCCAACAGAGCCCCCAGATTCAGCAGCGAATCAAAATCCTCTGGATTGAATTCCACGGCTTTTTGAAAGGCTTGCGCGGCCTCCTGGTCCTGGCCCATGCTGAAAAGGACGTCGCCCAGATAGCCCCACAGCTCGGCATCGGTGGGAGCTTCGATCAAAGCGCGCCGCAGCAGGTGCGCAGCCTCGACATCGTCCCCTTTCCTTCGAGCTGCCATCGCCAACTGAAAGAGGCTGTCGGCGTTCTCCAGTGAAGTGCCGAGAATCCGTTTTCTCGCCGCCTCGCCATCTCCCTCCTCCAAGTATAGGAGGCTCAGTTCGCGGGCCAACCGGGGATCATCGGGGTCGATCCGTTCGGCTCTCAAGAGAGCGTTCTTCGCCTCTCCCTTCTCTCCCAGCTCGTTCAATGAAATAGCCAGAAAGAAAAGCGCCTCCAGATCCTCGGGCGAATGCTGGAGGTACCGTTCGTAACTCGCGACGGCTTCCCGCAACCGGCCTGCCTGCTGTTGTGCAAGGGCGAGGTTGAAGTGAACCGGTGCGGCGCTCGGTTGCAATTCGATCACTCTCTGGAAGGCGCTCGCAGCTTCTGAGAATTTGGCTTCTTCGAAGTACAAGTGCCCCAGCGACTCCCAGATTTTGTAGTCACCAGGCGCAAGGCCGACAGCCGCCTGCAGACATTCCAACGCGGGAGCCAGGTGCCCCAACTCGTGATGCACCTGTGCCAGCAGGTAATGACTGCGGGCCTCGTCCGGTTCCAGTTCGCGGAGCTTTTCGGCATGATTCAACGCCTCCTGGAGTTTGTCCTGCCGCATGCGGATCAGAACCAGATTGAAGTGGGCAGCGGCGAATCGGGGGTCGTACGAAAGCGCTCTTTCGAACAACATGGCCTGCTGTTCGGAAAACTCCTGGTCGGTCCCGATCAGCTCCTCCGCTTTTTGAAACCATTCGATCGCCCTCGGGTCGACCGCCTCCTGAACGGGGGATGCCGACAGCGCAAGGAAGAGTAGAATCCACATGGAATTCCATTTTACGTCATCCGGGGCGAACTTCGATTTAAGGCCTAAAATTCGAGTCCCTGGACTGTCCCAGCTTCCGGGCTCGGGCAGCGCTGAATTCTATTTTCCAGACCCGGGCAAATTCGGC
>CAZAEY010000228.1:0-4480 GCA_964484155.1 uncultured Acidobacteriota bacterium
GCTCCGTCGGTTTCGTTTGACTGAATCGCTTTCCCCGACCCTTCGAACGCAGGACGAAGAACCCGCAACCTCGGAAACTCGGAACTCGGAACGCAGCACGAACCAGCCCTACAGCCCTCTTCCGTTTTCGTAGACGTCGATTTTGTGAAACGAGAAAAACACCATCGTTTTGTCCACGCCCCGCCCATTGGCGAATCGGCTGCCTCTCAAAGCGGTGTCGAATGCTTGCAACAGCTTGGGGTTTTTGGGGTGCTCCAGAACGTTTTCAATCTGGGCTCGACCTTGGGGGGAGATTTCCGCCACGAGTGAGAGCGAATCTTCGTAGGGCAGTTTCCACGCGGTCGAAATCAGCCCGATCACATCGTTGCGTTCTTGCCGCAAATGAGCAGTGCGGACGAGGGGCAAAGCATCTCCGGCCGAGGAGTGGGGCTGCAACGTGATGACCGGAACAGAGATCCCGTTGTCGTGAGCGCTCATAAAGAAATCTTCGATCTGCGAGGGGACGAACTGAGCCATCAAAAGCGCAAACAGGGCCATAGTCAGAGGCACGCCGCTGATTCTGGACCAGAGAAAGCGTCGATCGAGATCTCTCCAGTAAATGCGGACATCGTCCAGTTGCTCCAGAACGGCCGGAAGAATTGCCCCTCCCCGGCGCTTCTCCAAATATCGCCGCATTTTGGCCCCGGACGCCTCAGGCAGGGAAACCCGAAGCCGAAGCAGCGACCGTACCTGTATCGATTCTTGCACGGCAGCTTGGCACTCCCGGCAGCTTTCAAGGTGGCTCTCGATCGCGGAAAGGATGCGGGGAGCGAGTTCGGAGTCCAAGTAGGCATGCATTTCACGGCGGACGAATCGACAGTTCATATAGCGTCCCTTCCTACAAATTCCCGAAGAAGCTCCCGAAGTCTTTCGCGGCCTCGGGAAATTCGCGACTTTACGGTCCCCACCTGAACGCCTACGACCGCGGCGATCTCTTCATAGGTCAGCCCTTCGACGTCACGCAGGGCGACAGCCGCGCGCTGCTCGAAGGGCAATTGCGCCAAGGCCTGCCGTAGAGCCTCCTGCAGCTCCGACGACAGAGCGGTCCGTTCAGGTCCCGGCTCGTCTGAGGGGATCTCGCGGGCGCGGCCTTCTCCGTTGCCTCGCTGAATGCTTAACGATTCGGTCCGATTCCAGAAACGCCTGCGCCACCAACGGATGCGATTCGACGCCTGGTTGAAAGTCACCCGGTACAGCCATGTCTTCAACGAAGCGTCTCCGCGGAAGGAGTGGATCTTGCGGAAGAGAACGAGAAAAACTTCCTGAGTATTGTCCTTGGCTTCGGCCTTGTCAGCGAGCAGCTTGTAGCTCAGATTGTAGACCAGGTCCCTGTAGAGTTCGAAAGCCTCCGTAAAGGCCGCCTCTTCGCCCTCTTTCAGGCGCAGAATGAGCTGTTCGCTTTCTTCAAACGGAATTCCGGAACTGAATGATTGCGACAACTCACTCATTGTAACTTCAGCGACCCGAATCGTATCAAGCGGCCCTCTATTCTTAGAGCCTGAGATTCATGAAAAGTTCCGGGTTCTTAGCAATTCCCAGAACGCGGAACGTCTCTCACGTCTTGCTGACGACCAGATTGCCGCTACCGGTGATGCGGATGTTGATGCCAACGCGGGAGGGATCGGCAGAGCTGATCTGGACGGGCGGAGTGTTCAGGTTGAATCTGGGGAGCGAGAGGGTGTACATTCCCGGCGGCACGGAAACCGACGCCACGCCTACGCGACCTTGAAAATCGATCCGGGAGGTGTTGAACGTCTGGCCCGTCGACTGATTGCGCAAGATGAAGCTGAGGTTTGCTAGTCGGTAGATATCGAACTGGAAATTATCGTCTTTCGAAACGCGGATCACGACCTGGCGCGGTTGGGTTGCTCTTTGCGCTACCTCCAGCCGTTTGGCCTGACGCTGTTCGACTGCGCGCTGTTCATCATCCACATGTTCACCAAGCCAGGCAGCGTACTGATCCTCAGAAAGAACTCGCTCGATCACCCCGTTGACAACGTCCAGCAGCGCCTGGTCGTCCCTTCGGACGCCGACGGCGAACTCAAGCCGCCCCAGCACTTCCGGAATGACCTCCATATGGCCGACACCTGTGAGCGTGGCCAGCGCGTAATTGGCCATATTTCGGTCGTCGACAACCGAATCGACTTCCCCGCGGCGAAGGGCCAGCGCCGCATCATCGAGGGTCTTAAAGGGAACGACTCTGCTCTGGGGGAACTTTTCTTCCACAAACTCGCCGACGCCGGAGGCTTCGCGCACTCCGACGCTGGCGTCGCCTACTTGAGTCGGGCGCAGATCTCTGTGGGACGGATTAATTATCATCACCAATTCGGAAGTGTAGTAGGGTTTCGAAAAGCTGATGCTTTGCTTCCGTTCTTCGGTGATCGCGAATGCTGCGACGACAAAATCGAACTCCCGATTGGCCAGCGAACTGGTCAGCTGTCCGTGGCTACGATTCAACCACATGGTCCGTATGTCCCCGGGAGCGGTGCCCTGGCCGATTTCTGCGATCTCGTCGACGATTAGCCTCGCCAGGTCCGCATCTGGACCCACCAACTCCCCACCTCTTTGATACAACAGCGGCGGTTCGAAGGGAACCGTTCCGATGTAGGCGATTTTTTCTCTTTGGATTTTGGCCAGAGCGCTGACCGAATCCTGAGCGCAGGAGCCGGCGCTTAGGGCAAGGGTCGCCAGCGAAAGAAGCAGCATCAGCTTTCTAGCCATCGAATCGCACCTCATTGTTCAACGCGTCAACTCCACAAGCTTCCGGAATTCTCCCAAATCATTGCTGCAGAGCGCAAGCCTCTTCTACCCGCGTTCCACTTGGATGCAGCCCGGGATCCTCCTCCCGCAGCACCCTTTTCGCTCGGATCGGCCAATCGCAGCCGGCTCCGGGGCCGTGTATCGGCCCCCGCAAGGCCAGGCCATCAATAAAACGGGTTCTCCCCTGCGCTGTGATCGGTCACATCGATGACCTCCTCGATCTCGGGAATCAGTTCGCGAATCCGCGCCTCCACACCCTGCTTGAGAGTAACGTCGACAAGACCGCAACCGTGACACCCGCCGCCGAAGGTCAGATACACTCTCTTTTCCTTGACGCCGACCAAGCTAATATTCCCCCCGTGCGCCGCAACTGCCGGGTTCAGTTCCGAGTCGAGCAATCGCTGGATCTGAACGCTGACCGGTCCCTCGAGGTCTTCCCTCGGCCCCTTGCCGATTTCCGGAGCTTGCGGCTTGTTCGGGTTTTCGAACTTGAATCCGCTTCGAACCACGCGATCTTCATAGTCCACAAGGGCGCCGTTCAGGTTCTTGGCGCTCGTAGGATCCAGAACGACCCGAAAGCCGGACTCCTGCACAACAATGTCGTCCGGCTGCACCTCATCGCCCGAAATCAACCGCATGGCGTAACGAAACTCGGCGGTCCCGTCGGCTCGCGCCTCCAGACGCAAGACATCCTTGGATTCCTGCGCCTGCAATGCGGCGGCAACCTTTTCCCGCGCCGTCTCCGAAAACGTCAAGGCGATCTGACCGCTCTTATCCAGCGTTTGGTTCTCCACAGCGAGTACTAGTTTACCAAGCGTCGGGAACCGGTGTAAACATCGGAAGCCGGCAGGGGGATGCGGCCGGGGCGATTCGGGATCACTTCGGGGGAAATCTTGCAACCATACCACCGCCCGACGCTCCCAATGCTTGACGCAGCGGACGGGAATGCCTAAGTTAACGGCTGGTACAGTGGGCGTATTTTATTCGAAACGAATTGATAGTCGTCCGGATTCAGGCGGACGTCCAGTTTTCGATTGTTCATTAAGGATTTGAGGTTTTTGGGAGAATTCCTCAATTTTTTTCAAGGAGGCATCCATGCCGCGAAACGCTGTCAGTGCGAAAGCGTGGAAGACGTTTGATTCCGTTGTCTGCTTTGCAGGGGGGAAGGCATTCGACTTTTTCCAGCTGTTCAACCAGTTCCGGCCCAATCCGTCCTTCACCCCGAAGTGGTCGGACAAGCCCATGTTGAAGTCATGGGAAAAGACCAAACCGAAGCTCGGCTGGCCTCGGGAGACGGATTCGCTTTGTCCGAAGTGCGTCATCGAAGCCCGTGAACGGATTCTGAGCGGCGAAGAGGACTACCGCATTCTGATTGAAGAGAAGGTAGGAGAGGTCAAGGCCACCGTCCTGGAAAGAGACGGGCAGATTTGGATGGTCAAGGACTGCCCGATTCACGGCAGGTTCGAGGATCTGATGGCGATTGACAAGAATTTCCTGAAGTGGATCGAGTCCAATTTCCCTGGTCGCGACATCCGAGCCCACAACGATGACGGCATGCACAACCATGGCTCCAGCTCTATCAAGCACGGGCGCGGAGCGGTGCTGACTGTCGATCTGACGAACCGTTGCAACATGATGTGCGATCCCTGCTTCATGGACGCCAACCAGGTGGGGTTCGTTC
>CAZAEY010000229.1:0-2283 GCA_964484155.1 uncultured Acidobacteriota bacterium
CCTTTTCGAATTCGGTGAACAGTCGAAATCACTCTTTAAAAAAGACGATCCCAGATGATGTCAGGAGGCGGTTGGAGGAATATTATCGTCCAAGTTGTGAAGCGCTTTCAGCACTTCTGAGTCGTCCTCTGCCTTGGAAATGGACTTCAACTGCTGATTCCGGGTGAAGAAAACAAAGGGTAGATTGATCAGCCTCCGCTCAATGTCCAGGTTCCACGAGCCGAGCACACCAACGAGGAAACAGTACGTCGGCTGACCCATTTGGTCTGCCAACGCAAAATGGAATCGCCATGCGGTCGAATGCGGGACGTCCGCACTGCGCAGATTGATTTGAAGAAGACGTAAGAGGATGGCAATGACTGATCCTGAAATTCGGAACTGCATCTTTTTGACCATCGATTCGCTCCGCGCCGATGCGATTGGCTTTTCGGGGCGCGGAGAATCCGTGACGCCGACCATCGACCGGCTGGCAAGCCACGGTGCAGCCTTCACCCAGGCAATCACAGGCGGCAGCTGGACGCAGGCGGCCTTTCCCACGATCTTCACCTCCACCTACGGTGGACATTTCGGGGGTTGTCTTGAAAGACTGAGTCAACTTCGTCCTTCCCCGGTGGAGACCCTTCAGGCCAACGGCTATTTGACCGCCGGATTTTCGACGAATCCCCACTTGAGCACCCGGACCGGCTACGATCGAGGTTTTGAGACTTTTCTCGAATTCGATCCTGCCGAAGAAGATCCAAGGCTCCGCAGCTTGAGGGGCGGGCAGACCCTTCTTCGACGGCCCCTTTTTCATCGATTGAGCTCCCTGGTGGGCCGGAAGATGGGGCCGGCTCGGCCCTATTGCACGGCAAAGGAAATGACCGACGAAATTCTCCGGTGGCTGGGCGAAGCCTCCAGGCCTTTCTTTGTCTGGGCGCATTTCATGGACGCGCACTGGCCGTACAACGGGGGCGGGGATCTAAGCTCGCCTGAGGGGATCGCGGCTGCTTGGAAGGACCTTTCCAGGTTTCACGCGTGGGCGCAAGATCCGAATCCTCCGCGCAGGGAGATCGATCATCTGCACCGCCAGTATATGGATGGACTGGCAGCAGTGGACCGCGAGATTGGAAGGATGATGGAGCTCCTCGAAACTTCCGGTCACGCAGATCGCACCGCCGTCTGTATCGCTTCGGACCATGGAGAGGAATTTTGGGATCATGGCCGCTGGGGACATTGGGAGGACAATCTTTTCGACGAGATCATCAAGGTTCCGCTCATTTTCGCCGTGCCCGGAGAGAATTCAGGCGTAAAGGTTGATCGGCAGGTGACGACTCTGGACCTGATGCCGACGATCCTCGAGATCTGCGGCTGTTCCGACGTGCCGGGAATGCGCGGGAAAAGTCTCTGCGCCGCATGGAGGGATCCCGATCGGGCGGATTGCTTCACCGAAGAGGCCGTCTGTGAAATGCCCCGGGAATCGTGGCGCCGCATTGCAGTGCGCACCGAGCGCTTCAAGTACATCTGGGACAGCCGAAATCCCGAGACGGGGAAGTTGTACGACCTGGAAGCCGATCCCGAAGAGACGCGCGACGTGCGGGTCGATTTTCCGGCGGAAACTCGAAGGCTCCAACATCGCGTCAACGATCATCTCAGAGAGGCGTCGGAGACCAGCAGCGCCAGTGAGTGTGCTGCCGCGGACGAGCAGGTGAACCGGAGACTCCGAGCGCTGGGATATATGTAGTGTCCTGAGTCAGAAGTTCGTGGTCACAAAAAGGGCGGCGATGCGCCGGCCTGGCAAGGCGCAAGAAGCAAGCATATCGGGAATATGTGCGCGACGAGCAGCGCAGCCAGGCGGGATGCAGTGCCGCCCGACTGTAGACCTACTCCTGACTCAAGACACTAGGATGCATTTCTCGCACTGGTTCGTAGCGAGGCGTCGCAGAGCGGCGCGGATGCAAGGAGCGCGACAGACCCGGCACAGATTCCGGGGGTCGCGTTTTAAGTTTCAGGTTTTCAGGTTCCACAGTTCGGATTCCAAGATGCCGCTGTGATCGAGTGCTTTGAATCAGTGGCCAGCCATTCTGAATTCTGAATTCTGACTTCCGTCTTTAGAACTTCCGCGTAGCGGCAACGCAGTAAACGCCCCGCTCTCGCAGCATTCCCCAAATATGCGGATCCTTATTCTGTCAAACTTTTATCGAGTCAACCGCGCGTGGGGTTACACTCAACTGTGCGAAGAAGTCGCCGAGCGCCTGCAGCGACGCGGGCATCGAATATTCGTCCTGACGAGCGACTACGAGCGAC
>CAZAEY010000229.1:2383-4472 GCA_964484155.1 uncultured Acidobacteriota bacterium
TCGACCAAAGTCGCCTATTATTTATCCGATCATTGGCCGGTCCTTGAAAACCCCCATGAGCGATACTGGAAACTTCCGGCAAACCGCTGGTTCATGCGACCCGTAAAGAGAATCCTGGGAGGCGTAGCTCGCTTGAGCTTGCGGAGGGAAGCCAAGCAATCTTTGCCGAAATTCGAGAACGCGTTTTGCGTCAGCGATGCTCTTCGAAGGAGCCTGACCAGTCTCGGCGCTCCGGTTTCCAACGCCGGCGTAATTCACAATGGAATTGACCTTTCCGGCTTCGCCGGCGCGTTCGAGCGAAAACGGGGCTCAGGCCCTTCCGAAGGCTTCCGGCTTCTCTACGCGGGCCGATTGTCTCCCGATAAGGGAGCGCACACGGCCGTCAATGCGGTAGCTCGACTGGTGCGCCAGGGACGCTCAAATCTGACGCTTTCGATCGTGGGCGAGGGGCATCCGGAATATTGCGCCAGCCTGCTCGACATCGTTCGATCCGATGGATTGGAAGAGCGGGTGCTCTTTCACGATCGCGTACCCAGGAATCGCATGCCCGAGGTGCTGAAAGCCCATGACGCACTGATCTTTCCCTCGGTCTGCGTGGAAGCTCTGCCTCGAATGCCCCAGGAAGCGATGGCCTGCGGGCTGACGGTCATCGGCACCGCCACCGGAGGGACCGAAGAACTTCTTGTTGAAGGAGAGACCGGCCTGACCTTCCTTCCGGAGGATGAAGTGGGGCTAGCCGCTCAGATCTCCCGACTTCTGGACGACCCGGAATTGCGTTCTCGTCTGGCCGATGCGGCCTTCCAGCTAATTGAGAGGAAGTTTGCGATCGAGCGGATGGTCGACCAGATCGAGGCGCGTCTGAGTGCGATCGTCCACACGAATCCCGCAGTGGATTTCGCCGAACCTTGTGAACTTCGTCGTCAGACCGAGATCCATTGCCCATGAAGATCTTATTTCTGACAAATTTCTATCCTCCGCATGAAATTGGCGGTCAGGAGCAATCCTGCGAACAGATGGCGCGGGCCCTGGAATCCAGAGGCCATCGCATTCACGTTCTCACAAGCGATCACGGCGTCAGGTGGGGCGATCCTCCGGAACCCGGAGTGAGCCGGACTTTGCGGTTGGAGATGGACCTGGCTCCCTTGCGTCACGCATGGGCCTTCTTCTTTGGTAGAAAAAACAGGGAGAAGAAGTGTTTCGACGTACTTCAACAAGCGATTGATAAGTTCCAGCCGGAGATCGTATTCGTCTGGGGAATGTGGAATCTTCCTCGGTCCTTACCCGTGTTGGCGGAAGACCTGCTTCCGGGGCGGGTCGTCTATCGATTCGCCGAGTATTGGCCGACACTGCCGACCCAGCATGAGCTCTACTGGCAGGCCCCGGGCCGCAATTGGTGCATGGGCGCATTGAAGAGACTGCTCAGCATTCTGGCCCGGTTCCAATTGAAGCGCGAACCCCAACGCCCCCCCTTGAAGTTCGATCGGGCATTCTGTGTGAGCGCCACCACTCGCAAGGTGCTGCTCGAAGCCGGTGTTCCAGTGCATGATTCCAAGGTCATCTACACCGGATTGGACGTCTGCCGATTTCCCGCTCGCTCGGCCGAGGCCCATTGCGACCGTCGCCCCCTGCGGATCCTCTTCGTCGGACGTCTGGCTCCCCAAAAAGGAATCGAAACCGCTATCAAAGCGCTGGCCAGTCCGCTGCTGCAGCACAAGGAGCAGCTCACCTTGACTCTGGTCGGCGCCGGCACTCCAGCGTACGAGCGCAATCTCATGGCGCTCATTCGAGAACTGGAACTGGCCGGCAAAGTGAAGCTCATGGGACGCGTTCCCCGAGAGACGATTCCCCTACTCTTGCAGCAGTATGACGTGCTGGTCGTCCCTTCGATCTGGGAGGAGCCTCTGGCGCGAGTGGTTTTGGAGGGGATGGCCGCCGGCCTCGTTGTGATCGCAAGCCGAATGGGGGGAACTCCTGAAATGATCACGGACGGTGCGAACGGATTGCTGTTTGAGCCGGACGATTCGGAAGATCTCGCAGAAAAGATCCAGCAGGTTTTGAGGAATCCTGCACTTCGAAGCGAATTGACGGC
>CAZAEY010000230.1:0-4436 GCA_964484155.1 uncultured Acidobacteriota bacterium
GAACCCGGAACCCGTCTCAACAAACCAAAGCCTTAGGACCCGTGCTGATCCAGGAGGTGCTTCAAGGCGGCCAGGCGGCATTCCGTTCGGGACAGGTACCATCCGTCCAGGTAGCAAACGCGTTCGTCCAGGGTGAAGTCCAATTGGATTCGCATTCGCAGCAGTTCGACGATCTCGGCGTCGTCCTTCTGTTCGACAGCAGACAAGGAAAGAAGAATCTTGCGAAGAAGTATTTCCGGCGTGTCCTCCCAGCGTCCGTAGGCGGTGAATCTGAGGTAGAATCTCCCGATCTCTCGTGGCAGCTTGGCTCCGCGGACATACTCCAGCAGGGATTCCTCTCGGCTGCGATCGTAGCCCAAATCGCGAATAATCTCGACCGGGAGATCGGACAATTCGGTCCTGCCCTCGTCCAGGACCTCCCGTCGGCACCGGCTTGCCAACGCGAACATCGCAAGGGGCAGCCCCAGGAATCGCCTTCGCGAAAAGTGCCTGCCACAACGCTTCATAAACCTTTCTCGCCTCACGTCCTTCCAGCCAGATGATGGGCCAGGCGCACTGCCAGAGCGACAATTGTGATCGTCGGATTGGCGAATCCGTACGATGGGAAAACCGATCCGCCGGCTGCGTAAAGGTTTTCCAGCGAGAATACGCGGCATTCTCGGTCGACCACGCCTTCATCGGGGCTGGCGGCCATCCGTGTGGTGCCCATCTGGTGGGATTGATAACCGGCCCTTTGCTGCTCTTCCGGAGTGTTGACGATCAACCGCTGGCCGCGCCCCAGATTGAGTCGGCCGAGCTTCATTGAGAGGATTACGGCGATCCGCTCCAGGCACTGGAATTCGTAGTCGTTGACCCTCCAGTCCAGTACTACCCGCCTCATCCCGGTCGGATCGATTTCGGTCGAAAGCATGACCCTACTCTCCGGATTCGGGGTGGGCTCAAATCGGCATACCCCTTCAAAGAGCCTGAACTCGAAATTCCGCCAGGGGACGGGGTAGAGATCCTCGTCGAAGAAAAAATCCGCATTCACCAGCGTCCGTCGTTCGACCGGGATGAAAACCATTCCAAAGTTGACAAGCCGTTCCCGCAGCAGAAGGGAGTCGGAAAACGACAAATGGGGCATGGCGCGCTCTCCCTCAACGACTATCCGCTGGCTCAGATACGGCAGAGCGGTAGTCGTCAGAACTCGAATGAAGGTTCGCCCCAAGTGATCGGCGAAAAACCTCCCTACCAGACCCGATTCGTTGCCCAGGCCGCGTTCGTCCTGCCGATTTGAATTCAGCAGGAACCGAGCGTTCTCTATCCCCCCCATGGCCAGGACGTATCGGTCCGCAGCGATTTGAAATTGGCGACCCTTATGAACCGCTCGAAACGACTCGATGCGCCGACCCGTTCGGATGGCCTCGACCGCGGCGGTGTTCAGGAAGCAATGGATCGATTCTGATGAAGCAATGTCCTTTCGGTAGCGGAGGCCGAATCGAGTCGGAGGGCTGAAGAAAAAGTCCTTTGTCACCAGCTCTTCGTCGTAGTGATGCCAGTACTCAGGCCTGGCCCGTTCGTCTGCGGGAAGTTCGGCGACCGACCGCGGAATCTCGCAGAGGGCGATCGCGCGGGCATAGTATGGGTCCACGTCCGCCTTGTCGATCGGCCAGCCGCTATACGGGATGTAGTCTTTCTTCTCGAAGTCGATTGCATCCATGGTGCGGCACCAGCCGCCCCAGTGATTGGTGGAGCCCCCGAAAAAGCGAAGCCGGCTGGCAGTCAGCGAGTAGGGACGACCGATATTCGCTCCCTGATAGGGATGTTCGTCCGAAATGGCATCCGGCTGGAGTCCGCCTCCTTCCAGAAGACAGATGCGAGCTTTTCCGGCGGTCAGGCGCTCCAACTCGAGCGCGATCGAAATTCCGGTCGGACCTCCGCCGGCGACGCAGTAATCGAAGCGGACTTCCGATCCCGACTCCACTCCATCCCAGCTTGCAAACATCGCCCGACGAGGATAATCGATTCAAGAAGGCCTTTCATCCCGGATCGGGGATCTCGACGGTCGACTTCCCGGATCGTAAGATTGAAGCGAAGGGCACTTGCATTGCAGAGCCCGGAAGTCTGGAAACAATATCAACGAAGGTGCAAACATGAACGTTATAGACGAGACTCTTCGGGCGAACGCAAACTATGCGGAAAGGTTTTCGTTGGGGGGGCTCCCCATTGCGCCTGCTCGGAAACTGGCAGTGGTGGCATGCATGGACGCCCGATTCATGGTTCATCAAGCCCTGGGGCTGCAGCCCGGCGACGCTCATATCCTCCGCAATGCCGGAGGGATCGTTACCGAAGACGTCCTGCGCTCGCTGATCGTTTCCCGCCAGTTGGTTGGAATCGAGGAGGTGATGATCGTCAATCACACCGATTGCGGCATGTTGACCTTCAAGGATGATGAATTTCGGCAGCGCCTTCGCGCCGTGACCGGCGCCTCCTGTGAGATGCCCCGGCGCTTTCATGCATTCAGCGATCTGGAGGAGAACCTTCGTCGACAGATTCAGCAAGTGAAGACGCATCCATGGATTCCCGACTGGATTCCGGTAAGAGGGTTCGTCTACGACGACAAGACCGGCAGGCTGCGGGAAGTTGTAGAGCGAGGGTAAGGAACGGCTAACGGCAGGTCACGCCGCTGAGCGTTTCCCGAGCCCAATCGACATATTCTGGACGATCCATCAACTGGTAGGCGGCGAAGACGCGGAGTCCTGCAATCCTTCCAGCATTCAGCAATTCGACATAAAGGTTTAGCAGACTTCGAAACTCCTCTTCGGACAGCCACCGCCCCCCGCCCGGCCCCGATCTCAGGTACAGACCCGCCATGACTCGTTTGTCTTCGTGTTGATTGAGCGCTGCCTCAATATGGTCGCGGGCTCTCCCCAGCAGTTTCGGATCGTTGCCCCATAGATTGACGATGACGCCGTCGATGCTGAAGTCGAAGGCGTGCCTCCCCTGGTCCCGATGGGGATAGTGCGGCACCCAGATTTGAAGCGCCGGATTGATCTGTCTGGCCGCCGCAATGATCTCGCGCCACTGCTCCTCGGTGCGGTGTCCGTCTTCGACTTCATCGTAAAAATCGTTCAGGTAGACTCCCGATATCCCAGCATGCGTCCGGGACAGCGTCGCCACCCAGCGGATGTGCTCCAGCGACATTTCGTGAGTCCAGCCCCATGCGGATCGCTCCACCTTCGCCATCACCTGGCTCACCCCCGGGATCTGGAGCAGCCGGTGCATGTGCGTCTCTTCCCAGGTCTGACCCGAATAGGGTTCGTCGTGAGACCAGATGTGATTGAAGCCCAGGCGCTTCACCAGCGGCGTCGGATCCAGGTCCCTCCGATGGTTCCACAGCGAAACCATGCAGGGGCGTTCGGAGTCCGGCGCCTCCTCCGCCGGGGCGCCGCTTTGAGCAGCGACGCCGTGCGAAAGAGCGACGAACGAGAAAGCGGCCGCCCACTTTAATGTGAATAAGACAAATCGGCCAGTCATCGCAATGGACCCATTTTCTTCGCTCCCGGCTCAATTTGCCAGCACGCATGCAATCCGGCACGTTGCTGTGGAATGATGGGGGGAGCATGCCGAAAGTCGAAAAGCCGACGCCGAATTTCATTTACGGAACCGCGTGGAAGGAGAATTCGACGGCAGAATTGACGCAGAAAGCCGTGCGGGCGGGCTTTCGCGCTATCGACACGGCCAACCAGCCCAGGCACTATCAGGAGGCGCTGGTGGGGCAGGCTCTGGAAGAGCTGGCTTCGGAGGGAATCTCCCGCGACTCCCTGTACGTACAGACGAAATTTACGCCGCTGAACGGACACGACCATCGCGTTCCGTATGAACGAGACGCGGATCTGCACACCCAGGTCCAGCAGTCGTTTGCCTCGTCCTTGAAGAATCTGAAAACCGATTCCGTGGATTCGTATCTCCTGCACGGCCCTTACTCCTATCCCGGGCTGACAGACGCCGATTGGGCGGTCTGGGGCGCCATCGAGGAAATCTATCGCGCCGGCGGCGCCCGGGCGATAGGCGTCAGCAATGTCAACGCCCTGCAGCTCTCTGCGTTCGTGCAGGACGCAGCCGTCAAGCCGATGGTCGTGCAGAATAGATGCTACGCCCGGATGGGCTGGGACCGAGACGTTCGAGAAATATGCCGGAGGATCGGGATCATGTATCAGGGCTTCTCCCTCCTGACCGCCAACCCTGGCGTCCTTTCCAGCCCGAAAGCAGGCGCCATCGCCGCCCGCCTCGGCGTGCAGCCGGAGCAGGTCGTCTTCCGCTTCGCGCTGCAGATCGGAATCATCCCCTTGACCGGAACCACCGACGAGCGACACATGAAGGACGATTTGCAGGCCCTGGAGATCGAGCTGAGCGACGAGGAGTTGGAGTTTCTGGGGGCAGGGTGAGGGGGGATG
>CAZAEY010000231.1:0-4426 GCA_964484155.1 uncultured Acidobacteriota bacterium
TTGACTCAGGATTCCGGATACGTGGGGTCGATTGGCGCCGACGAACTCCGCCAGCTGCTCGTGCGAGACCGGAAGCCGAAGCCGCACGAAAAGGCCGTCAACGCCGACAGATTTTCCGATTTCTTCGCCGAGCTTGATCAGTGTCGCCCGGCAGTTGGGAAGGCCAGGAGCCCGTCCAGCAGACGCGCCGCAGTAGTGGGGATATGAAGAAATCCAGGCTACCGCGTCCAGGCTAGCCAGCGATTGAAGAGGCTTTTGACGAAGGGCGTCAGGCGAGTGCGACGGTAGGCGTCTCCCAGCTTCCGGATGGCTTCGGCCTGAGTCGGGTAGGGATGAATCACGCTGGAGATTTTGCCGAGGCCGATGCCGTTGGCCATGGCCAGCGTAATTTCGCTGATCATTTCCCCGGCATGGCGGGCCACGATCGTCGCCCCGAGGATCCGGTCGGTCCCTTTTTTTACGTGAACTTTGACGAAGCCTTCGCGTTCGCCGTCCGCAACCGCTCGATCCACGTCTTTGAGCTCCTGCAAATAAGTATCGACGCTGATGCCCTTTTCTCGAGCGTCCCGCTCGTACATTCCGACGTGGGCGATCTCCGGATCCGTATACGTGCACCAAGGAATGATCAGGTCCTCGGTCTTCTTCCTTCCGAAAAACAATGAGTTTTCAATGGCCATGCGGGCCATGGCGTCGGCCGTATGTGTGAACTTGTACGGGGAGCAGATGTCACCGACGGCGAAGATTCTCGGATTGGTCGTCTGCAGCCGGGAATTGACCTTGACTCCCGTCTTTCTGTCGTATTCGACGCCGACCGCTTCCAGATCGAGCCCCTCTACATTGGGGGCGCGGCCGACCGCTACCAAAATCTCATCGACAGCCAGCGACGGACATTCGCCTCCATGCTCGAAAGAAATGATTTTCTCCGGTCCTTCCTTCCGAACCTCCAGGATCTTGCAGCCTAAAACAAGTTGGATGCCGTCGCGGATAAAGGCCCCCTGAACGATGGCAGCCGCATCCGGATCCTCTCGAGTCAGAATCTGATCCTGCACTTCCAACACGGCAACCTGCGAGCCGAACCGACTGAACGCCTGGGCCAGCTCGCATCCCAGGGGCCCCGCGCCAATGACGGCGATTCGCCTGGGCAGTTCCGTCAGCGAAAAAACGGTTTCATTGGTCAAGTAGCCGACCTCCTTCAGGCCCGGAACGGGAGGCGCCGAGGCCCGGCCCCCGGTGGCGACAACTGCTTTTTTGTAACGAAGCCTGGTCCCGTTGACGCTGATTTCCCGACCGTCGATGAACCGCCCTTCTCCCAGAAAAACATCGACGCCCAGATTCTGGAAGCGACGGGCTGAGTCGTGGCGGCTGATCTCGGCTCGAAGCCGCCTCATTCGCTCCATGACTGCAGGGAAATCAGCGCGGAAACCTTCAGGAACACTGATTCCGAAATCCCCTGCGTCGCGGATGTCCGCAAACGCTCTCGCCGACCGGATCAGGCATTTGGAGGGCACGCAGCCTACGTTCAGGCAATCGCCTCCGAGCAGGCTCTTCTCCACCAGCGCCACTTTCGCGCCCAGGCCCGCTGCGCCGGCGGCGGTTACCAACCCGCCGGTCCCGGCGCCGATGACTACGAGGTTGTAAGACGAGGCCGGCTCCGGATTCACCCAGTCCGGCGGGTGAACGTTCGACACCAGCGTTTCATTGTGCTCGTCAAAGGGTTGAACGGCTTCCGATTCCAATACGGCTTCATGCATACTGATCTCCCTTTTCTACTTTTTCGCGCAGAGCTCTGCGGGCTATTCGGGTTACGAATACAGTGACGGCGACGGTGGCCAAAAGGCCGAGACCGTACAGCGCCCATTCGCCCGCCGTTCGCGCCTCCCTGCCGGCGCCGAGGGCCGCCAGGTTTGCCGCAATGGAACCGATATAGACGTACATGACCGTACCCGGCAGCATTCCGATCCAGGACGCCAGTACGAAGTGCTTCAGTGGCACCTTGGTCAATCCCAATGCGTAGTTGAGCAAGTTGAACGGAAAGATCGGCGAAAGCCGCACCAGGCCCACGATCTTCCAGCCTTCCCTTCCGATCGCTCCGTCGAGGGCCTCGAACTTCTCGTTGCCGGATACTTTTGCCATCACCCAGCCCCGGGCCAGATAGCGCCCAATGAGGAATGCCAGCGTGGCTCCCAAAGTGGACCCGGCCGACACAACCACGACGCCGACCCCTACTCCGTAAAGAAACCCGGCTCCAAGAGTAAGTATCATACCCGGCAGAAAAAGAACGGTGGCTACGATGTAAGTTGCGATGAACACCAGCGCCCCCGCCGCTCCGAGACCCGCGATCCAATCCAACAATTTCACCAACTGCAGCTGCAGGTCGAACTGCCAGGCCGCCGCCGCCAATAACGCCGCCGCACCGATCAAGATGCCTATGATCTTGACTCGGCTTCCGCTAGATTCGTTGGCTTGCTCCTTCATTGGTTCCACTCCAATTCTCGATTCCTTGAATGCCGGCTTTAGCATTTGCGCATTTCCCAGGCTAGCCGAAAGTATCGTCCTTACACTCTAATAGACCTCTTTCACTCTTTCCGCTATTTCAACGAACCGCCGCGTAGTTTTCGCACCTCAGTCTCGACCCGCGTCGAAGACGAGCGAAAAAACCACAATATTCTTGATTCCTGCGAGAACCCCAACGGCCCATCAGGACTTTGACCACGCGCTGTTGGATGCCGTTCCGACTCATCCGTCTCGCAACCGGAGGATCGAGTTCTCCGCGCCTCACTCCGGAGGCCCCAGAACTGCCATTCGCACCCCGTTTTCGCCGATTCGGCCGACTCACCCCTCATGCAGTCTGCGCGATGCGTCGCAGTCCGCACGAGCTCCTGCAGGGCCAAACGGCAGCCTCATCCCCGCCAACTCACGCGCATAAAGCCAGGATTTGAAAAATAAAACCTCCGACATTCCAATCGTGACGCACGGCATAAATGAAAAGTTTCGACTTTCCCCCCCACGGTAGGAAATAGTACAGAATTTCTCCGCAACGACCCATTTTTCGAAATGTTGCCGCTCTTGAAGCTATCCAACGAATTGTAATGGAAAGAAATTTCGAAATTTCTAAAGAGGCAAACCTAACAAACTCCACGAAAGGAATCATATGAGAAAGAGAATGATTCAAAGAATTCGAGTAGCGATGAGTCTGGCGGTCTTCACTGAGGCGACGGGCTCGAAGTAGAGGTGCAGTCGAACCGACCGCGGCGGAAATCGCGATTCCGGCACCGCCACGGTCTCGACGCGAATCAAGCCCTCCGTATCCCGAAAAATCCGTCCCCTCGGATCGGGCTCCCGAAAAGTTTCGCCGGCCTCCTCCATCTCCCCCGCCGGCTGAGCCAACTCGGCTCCGGACGGCTCCACCAACAAAGTCCTCTGGTCACGTACACTCTACCCATGTTCGAAAAAGTCGAATTCGAGGGCGGACAGGGAGACCGACTCAAGGCCCGGGTCGATTTGCCGGAGGGGGACCGTCCCGGCGCATACGCTCTGTTCGCTCATTGCTTCACCTGCTCGAAAAATCTGAAATCGGTCGGCCATATCAGCGCTGCGTTGACCGAGCGGGGCATCGGCGTCTTTCGGTTTGATTTCACCGGCCTGGGCGAAAGCCAGGGGGATTTTGCGGACACCAACTTCTCCTCCAACATCGAAGACCTGGTGGCTGCGGCGCGCTTTATGCGCCGAGAACTGGCGGGTCCCGCCCTGCTGATCGGCCATTCACTGGGAGGTGCGGCGGTACTGCGGGCGGCCGACCAAATCGACTCGGCCGTCGGCGTCGTCACCATCGGCGCCCCCTGCAACGCCTCTCACGTGCTCAAGCTTGTGACCGAGCATCGACGGGAGATCGAAGAGATGGGGTCGGCGCAGGTGCGGCTGGCGGGCCGGACCTTCACCATCAAAAAGCAGTTTCTGGAAGACTTGGAAGAGTCGAGTATGGACCGTTTCATCGAGGGGCTCAACCGCGCCCTGTTGATACTGCATGGGCCGCTCGACCAGACCGTCGGCATCGAAAACGCCGCGCATATATTCAAGCTGGCCCGCCACCCGAAGAGCTTCGTATCGCTCGATCGAGCCGATCACCTCCTGACCGACGAGCGCGATTCCCGCTACGTCGGAGGCCTCATCGCCGCCTGGTCCCGACGGTACCTTTGAACCGGAGGGTTTAGGAAAAACCCGGCATTGGAGAGAAGGAGCGCGTCGGCCGCTGCGACGGCTCCGCACGATGTGCGCCGAACCCCTCTTTCAGAACCGCGCATTCAGACGCGTTCGCTTTATGTCGGAAAACAAACACAGACGGCGCGGGTATCGAGACGCCCCATCCCACAAGCCATCCAATTCCACGCAAAGGAGAATTCGTGACGACGGTGATTGCGGCGGTCCG
>CAZAEY010000232.1:0-4395 GCA_964484155.1 uncultured Acidobacteriota bacterium
GCATGCGGGACGTTTGCGAAAGTGGTTTTCGAGCGGGAGAGGAGCGCGATGAAACGGTTTTTGAAGGCGTGCCGTGGCGAAGTGGTGGATCGGACTCCGGTCTGGTTCATGCGGCAGGCCGGGCGATACATGGAGGAGTATCGGCGAATTCGCCGCAAGCACGCATTGCTGGACATTTGCCGGAATCCGGATCTGGCGGTTGAAGTGACGCTGCAGCCGATTCGGCGTTTCCAACTGGATGCGGCGATTATTTTCGCGGATATCCTTCTACCTCTTCCTGGTATGGGCGTCGCGTTCGAATTCGTGCCCGGCAAGGGGCCGGTCATTGAGAAGCCGGTCGTCTCGCCGGAGCGGGTGGCGCAAGTCCATGTGGGGGAGCCGGAAATTGAGCTGGGCTTTGTGTTTGAGGCGCTTCGCTTGACTCGCCAGGCGCTTCCCGCAGACACGGCGCTGATCGGCTTTGCCGGAGCGCCTTTCACGGTCGCCAGCTACATGATCGAAGGAGGGTATTCGCGCCATTTCGCCGCCACGAAGGAATTGATGTATCGCCACCCCGCCTCCTGGCATGATTTGATGAACAAGGTCTCATCCGCGACGGTTCGATATCTCCGGGCTCAGATTGAAGCAGGGGCTGAAGCCGTGCAGCTTTTCGACAGTTGGGTGGGAGCGTTGTCGGCTGACGACTACCTGGACTATGTGTTTCCGCATTCGCAAGGGATTTTCCAGGGAATCAGCGATCTGGGCGTTCCCACGATTCATTTCGGGACGGGCACGGCCGGGTTCCTGAGCCTGATGAAACGAGCGGGAGGCGACGTGCAGAGCGTCGATTGGCGGATCCCACTGGGCGAGGCATGGAGCCGACTGGGTCCGGAAGCGCGTCTCCAGGGGAATCTGGATCCCCTGCTGTTGACGGCGCCCGACGAGTTGCTTCGGAGTCGCGTCGAGCGGATCCTTCGCGAGGCGGGAGGGCGAGCGGGGCACATTTTCAATCTGGGCCATGGAATCCTGCCCCAGACTTCGGAAGACAAGGTGGAGTCGGTGGTGCGGTGGGTCCGGGAGTTCAATCTGAAGCGATGAAGCGCCTGCTGCCGCCCCGCGATTTTGGCGCCGCCGGAACAGGCAAATGATAGACGTTGCGATCGTAGGGGGAGGGATTTCCGGACTTTCTACGGCTTTTTATCTAACCCGCGCGAAATCCGGACTCAGGATCGAATTGTTCGATCGCTCTCAGAGCCCGGGCGGGATCGTTTCCACCGAAGAACGCGACGGATTCCTGTTGGAAGCTTCCGCCGATTCTTTTGTGCGCCTGAAGCCGGAGGCATTGGAACTCGCTCGCCTTGCCGGGCTGGAAGACGAATTGGTGACCACGCCGCCGCTGCATCGTCGAACGTGGCTCTGGGTGGACGGCGGCCTTCGTCCCTTCAGTCCGGCTTTGCTGATGCGGGCGCCGGTGGACGTGGAGGCCTTGACTGCAAGCGATCTTCTGAGTCAGCAGGGGCGCACGCGGGCTCTGAAAGAGCCGCAGGAGCCTCCCTCGACGCTGGCCGACGAAAGCGTGGCGGCATTCTTTGAGAGACGCTTCGGAAGCGAATTTCGCCAACTCCTGGTGGATCCGGTCGTCTCCGGCATTTACGGCGGACGGACCGACAGGCTCAGCATGCGCGCATGCTTTCCTTCCCTCTTTCATTTGGAGCGTCAACGCGGATGTGTCAGCGGAAATTCTTTAGAGAGACCGAGAACCGCCGGATTTTTGAGTTTTCGAGCGGGCATGGCCGCACTTCCGAAGCGGCTCGCCGGCGTGCTCGAGAGGAGCGGCGTGCGCCTGCGACTGGGGACTGACATCCGAAAGCTGCAGAAAGGGGAGCGCGGTTTTCAGCTTCTCGACTCGAACGGAGGCGTCGTTCGCGCTCGCTTCGCCGTCATAGCCGTAGACGCAGGCTCCTGCGCCTCCATCCTGGGCGAGTTTGACGGCAGTCTCGCGGTGGATCTCGGTCAAATAGCATACTCGAACGCCTGGATCTTTCAATTCGGGTATCGCCGATGCGAGTTCGACCTGCCTGCCGGAACAGGATTTCTGGCGCCAGCGGAAAGCGGACGCCTTTTGACGGCAGCAACCTGGGCGCACCAGAAGTTTCCAGGCCGTTGCCCTACCGATGCAGCGTTGATCCGCTGCTTCGTCCAAGGGGAAGCGTGCGCCGCCGGCGAAACGGACCGATTGAACGCCGTCATTGAACAGGTTCAGCTTGAGCTTTCCGAAATCTGCGGGATCAAGCAAATCCCGGATCTGATTCGAACGTTGCGCTGGGATAAGGCTCTGCCGCAGTTTGAGTGCGGCCACACGGAGAGGATGGACGCTTGTCAGGCGAAACTTCGGCGCAACCAAGGCCTGTTGTTGGCCGGAAACTACATCGACGGCGTCGGAATCTCCGATTGCATCCGCCATGCCCGATTGGCGGCAAAGGAAATCTGCGAGGCCTAGCGACCGGCGAGAAGAAAGTCTAAAAACAAAAAAGGCGAATGCAGCACGAAGCACTCAGAACGAAGAACGCGGAACGAACGAAAATCGATGATTTTTAAACCATTTCGAGGTGAAAGTACATCCATATAGGAAGGAAGGCGGAATGAGATCTTTTGCGGCGTTTGGGTGCCTGGTGCTAGCGATCTGGGGGACTTCTCTGGCCGAGGATTGTTCAGACCTGCTGGAAGGGATGGATCTGCCGAGCGAGCTAAGGACGCGGGGACGTCCGAGGGTCGCTCGCTGGGAACAGGTGGATCAGGTGCTGACGCGGCTTGAAGAAGCCTCTCGGGATCGGGACTGCCAATGGACCTACGGGAAGCTTTTCAAAGTGAATCGAGACGACGTCTACTTTCCGGTCACCAACACAGTGCTTCGGACCGCGGGGGACGACACGCTGAACGGGTTGGCGATCTTTTCCAAATCCGGAGATCGCCTGGGCGCGTTCGAGTCGCGAGTCGTATACGAGCGGAGAGGCGGGCTTTACGGCCAGGAAGGCTATCGCCTTTATTATTTTCAGCTTCGAACGTCAGAAGGAGAATTGTCCTCCAGCGGGAATCGTCTGTTGCTGGACAACTTTACCGTTCGATGGGACGAACTCAAGGATCGGCCAGTGCTTTTTGATGGGGATGGGCCGCCTCTGGAAGCGAGAATTAGCGAGCAACCATGAAACATTTTCTTCACTTCGGGTTCCTGTTGTTGATGGCGTCTTTATTGTCGGCTCAGCAGGAGACGTATCGGGTCGCCTACGACAAAGGACATCAATTGGGGCTGGAGGCTGGTCGCAGCGACCGGGACGATCAACGGCCTTTTGATTTCGCCAACAAAAGAGCGTATCAGATGGCCGACGACGGCTATCAAGCCGGGGTGCATGACCGTGACGTCTACATTGTCGCTTTCAAACGCGGCTTTGAGGACGGCTACGAAGTGGGCTACGGGCTGCAGACGCAGCAACCGCAGCCCGGCCCTGAGACCGTCTCCGCCGGAGAGCCCCGGCCGGAACCCAGGACTTTGCCTCGGCCGGATGTGTCTGCGGATCCCATCATTCAGCGAGTGATTATTCCCGGCGTTCTCCCCCGAGGGACCCAGTTCGACGTCAAGCTGCTGGATTCATTGGGCACTGACCGCAATGAAAGAGGAGAACGGTTTCGAGTGGAGGTGGCAGAGGACGTTCGAGCTGGAACAGGCGTCGTGGTGCCACGGGGGGCGATGATCTTCGGCGAAATTTCCCATCTGAAGCGCGCCGGACGAATCAAGGGACGTTCCGAAATAACACTGCAGTTTCACGAACTGGAAATGCCGGGAGGGAAGCGCTACCCCCTCGAGGCCGTGGTTGTCGGCATTGAAGAGAGAACCCGCGAAGAGGTCAAGGATCAGGGCGGCACGATCGAAGGGCGGGGGACCAAGAGTGAAGACGCCAAGCAGGTCGGTACGGCTTCAGGGATCGGAGCGCTGATCGGAATTTTGACCGGCGGTGGTAAGAAAGGCGCCGGAACAGGCGCCGTCATTGGCGGCATCGCTGGCACGGTGGGCGTTCTGGCCAGCCGGGGTGAAGACATCCTGCTGTTTTCCGAAACCGAACTCACCATCCAGCTCAAAGAGGAGCTGCGGATCGAGTAGTGCAGCGTTCCGCGTGCTGGGTGCTTCGTTCTTCGTGCTGCGTGCTCTGTTCTGCGATTGAGGGCGCTTCGTAGGCTTCATGACGCTTCGCCCCAGATCAACGCGACCGCAGCGGCCGCGTCGCTCCGCCATCCGGCGCTCCGTTTCACCCGTCTTTTGTGATACCCCCGCCGTTGCAGGAATTTCCGCCGAAAAGCCTTGACTTTCGCAAAAAAACCTCCACAAACAAAAACAGCACGAAGCACGAAGCACGAAGCACG
>CAZAEY010000233.1:0-4386 GCA_964484155.1 uncultured Acidobacteriota bacterium
CTGGCCGCCGGCCGCCATTGGCGGAGCGGAAGACGGACCCCACGCCGCTGACGTACACGCGGTCTGCAGTTGCGCCCAACAGACCGCGCAGCTTCATCGCGGCTTCGATCCCTGTGCAATGGGCGCCGGCGAGCGTCTCCACCTCGGCTCTTTGCAGTTGCTCCGCGGTCCAGCGCAGATCGTCGTCGGAATACAGAAACAGGTGGAAGCCTCCGATGGCGCCTGTTACCGGCTCCCCCGTGAGTTCTCGCGCATACAGGATATTATTCACCAGGCCGGAGTGCCCGCATCCGGTCAGCACGAAGACGCCGTTTGCAGTTACGGCCACGAGAGGCATGTCTTCGGGCATGTCGTCGATCTGCCACTTCCCATCCACCTCGACCTCGATGCGGGCCAACGGAACCATGCTCTTTTCCTGGTGAAGGCGCGGCGGCGGTCCTGTGAGCCAGAGTCCCGGCAAAACCTCAAGCGGCTCGGAGACGAGCGAGAATTCGCCGCCCAGAGCTTCGTACTGGTCGCGCATCTCCGATATCGGCATCCAACTGGGAGGATTATTGCGTCGCGGCGCGAAAATCGCGGGGGCGGCGTAGGCCCGCCTCAGCGCCTGCGGGTTCTTCTCCATCAAGGCTCGACGAAGGGTCAACAGGCCGCCGGTGTGGTCGCCGTGATTGTGGCTCAGCGCCACGTCCTCTACCTGCGAGAGATCGATGCCCAGCGCAGCGGCATTGCGCAGCACTGTATCGGGATAAGCGCCCGTATCGAACAGAAGCCTGCGCCCGTCGGCTTCCACCAGCGCGGCGAAGCCCCACTCGCCCACACCGGCGAGAGACTCTGCCACCTGGCTGGAAAGGATGGTGATTTTCAGGTCGCGGATACGGTGCGGCTCTTGGGCGCGCTCAGTGACGCGGACGGCCGATACACTGCCGAAGAGGAGGAGAGCGATGAGAGTACGGACCAGCATGCAATCGGATTGTAGCTGCAGACGCTGACGAGCCGGCGAGCCAAGAGGATCTGGGGGCAAGCTGCGGCACATTTTGAAGCGAGCACAGCGGAACTGGAAAGCCGCTCCGTCCGGCGGCTGAAATTTTTGTAGAATTTTTCGATATGTTAACGCTGCTTGCAGTCCAGTACATAGCGGGCGGAGTTGCCGCGCTGCTTGTGGCCGTCGTTTTAGCTCTGTGGAAACGGCTCGCCTTGTCCGGAATGATTGTAGCCGTCTGCGCGCTCGCAATCGTCGTGCCTTCCTTCCTGCTGTCGGCAGGCATCTTGCGACTGATCAATCTTTTCGCACAAATTGAACCGGAAACCATTTCCGACGCGGAGCACGTGTTACAGGGCTTGCTCCGTGTGATGAACTTAATGCAGCTGGGACTTATTGGGACGGTCCTGCTTCTTATGCTGGTCGTCGTCCAACTATACAGGCGGCACAGCGAAATGGATCCTTCGAGCGCCCAGGAAGGAGAGCTGCCGCAAATTCTCTTCAAAGCGTTGATTCCATTCGGATTCTTCGGCGCAGTTGTTTTCGAATTTGGAAACATGGGAATTCAGAAAATCATTTGGGCCATGGTGTCGGAAGATATACACGTACACCCTCCCAGGCTGGCCGCTCTTCATTCCGGGCTGGCCGATCGGGAGATGGAAGCCTTTTCATACGAAATCTCCTTTCACATTTTAGGCGCCTTGGGCGGATCCTTACTCGCCTGCGGCATGTTGCTGCTCATCGCCGGCTGCGCTGCTTCGGTGGGGCGCATTGCAGCCGAAAAGAGCGCGCTCGCCGAGACCCTTCTGGCGAAGGGAGGGCGTCGCGGGAGAATTGGGATGAGAGCTTCGCTGGCGCTCGTCGCCGTCCTGGGTTTGGGCGCCGGTTTTGAATTGGCGCGAGTTGAGCAGCAAAAGTCGTGGGTGCATCTCAGCCGCGGCCAGCGGTATGAGCCAGTGGAGCGGATCTGGAGTTACCAGAAACTGCCGGCCCTGCCGGAGGAGGCGAGAAAGGCGAAAGTCTTTGGTCCTGTTTCCGTCCAAATAACGGTTGAACTGGACGGAACGATCAGCCAGGTCAGAATCGTCAAGGGGCACGAACTTCTCGATCAGGCTGCCATCGACGCGATTTCCGAGTGGCGTTTTTCAGAAGAGCTTCTGGCCGGTCTCAAGGAGCCGCAGCAACTGACGATGGAGGTTGATTTCGAAAGGGAGTAGGCTCTTGCCGAACTCGGTATCAAACGAAGAGCCACGCTTTTGCTTGAATAGATCGCTTCGAGCTATAAAAAATCACCTCTCCTTTCAGGCATAGGATCGAGTCCCGAACGCGAATCGCTACAGCGGCACGTCGACGCGTTTCACTTGAAGGTTCACGACGGCCCTCGTATCAAGCCGCTGGCGATCGATCGGGCGGCAGGTTACTCTGATGGGGCAGATGGGCGCAAAAGGCCGGCGAGAGATCACGGGTCGAATTCAGGTGCATCCGAAAGGGTACGCGTTTGTTACGCCGAGTGACGGCTCGGGCGAGGCCGACGTCTACGTGCCTCCCTCGGGGGTCGGAGGGGCGGTTCATGGAGACGAGGTGGTGGTGAGGCTGCGTCCGCGAAGGGGACGCAGCCGGCCCGGCCGCGATCGGCACGAAGGAATCGTGGTTGAGGTCGTCTCCAGGGAGCGTACCTCAATCGTCGGGAAGCTGCTGAAGTATCGGGACGCCGTCTTTCTGGCCCCGCTGGATCCGCGTTATCCGCAGGCCGTCCGTCTGAAGCCGGAAGGAACGGAATCGGTCGCCCACGGCAGAATCGTTGCCGCGCGCGTAGTTACGGAGGGCCGTCCCGGGGAGCCATTGCTGGCGGAAATGACAGCCGAACTGGGCGACGCCTCGGACCCCGAAACCCAGTATCGGATCACCTGTCATCTGTATCAGGTTCCCATGGAGTTTCCGGAGGAAGCCCTGGAGGAAGCCGCGGGAGTCGAGGAGCCGGAAGAAGGGTCTTGGGGGGAGCGGGTCGACCTTCGAGACCGAATCGTTTTCACGATCGACGGGGAAACGGCGCGCGACTTTGATGACGCGGTGTCGCTCGAAATCCTGGGAAACGGAAACTTCTTGTTGGGCGTGCACATCGCCGACGTGTCGCATTACGTCCCATTCGGGTCCGAACTGGACCGGGAAGCCCTGCTGCGAGGAACGTCAGTCTACTTTCCGGATCGCGCCATCCCCATGCTGCCGGAGCGCCTTTCGAGCGACGTCTGCAGCCTGCGGCCGGAACTGCCGCGTCTGACGCTGACGGCCGAAATGGAGTTCGATCGCGCCGGGGAGGCGGTCGAGAGCCGATTTTACCCCTCGGTGATCCGCAGTCGCGCGCGTTTGACTTATACCGAAGTGGGGAGTCTATGGGGCGTATCGGGTGCCGAACCATGGCGCCATGGCGCCGATCTGCAGCAGACGCTCGAAGACATGCGGCACCTGAGCCGGATTTTGCGCCGGGCGCGGCGGCTAAGCGGTGCGATCGATTTCGATTTGCCGGAGGCTGAAGTCCGCTTCGGCGCGGACGGCGAGGTCGTCGACATCGTTCGGTCGGAACGAAACGAAGCGCACCAGCTGATTGAGGAATTTATGTTGGCGGCCAACCAGGCCGTCGCGGGATACCTGCAGAGCAGGGAAGTTCCCCTGCTCTATCGAATTCACGAAGAACCCGATTCCGAGAAGGTTGAGGTTTTTCAGGAGGTCGCATTGAAGTTTGGTCACCGGTTGCAGGCTGGTCCCGACGGGAAGTTCGGTCCGGCGGACTTTCAAAGACTCATCGATCGGTTGCAGGGGAAAAAGGAAGAGCGCTTTCTGTCTTATCTCATGCTGCGTTCCTTTCAACAGGCGCGCTATTCGCCCGAAAACCGCGGCCACTTCGGTCTGGCCATGGCTACCTACACGCATTTCACGTCGCCCATCCGGCGCTATCCCGATCTGGTGGTGCATCGGATACTGCGGGCGGCGCTCAACGACGGTCTCGGGCAGCCGGCGGTCCGGGAGACCTTGGAGAGTCTGCCGGAGGTGGGCGAGCAATCCTCCTTCCGGGAGCGGCAGGCGGAAAGCGCGGAGCGTGAGATTCTGCGCTGGCTGATGGCCCGCTTTATGGCGGAGCGCCTGGGCGAGGAGTTTGAAGGATTCATCGTGGACCTGAAGCGCAACGGCTTTTACGTGGAGCTGTTGGATCACTACGTGGAGGGATTCGTTCCGGTGCAGGCCATTACCGACGATTACTACGTATTTCATGAAAAGGGGCACCTGCTGATCGGCGAAAACACTCAGCGCGTGTTCCGGATCGGAGATCGGGTCCGGGTCAGAGTCGACAAGGTTGATCCAGACCGGCACCTGATTGATTTTTCGGTGGCCGGTTGAGGCGTTCTGCGTTC
>CAZAEY010000234.1:0-4219 GCA_964484155.1 uncultured Acidobacteriota bacterium
AGTGCTGGGTCTGTATACCAGTTGCATCTTTTAGTGCTGCGTGCTGCGTGCTGCGGTCGATTTGGCGGGGAAATGAATAATCCGCAAAAGTCAAGGGTTTTGGCGGAGAACTATTGCGAAGGGCTGCGAATGTCGTCGCAGTCGGCCGATCGACGGTCCCTGTGGCCCCCTCGCTCCCACATCCGCCGCTATGTCGTGGGCGTTTCCTGTATCCCGTCCCTCGTCGTTCGAACGCAGAACGCAGAACGTAGAACGCAGCACGCAGCACGCAGCACGCCCTACCCTTCCCAACCGTTGATGATCGATTCGCGCAGATCGAAGCCGAAGGCCCTTTCGGAAACGACGATGATCGGCGCCGCCTGCATTCGCTTGTAGACGGACCGATTCAGCATGCGGTAGAGGTCTTCGGCGAGGCGGCCGAAACGTTCGGCGTCGAATTCCTCATACAGGTTTCGATCCTGCAGGCCATAGCGTTCAACGGGGAGCCTGCGCTGCCGGAACATCTCCACCGCATCCTCCGGCCCGAAGCCCTTTTCGACGAAATCGCTCACGATGGGTCCGACGATCTCGTAATCGAAGGGGTCCGTCTGCCCTTCCTTCAGCTCCGCGGAGGCCGGCATGGCCAGGGTTTCGTGTGGAATGACTTCTCGGCCCCATCGTTTGTTGACGAAGCGGGCCAGTCGATACACGTCCGGCTTGGGGAGGTCTCCGATGACTGCCAGCCCTCCGACCATGTCTCCGTACAGGGTGGCGTAGCCGAGCGCGATCTCCGTTTCGTTTCCGTTGGTCAGAAGCAGCGCCTCGCGATCGTTCGACTCGGCCATCATGATCAAGCCGCGTATGCGAGCCTGCAGGTTTTCCACGGTCGCCGAACTCCCGATCGGATGCAGGTGTTTTTCAAAATCCTCGATCACCCGGTCGACGATGCCCTGAATCGGCATGACCCGGTAGTCGACGCCGAGGTTTTCCGCCAGTTTTCGGGCCGCCGAGCGAGTCCGCTCCGAATTGAACTTGGAGGGGAGGTTGTAAAGCGTCAGCAGCTCCGCACCGACCGCTTCAAACGCGATGGCCGATCCGAGCGCGGAATCGACGCCGCCGGAAACCGCCTCCAGCACGCCTTTGAAGATGCCCACTTTGTCGTAGTAGTCCCGCACCCCCATCACCAGCGCCCGAAAAATCTCCTCTTCGCGATCAAAGGACGGCTCCGCAACGGCTGCGGCCTTACCGTCGCTGAAATCGACGACTCCGCGGTCCTCCTCGAAAGCTTTGAGCTGGGCGACCCGGGCGCCCGCCCGGTCGAAGGCTACGCTGAAGCCGTCAAACGGAATGATGTTCTTTCCGTTGTCCCCGACGCCCACGGTATTGACGAACAGCATCGGCCGTTTGCAGACCTCGATCTGTCGTCGGATCAATGCTTCGCGGACGAAGCGCTTGCCATTCCGCTCTCCGGGGGTGGAGGCCACGAATGGGCTGGCGTTGATGCAGACGAGCAAGCCGGCGCCTTTCTCGGTCAGAATGCCGCAAGGCTTCAGCTCGTAGCCCTCGTCCCAGAGATCCTCGCAGATGAGAACTCCCAGCGACAGCGTTCCTTCGCGCGTCGAGATCTCTACCGGCTCGACGCGGCGGCCGGGCTCGAAGTAGCGCTTGTCGTCGAAATACCGGTAGGAGGGCAGCAGCCGCTTATGCGCGATCTGAACGATTCGACCGCCTTCGATGACCGCGGCGGCGTTGTAGCGAATCGCGCCCCGGTCGGGCCCCTTTCTGGATTCGTCGAAGTCGATGAATCCCACTACCGCGGCGAGTCCCTGGCAGGCCGGAGCCACTTCCTGTTCGAGCAGCCGCCGGTTCTCCCGAAGAAAACGGCGATTGATCAGCAGCTTCTCGTCCAGGCAGTAGCCGGGCAGGCACATTTCGGGAAAAACCGCCAGGTCCGCCTGCCGCTCGCGGGCCCAATGGATTCCCTCGACGATCTTGCGGGCGTTCCCCTTCAGATCGCCGGCTTTCGGATTGATCTGCGCCATCGCTACGCGCACGTGCATCCCACCGCTATTTGATCATATTGCAGGCGCGCCGTTTGCAGGAATGCCGAATCGTGCAACGCCCGTCGTCAATGAGAGTCGCTGCCGGACGGTTCGGCTTCCGCACGCTCCGCCGCGAATCGGCTATAATGCGCCTTCAGGTTGCGCCCGTAGCTCAGTTGGATAGAGCGACGGTCTACGAAACCGTAGGTCGCACGTTCAAGTCGTGCCGGGCGCACCACTTTCATTCGTTCCCGCCACAGCCACACGGGCGATTTCATGGATGCCGACGGATCGGTTCGCCGCATTGACAAGCGCCGCCGCGCATTCCCACCAGCGCCCCCGTTTCAAGCTGCTTGCTTGAAAAAACTCCTTGATTTCGGAGGGGGGGTGATATCCTGCGGCAAAACACCCCACCGGCCGCTGTGGGAAGGTCCTTTTCAGGAGGAGGCCATGAAAGAGAGAGTTTTCGGCGCTGCATTTGCCTTGGCGGTGTGTGCGCTGCTCGTTGCCGCAAGTTTGAACTGGTCCGCGGCGCAACCGCTCTGCAACAAAACCACAAAAGACTATCGAATATTCTTCGAGTGCAATGGTTGCGGTTACGTCAACTTGCTGGTGGAAAACGGGCTGTGTCACACGCTCACCACAGGCATGTGTGTTGCTACCAATGCAGGCAGTTTTGGGACGAGTTTGAAAGCGGATGCGGCGTGACGGTGGAGTACACATTCGCGGTGTAATCCAATAGCTTCTGTTGCGTCTAAACTGACATTGGAGGGCAGTAATGATGAAATGCCAAAGTGCGCCGATCGTCCTTTGGGCGGTTTTTCTCCTCTCGCCAGCGCCTTCCCTCTATTCGAAAGAGCTCCGTAAGATAGCGGAATTTCCTGGATGGGGCTTGCCGGGGGAGGCGGCCGTCAGGCTGGATCCGCAGGCGGCCGATGCGACCGGCGCGATTCTGGGCCCGGACTTTCGGAGCAGCAGCGCTTTCGAAATCAGGGAAGGCCGGATCGTCCACGTGTTTGAGGCGCCGGGGATGAGAGCGGTCCAGGCGGCTTTCGGTCCGGATCGATTGCGCTACGTGCTGTTTTCGGGAAGCGAGGGCTTCGTTCTCCGAAAGTACGGCCCGGACGGCCGGATCGTCGACTCGATCCCATGCCCGCAGATGCTGGATCTGCCCAAAGCCCTTGCCGTGGGCCCCGATGGCAGCCTGGCCGTCTATAGTTTTCCGGAAAGGCCGACTGCAGAGGCGATGCCCTTGATTCAACGCTTCGACTCGAACTGCTTGCTGACCGAAAGGCAGTATTACGGAAAGCCGGGGGATCGTGCGGCAGGCGCCCTTCTTTTTTTCGCTGAAAAGGGCGAGATCGCACTCTATCGCCCTGATGAGGGCGTCGCCGTCTGGCTCGACTCGGACGGCGGGATCGTCGCCTCGATGGAGCCGGCCGAGGGAGACTGGGTCAGCGCCGTCGCCCTGGTCGAGGACGAGCTCTGGGTGGTGGTCCAAAAGGGCGCCGAAATCGAAATGAATAGAGAAGGCGTTCGCGCCATGAGAATCGCCGGCTCGGACCTTTACCGGATCAACCGGTCCGGCGAACGCCGGGTTCTCGCCCTGCCGCCGGAGGCTGCGGCGATCGGCCAGATCACCCGCGAAGGTGATCTGATACGAGTCAGTCGCAACGACGTGACGGTCTTCAGGTTGGAACGGTAGCTCCGCATATGAAACCTGCCCGCGGAGCTCCGCCGGCTCA
The DNA here is from genome assembly GCA_964484155.1 of uncultured Acidobacteriota bacterium. Lineage (GTDB taxonomy): Bacteria > Acidobacteriota > UBA6911 > RPQK01 > JAPXNP01 > DATKAT01. The sequence continues at coordinate 3,767 of CAZAEY010000234.1, forward strand.
GTCCTCAGTCGCCCGGGAAAGTGCAGCCGCGCAGATCGGCCCAATGCATCAACGGGCCCCGGCGCGGGGCCCGTCGCTCCGACATCCGGCGCTCGAACCGTTCAGCCTGCCGTTGCGCGACCCAATTGCAAAAACGTCCCCCATGCCTCCAGTGAAACGCGCAAGCGCAATTGGAAGAGCGACGCGCCCGCCCCGGGCGGGTTGATCTTCGGCAAACCGGCGGATGGAGCCAAGTCGTGCGAATCTGCCCGGGTCCGAATCTGCCCGGGTCTGGAAAATGGAATTCAGCCGTGACCGTCAACGGGCGCTTTCCTCGTCGGCGAGCTTGCGCCGGCGGTATGGGCCAGGACTGGTTCGCGGTTCTTTACGCTGCCCCCGTCATGACTGACGTGCGAATGTGCCCGGGTCTGGAAAATGGAATTCAGCTGTGACCGTCAACGGGCGCTTTCCTCG
>CAZAEY010000235.1:0-4206 GCA_964484155.1 uncultured Acidobacteriota bacterium
CTAAAGGAACGGGGAAGGGTTCTTGGTTCGTGGTTCTTGGTTCTTGGTGCAGGAGGCAGGAGCCAGGAGGCAGGAGGCAGGAGGCAGGAGCCAGGAGCCAGGAGGCAGGAGCCAGGAGCTAGGAGCCAGGAGGCAGGAATTCCAGCTTTCAGCACCAAGCATCTCGGACCAAGAACGAAGCACGCAGCACCAAGAACGAAGCACGCAGCACTAAGCACTAAGCACCAAGCAATCCCATCTCTTTTCCGACTTTGGAGAAGGCATTGACGGCGCGCTCCAGCTGTTGACGCGTGTGAGCGGCGGAAACCTGCACGCGAATGCGCGCCTGGCCGCGGGGCACTACAGGATAGCTGAATCCGACCACGAAGATGCCTAATCGACTCAATCGGTCGGCCATCTCCACTGTCGGCCTCTCTTCGCCGATCATGATCGGAATGATCGGGTGGATACCCTCTTCGATTTGAAATCCGCGGCTCTTCATTTCAGAACGGAAGTACTGAGTGTTTTCCTGAAGACGGCCGATGAGCTCTCGACTGGAGTCGATCAGATCCAATGCATGAATGGAAGCTGAAACGATTGGCGGAGCCAGGCTGTTGGAGAAGAGATAAGGTCTGGAGCGCTGGCGCAGGAGATCTACGATTTCCTGCCTGCCGGTTGTAAAGCCACCCGAAGCCCCTCCGACCGCCTTCCCCAACGTGCTTGTGATGATATCGATTCGCCCTTCCACACCGAAATGCTCCGGCGTTCCGCGGCCGGTTTCGCCTAAGAATCCAGTTGCATGGCAATCGTCGATCATCACGAGAGCTTCATATTGTTCAGCCAAGGCGCATATTCCGGGAAGCGGGGCCAGGTCGCCGTGCATGCTGAAGACGCCATCGGTCGCGATGAGCCGCAGCCGGCCGCTTTCGGCCTCCTGCAGCTTTTCCTCCAAGTCACTCAGGTCGCCATGCCGGTAAATCTTGCGGGCTGCCTTACAAAGCCGGATTCCGTCGATGATGCTGGCGTGATTGAGTTCATCGCTGACAATGAAATCCTCCGGACCCAACAGAGTCTCGAACAGGCCGGCGTTGGCGTCGAAGCAGGCAGCGTACAGGATTGCGTCGTCAGTCCCGAAAAAATCCGCCAGCTTGGCTTCCAGTTCCTTGTGTATGTCCTGTGTTCCGCAGATGAAGCGCACAGATGCGAGGCCGTAACCGCGTTCTTCGAGCGCCTCACGAGCTCGACGGATCATTTCCGGATGGTTGGCCAGTCCCAAATAATTGTTGGCGCAAAGATTGATGGCATCGCCATCTTCAGTGCGAACCTCGGCGCTTTGCGGAGAGGTGATGACCCTTTCGCGTTTGAATAGCCCGCGCTCCCGGATTTCATTCAGTTCAGACTGGAAAGTCGATTGGGCTTTTAGACTGTACATGGCGCACTCCGTGTTCTAGCCTGGATCTCACCTGGATCCGGCGCTCGAAACCGCTCCGGTGGTCGACCGGACGGCGACATTTCGTAGCCCGAGTCACTTCGATCAGTCGAATTCCCAGAACGCCCGCTTCAGCGTCTGGGGCCTGTTGCGCTGGATTTCATCACCCAGTAGATCCAAAGGTCCGACGACCTCTACGGGCTTCATCAATAAAGCTTGAAGTTGAGAGCTCGACCCCACCGTTTCGATCAACTCCGGCCAGATTCCCTCGCGCCCCGTTACCCCGACGACCTGAAGCCGTTTCCCACGATGATCGATCTCAACGGTCTTCCTGCCGAAGATCAATTCGTTGGCAGGCCGCCCGCCGATTTCAAACTCTTTGTGGAAGAGACCGAACAGAACAACGCTTCCCCGGTCGCGGGTCAGGTCGCAGCACTGCCGGAAGGCTTGGCCCTGCTTGCCGACCATGTCCAGGGTTACGTCGAAGGGTCCGACTTCGGAAATATCGTGACGGGGGTCCAGAGCCTGATCGACGCAGCCCATTTCTCTTGCGAAATTCCGTCGATATGGATCGGTTTCAAAAGCCACCAGGCGCTCGAGGCCGAAGTGGCGGAGAAACACCTGAGCGTAAAGTCCGTGGGGACCGCACCCGAATACGCCTACGGAGTCCGACGGCATCTCGTCGACTACCAGTCGGGCCAGAAGAAAGTCGTTGCCAGCGGGTTCAAACAGGGAGGGCCAGAAGTTCCCGTCGGACAAATCCCTCGGAATCCGGTGGGCGCATTCGGCCGGAATGCAGACGTACTCGGCATAGGCGCCTTCGACGACGCGCCCTTCAACTCCGCCGTGGAGTCTTGGAGGCCAAAGGCCGATGACCCCCTCCTCCTCGATCCCGTTCTGGCCATAATGCGATTCTCCAGCGATGACTTCCCCAATTCCAAATCCCTCCGTGTGGGAGCCGATCTCCACGATTTCTCCGCAGAACTCGTGTCCGGGAATGATGCCGTTGCGAGCGCGTCTGAGGTTGCCGGAGAAAAGCATTTCATCGGTCCCGCACACGGAAGTCTTTAGAACTTTGAGCAGGATGTCTCCGGGGCCGGGCGTTGGAATCGGTCGCGTCTCCAGATACAGATGGAGATCGCTTTCCGGCTTGCGCTCCAAGTCATATACCCAAGCCTTCATTTCGGACATTCAGGCAATTCTAGCCCATGTCCGGCGACGGAGTGAGGGGAGGGTTGCGGCAGGCGGCAAGGATTCTCCGGGAAAATGAGTCATTGCGAGAGCGCCGTCCTCCAAGTTATTTTGTTTTATGCTCGCATGGTTTCGCCTGACTGCCCTGGCCATGCTTCTTGCGCTGCCAGCGTCGTTCGCTTGCGCGACACGAACCCTCTGGAACATCGTACCCAGCGGGCGTCTCATGCACCCGGATATTCAAGAATCCTCTGGAATCATCGCCAGTCGCCAGTTTCAAGGCGTCCTATGGACGCACAACGACTCGGGTCATTCCCCCCAGATTTTTGCGGTGAAGCGCAGCGGTCAATTCATTCGCAAATATCTTCTCAATGGCGCTGAAAACATCGACTGGGAAGATATCGCCCTGGACGAATCCGGCAATCTATATATTTTGGAAAATAGCTCGAGGATCGACCCTCAGAAGCGAACGCTGATTTACGTCGTTCCCGAACCCGACCCCTTCCAAGACTCGAAGCCGACCGTAAATCCGTCGGCCGTTCTGTCAATTCTCTTTCCCGACGGAGCGGCCTACGATTGCGAGACCCTCTTTGTTTGGGAAGGAAACGCATACATCGTCACCAAATCCTGGGACGGCAGCTTGCCCAAGATCTTTCGCTTCCCGATCGAACGGGGGGCCGGGACTGCGGTCTATGAGGGAGAGGTTCCGGTCCACACGATGATCACAGGCGGCGACATCAGCAGGGACGGAACCAGGATCGTATTGGCCTCATATCTGGCCCTGCTGCTTTTTGACGGCCCCGGCGATCCGGTTGAGATGCTTCAAAAGCATCCGCTCATTTCCAGACTGAATGCGCGACAGGTGGAAGCCGTGACCTTTTACGGGCAGGACCGAGTCATCATCAGCAACGAACAGCGCGAGATTTTCGAGCTGAGAATTCGAGATCTCTTGAGGCGCAAAGCGCCGTTTGTCCGGACGCCTCGAGAAGAAGTGCCCAATCTGGAAGCCAGGCCCGATGTGGGGCAACTCTTCGAGAGTTGGAGAAGGGGTTTGTGGCTGGAGGCCTGGACCGCCCCGGGGGTTTCGACTCTTGGTCGCGTCGCCTGGTCTGAGGATGGCCTTCATGTCGGAATCTCACTGCCGCCCGATTTGCATCTGGCGCCTCTGATTGAACCGAAGCCGGGCTCCTTTGACGACTGGTTCAAGCCGGGGAGCATCTATGTCTTGATCAACCCCGACGGGCTTCGTCCCCTCAGTTTCGGCGATCACGATCGATGCATAGTTCTCGGTGTTGACGGTTCCGGGCGAATTGCCGCTCAATCTCGATTTCTTCGTCCGGCCACTTTCGTGGAAACCGTAGAGGATCATCCAGACTGGCTTGACGTAAAAAGGGCCGGCAGGCAAATCCTCGTGACCGTTCGCCCGAGCGCGCCGGGGTTCCTGGCTACTGCCTTCGAGGACTCCCGTGAAATCGGGTTCAACGTCATCGTGATTCACAACAACGGAGACCTGCTTTCGTGGGCGCCCATGACTCGTCGCTTCATTTGGGATTCACCCAGCGTGTGGGGAGTGCTGGAGCTGGATCGCTGAGAGACGGGTTCTTCGT
>CAZAEY010000236.1:0-4088 GCA_964484155.1 uncultured Acidobacteriota bacterium
TACGGACCCCAGGACCGGTTGCTGATCGTTCACGCCGACGACGTGGGCGTCGCGCATTCGGTCAACCGCGCGACTTTTGCGGCCATGGACCAGGGAACGGTCAACTCTGCCAGCATTATGATTCCGTGCCCCTGGCTGAGCGAGGTGGCCGAATACGCTGCGACCCATCCAGATCGGGACTTTGGCCTTCACTTGACGCTGACCAGCGAGTGGAAGCATTACAAGTGGGGGCCGGTCTCGCCCTGGGATCGGGTTTCGTCTCTGGTCGACGGCTTCGGGAACTTCTACCCGACAGTCCAACAGGCACTCGAGCATATCGCGCCGGAGGAAGCGGAGGCGGAGATACGGGCTCAGATCGAAAAGGCTAGAAGCGTGGGGATCGAGCCAACGCATCTGGATTCGCATATGGGCGTGTTGTTTCGAACTCCCGAGCTGTTTGAAGCTTATGTGAAGGCAGGCCGGGAGTACGGAATCCCCGTGATGGTCGCGCATACGTTTGCCGCCTTCGCGCCGCACATTTCCGAAGCGTTAAATGAACGCGATCCGGTACTGGACCATCTGGTTATGTTGAACCAGATGATCGAGCCCGAGCAATGGCCGGAGTTTTATTTTAACGCAATCCGAAACCTGCAGCCCGGAGTCACCGAGTTGATCGTCCACCTGGCGTACGATGATGAAGAAATGCGCGGAGTTGCCGTCGACCACCCTGATTTCGGCTCCGCCTGGCGCCAGCGGGATTTCGACGTCATGACCAGCCCGGAGTTCGAGTCGCTGCTGAAAGAAGAGGGAATTAAACCGATCAGCTGGAGGGAAATTCAGGCGCTGTTGCGTTAGTCTGGGCGTAAGCGCCGGAATCCGACCGCGGCCCACTCGTTTTTAAACGTTCTGGGTTGAAGACGTCGCAACTTGAGGTAAGCGTCATGAAAATTCCTGTAATTCTACTGGGACTGTCGATGGCTGCGGGGGTGATCGAGCTCCCAGCGCAATCTCGAGCCGCTCACGTGCAATTCGTTGACGCGTCGGGGCGCATCGTCCACGATCTGGAAGCTTCCGAAGTGTCCCTCACCGAGCGGGGAGAGCAGCGGGCGATTGTGCAGTTTCAGGGACCGGAGCGCCCCTTCCGGCTGGGCGTAGTGCTGGATGTGGGGCCGGGCATTCACAGAATTCACAACGACGTCCTGTCCGCTCTGGAGCAGTTTTTCCTGCGGTGGTCGGAGTTTCAGCAGGTCATGCTGTTGACCTTCGATGAAGAAGTCTATGTGGACGCTGATTGGAGTTCAGACGCCCGCGTAGCGCTTGCCGCCACCCAGTCGCTTCGAGATTCCAAGGTCAAGATGAAAACCATCCTGCGGGACGCGATCGTCATGGCGGCAACGCAAAAGTTCGATTCTGAAAACATTCGAGAGGCCATGATTCTGATTACGGACGGCTTCGACATGGGCAGCTCGACTTCCTGGGAAGACGCGCTGCAAGCCATTCAAAGCGAGCGCGTTTTAACATACGTCTTGCACTACGACGGACGCGAGGTTTACCGCTTCATGCAGAACCCTCGGGACGATTTAATCTTCGACCTGCCGCCCGGCACGACTGGAGGCGACGTAGGCGGAATCTTCGTCGGATCCCCCAGAGCCCGGGAAAGGGACTGGGCTCAGTACAAAGTTGATCGGCAGCACCGGAACGGAAAGGAATGGCTTCAGAGACTGGCGGCGGCGGCTTCGGGAGACTATAGCGAGCTGCCGACCACTTCGCTGCTGCTGCCGGCGCTGGACCGCATTCGCGGTCAACTGGACGCAGTCTACACCCTGACGTTTGAATCCGACGGCGCTCCCGCAGACATGGTCTATATCACTACGACTCGCGAGGGCGTTTTCGGCAAAGTCATAGCCGTTCAGTAAGTCTCTCGCGAATTTCAGCAGTCCGGGGCTAACGGGAGCTTCTCGGCCCGCGGATTGTCTGATTCCGCCTCGGAGGGCGGCAAGTCAACCAAAACGAACTGACAGTGGCCGCTGCTGCTGAGCGGAATAACGGCCTCACGATCGGTCCGCAAGCTGTCACCCGGATGCAGGCGCTCGTTTTCGACTCGCAGCGTCCCCTCTAAAACGTAGACGTAACTGCGGCGCTGAATCAGCGTCTCGAACACGACCTGCTCCTTGGGCCTCAAGTGGGAGAGATAGACGGCCGAATCCGAAAGCAAGGGCGCCGCATCGGGGTGGTCCTGTCCCGAAGCGACCGGCTGCAACGTCCCACGACGGTCTTTGAGATTCAGTTGCCGCACAGTGGTTTGATCGTTTCTATCGCCGGGCGGGCGCCTGAGGGTCAGTTGCAGGAAGCGGCTTTTCCGGGGACCGCCTTGCAGTCGCAAGCCGGCGTCGTCCGATAAAGCGTGGAAGATCAGGAGGGCGTCAGCCTTCACGTGAACTGCCGTTCGGTTGGATGACGCGGTCATCTCCCCCCGGTACAGGAAAAGCAGGCAATCGATTTCTTCTTCCGCCAGGACCTCAGTTTCCGAATCGGGCTGCAGCTCCGTCTCCCCGCATCGCAGCAAGAGACCGTATGGGTCTATTTCCAGGCTGTAATCAAACAAGCTCAGGGAGCTTTCGGAATGTTGCCGCCGCCTCTGAATGGATCTGCTGATCTGAAACATGCGCGCTCAATCGTACCCGTTTTCCCGGTTCCCTGAAAATTGGGACGGGGATCGAGGATCGGGCTGGTCCGCTTTAGGCGCCTCTGTGCGCGACAAACCAGCGGACCGGCGCAAGCTCTTTATCTTGGCTCCACTTCGATTGCGACCATTTGCGGTTCGATTCGTGCGACTTGAATGTTAGGGGGAACGTATATTCGACTGGGATGGATGGGGATGAAGCGTGTGGCTGGAGTGACGTCTGACAGGTCGAGGGAGATCCGCAGAGCGGAGGAATCCAGGCGGGCCAAGGCCAGACGCGTGCCGGAAAGGGTTATAAAAGCTTGATCTACGGGCTCGAGGGCGAAAGAGAATTGCTCGGGCAGGTTGACGGTTTCAATCGGTACGGCGTAAACCCCCTCAATTTCCTGCCGGCCCGCAACGGTAAACCAGGCAAGAGTCACTAAGAGCAGGGTGGCGAGCTTAACGCGCCATTCTTTGGCAATCAGCTGGACAAGCGTGGGTTGATGAAGCCGGACGGTCTTACCCAGTCCCTCGCGAAGAATCGACTCGAGCCGGTTCCAATCGTCGATCTCCTCCAAGCGGCCATCCTGAACTACCGAGACCACTTGCCGCTCTTCGGAAACGACGACGACCAGAGCGTCGCTTAATTCGCTGAGTCCGAGCGCCGCAAGATGACGGCTTCCGTATTTCTTCGAATGGTCCCGTTCGGAAATAGGAAGGAAGACGCCGATTTGGTGGAGCACACCATCCCGAACCCAGGCGGCGCCGTCATGCGTCGGGGCGCTGGTCAAGAAGAATGCGATCAGGGTTTCCTCCTGCACGCGGCCCTGAACGGGAATTCCCGGTCGCACCAGCTGGGACAGACTGTCGTTTCGCTCGTACACGATCATTGCGCCGATCGAATGAGCGACGAAGTACCGGCAGGCTCGAACCGCTTCTTGAAGTTCATCGGCGAAATCGGCCTTGGCCGGGCGATTCCAGATTCTTAACGGATTCAGCCGCTCCAGCGCCTGTCGGATTTCGGGGGCGAAAATAATGAGGATGAACAGAATGACCGCCTGTACAAGTCCTTGCAAAAACCACTCCGTCAGGACCAGCCCCCAGAAATGTGCGAACAGGTAGATCAAAACCACCAGCCCGAGGCCCAACAGAATTCGAAAAGCGCGGGTGCCGCGGACGAGCAGATAGAGCCACACCAAGATGGCCGTTACCATCAGGATGTCCAGGACGTCGCGCCAGTGAATCTGAGTGATCAGGTAAATTGCAGCTTCCATTGATTCCGCCTTCTGCCGACAAAATGGTCAAACAGCCATCCTGAGGGCATGCATTTGCACCTTCCCTGCGCCGGAGTCCCTGTAAAATGCTATTTTACGGGTGTGGCAGCGATTGATCCACGAGTCCGGTTCGCACCGAGCCCCACAGGCCATCTGCACCTCGGCGGGGC
>CAZAEY010000237.1:0-3828 GCA_964484155.1 uncultured Acidobacteriota bacterium
ATCCACGAGTCCGGTTCGCACCGAGCCCCACAGGCCATCTGCACCTCGGCGGGGCCCGCACGGCTCTGTTTAATTGGCTGTTCGCAAGATCTCACGGCGGGACCCTCGTGCTGCGGATCGAGGACACCGATGTCGAGCGTTCGAGTCGGGAAATGGTCGAAGGGATCCTGGAAGGGCTTCGCTGGCTTGGGCTTAATTGGGACGAAGGCCCATATTTCCAATCGCAGCGGCTGGAACTGTATCGTCAACGTGCGCAGCAGCTCCTGGATTCCGGCTGGGCCTATCGGGATTTCGACTCCGGGAGCGGCGAACCGGACGCTTACCGGCGATTTCGCTCTTTTTCCGAGGATGAAGTGCAGGCCTTGCTGGACAAGAGCGCCTCGTTTGCCGTTCGCTTCAAAGTGCCGGAGGGCGAGCAGGTAACATTTGTCGACCAGGTTTACGGCAACGTTGAAGTTGCTTCCGAGCAGCTTGAAGATTTCGTTCTGCTCCGTTCCGATGGAACCCCGACTTACCATTTGTGCGTGGTGGCGGACGATCTGGAAATGCGGATCACTCACGTCATCCGGGGCGTCGACCATCTTTCGAATACGGGAAAGCAGTTGCTGATTTACCGGGCGCTGGAAGCCGCGCCGCCGGAGTTCGCTCACTTGCCGCTGATATTGGGCCCGGACAGGCAGCGCTTAAGCAAGCGCCACGGCGCCACTTCGGTGACTGAGTTTCGCAAAACTGGATTCCTGGATGCGGCTCTGCGAAACTATCTGGCCCTCTTGGGCTGGTCTCCGGGAGATGATCGGGAGATCATGTCAGATGGCGAGCTTATTTCACTTTTTTCTTTGAAGGGAGTCAATCGCTCCGATGCGGTCTTCGACCTTCAGAAGCTGACTTGGATGAACGGGCAGTATCTGCGAAGCCTTACGCCCGCCGAGCTGGCCGATCAGCTGGTCCCCTTTCTCGAATCCGCCGGCCTGTGGCGCGAGGAGTGGGCGGGTCGAGAGCGCTCCTGGTTTCTTTCGCTGGTGAAATTGTTCCAGCCTAGAATCCAGTTGCTGACGGAGTTTTCCGAGGCTGCGCAGCCTTTCCTGCGCGAGGAAGTGGCCATGGACTCCGAGTCGATTGAACGCTTCCGGGCGGGTCTGGACGCGACCCTCCGGGAGCGCCTTCAGCCAGCTCTGAAGGAGCTTCAGGAGAAGCTTGCAGCTTTGGAAACATATAGTCCGGAAAGTCTGGAGCCTCTGGTGCGCGACATTGCCTCCACGTACGAATTGAAGCTCGGACAGCTGATCGGGGCCGTCCGGTTGGGACTGACCGGCAAATCGGCGTCTCCTGGAATCTTTGACGTCATGATCCTGCTGGGCCGCGACCAGACTCTGCGAAGATTGAAATCGGGATTGTCGATACTGGAATGACCGCGCCGGAGATCAGCATCGTCATCCCGGCCTACAACGAGGAAGGGCGTCTGGGGGAGAGCATCAATCAGATCTTCCGGTTTTTTCAGCTTCGGAACGCGCCCTTTGAGATCCTGGTTGTTGACGATGGATCCACGGACGCGACGTACCGGATTTCGCTGGCTGCGGCAGAAAGACTCGGCGAAGAGTCGGTCCGGACTCTGCAAAATTCGGAAAACCGGGGGAAGGGACACAGCGTTCGCAAGGGAATGCTGGCCGCCCGAGGCCGGTACTCGCTCATCACCGACGCCGATTTGAGCACGCCTTTGGAAGAGTTGACGCGCCTGGAGGAAGCGGTCACAGAGGGCAAGGCTCGCCTCGCATTCGGTTCCCGCGACGTGGTCGGCTCCCGTGTCGAAATCCGGCAATCCTGGTTTCGAGAAAACGCCGGCAAAGTGTTCAACCGAATGGTCCGACTGTTGACCGGCCTTCCCTTTTGGGATACGCAGTGCGGTTTTAAACTGTTTGAAATGGCGAGCTGTCGCGCTATATTTGAGAGGCAGCGGATCGATCGCTTCGCCTTTGATGTTGAGATCCTGTATATCGCCCGCAAGTGGGGCATTCGCATGGCCGAGGTGCCGGTAGTCTGGCGACATCGAGAAGGAAGCAAAGTGCGCATGTTCCCGGATGCAATTTTTACGTTCGCCGACCTGTTCCGCATCCGCTGGAACGATTTTCGGGGACGCTACGAACCTCCCCTGCCGTGAGGATTTTGAAATGACGCGACTTGGAATCAATGTGGACCACATCGCCACTATTCGCGAGGCGCGAAAGGCCATTGAACCCGACCCGGTAACAGCCGCATTGATGGCGGAACTGGCGGGCGCCCATGGAGTCACGGTCCACTTGCGAATGGACCGCCGCCACATTCAGGAACGAGATGTCCGTCTGATGCGGCAGCTTGTGACCACCCGTTTGAATGTCGAGATGGCCGTCAGCGAGGAAAACCTTTTCCTGGCCGCCGACCTAAAGCCCGACACGGTCACGCTCGTGCCGGAACGGGCGGACGAGATCAGTACCGAAGGCGGTTTGGACCTGGTTCGAACGTTGGAGCCGGTGCGCGATGCCGTCGAAAGGCTTCAAGCATTGGATATTCAAGTGTCGCTGTTCATCGATCCCGAAATCGAGCAAATAGAACGGGCAGGCGCCTCCGGGGCCAGCCTGATTGAATTGAATACGGGCGCCTATTCCGAAGCGGCGCCCAAAGGGCTGGATGAGGCCGATCCGTTGTTTCTTGAGGAGCTCGGCAAGATTGTGGACGCCGCCGAGCACGCCAGAAAACTGGATTTGCGCGTTCTGGCCGGCCACGGCCTCACTTACCGGAATGTCGGCCCGGTTTCTTCGATTCCCGAGGTGGAGGAATTGAACATCGGCCATAACATCGTGGCTCGAGCGGCCCTGGTCGGCATCGGTCAGGCCGTCGAGGAAATGCTGTACGCCATGAACGGTTCGACATGAACTCCCCCGGGACTGGAACCCTTTACGTGGTCGCCACTCCCATAGGAAATCTGGAGGATCTTTCGCAGAGAGCCCGAACCATTCTTTCCGAAGCGGACTGGATCGCCTGTGAGGACACCCGCCGCACGCGCAAGCTTCTGAATCATTTTTCCATCGCCACGCCGACCGTCAGCTATCACGAGCATAACGAGGAAGAAAGAGCCGCCGAGCTGCTGGATAGACTCATCGGCGGAGCGAAGATCGCTCTGGTCAGCGATGCTGGAACGCCTCTGATCTCGGATCCCGGGTATCGTCTGGTGCGACGCTGCCACGAAAGCGGAGTGCCGGTGTTCCCCGTGCCGGGTCCTTCCGCGGCAGTGGCTGCGCTATCGGTCTCCGGAATGCCTTCGGATCGTTTCCTTTTTGTTGGGTTTCTTCCGAAGAAAGCGGCGGCCCGTCGCGAGGAGCTGGCCAACATCGCAAACTTTCCCGCCACCCTGATCGTTTTCCTGCCGCCTCACCGATTGGCCCGCTCCCTGCGAGAGGTCGAAGAGACACTTGGCGATCGCGAAGCCTTCCTGATTCGGGAAATGACGAAGCTCCACGAAACGTCTCTGTGGGGAAGGCTCTCACAAATCCAGACTCAGGCGTCAAAGGAGACGGCCCGCGGCGAGTACACGCTGGTCGTGGCCCCTTCAGACACGTTCCTGAATCGGAGTTCGCCCGTCGACCCTGCCGCCTACGCCCACGGTCTGATGGAGACTCGCGGACTTAACAAGGCGGAGGCGGCGCGCACCGCTGCCCGAGACCTCGGATTGCCCCGACAAGACGTGTACCGGATGCTTCTGCGGAAAAAGGCGTAGAGGGGTTCTGGGTTCTGGGTTCCATGGCTTTGCTGCGGCGGCGACCTGCCGCATACGAACCGTTGCTATCGCCGGATGGC
>CAZAEY010000238.1:0-3757 GCA_964484155.1 uncultured Acidobacteriota bacterium
TCTCCATCGGAGGGTCGAACCAGCCTGAGTTATACCCCAAAATGCAACGGCTGCTTCCTCGCGGGAAATTAAAAAAACTGCTGGCCCAAGAGCGGGAGGAGGTTGAAGCTCTGCGCCGAGTCGAGCGCGGTCTTGGCCTGGTTGATGGGGGAGCCGGACGGGACGAAAGTTCTCCACTCACTGTCGGAGGCTCAAATTGTGACCGCCTCGGATTTGACGCTGGTCGAAACCGACCGAGTGTTGATCCGGAGCGTAGTCGCAGGCGACGTTTCGGAGGCTCAGGCCGCTGAACGCAGAGCCGTCCTGAACAGAGCGGCGGCGCGCTGGAGCATCCTGAAACTGCATGAAGAAATGATGGAGCGTGCTCGCCGCCCATTTCCCTGCGAGCCGGTGCGCACTCTGGACGCCCTCCATCTGGCCTGCGCCCTGGTCGCTCGATCGGCGATCCCGGATCTGGCGCTTCTCAGTCTGGACCGCCGCATCCGGTCCTCGGCGAAGCTCTTGGGCTTCGATCTCATTCCCCGCGAGCAGCCAGGCGATTCTCCTGTGTAAGAAAGTGCGAAGGGCGAGGCGGTTTCTACACGACGCCCGGCTTGGCGGGCTAGGGACGCTGCAACCGAACTCGAAGTCCTGAGCGCGAGCTCAATGGTGCAGGGGCGCAGGATTGATGCGTCGAATGACGACCGCAGCAGGATCCTTCTTGCAACTTCGTTACACTTGTAGTAGCATCCACCCAAGCTGTAGTTTCTTATGAATCTCACTGAAGCCGAATGGAAAGTGATGAAGGCGGTCTGGCAAAGGATTCCAGCCAGCGCCCGCGACGTTCTGGAGGTCACCGAACCGGAAACCTCGTGGGCCTATTCGACGGTCAAGACGATTCTGGACCGGCTGGTGGAAAAAGGGGCTTTGAAATCGCGGCTCCGCGCTAACACGCTCCTCTACGAGCCTGTGTTGAGTCGGGAACAGGCGCGGCGATCGGCGATTCGCTCCCTTGCCGAGAAGGCTTTCGACGGGGCGATCGGCCCGCTAATGCAGTTCATGCTCGCTGAAGAGGAATTGACGGATCGCGACCGCCGAGCCCTTCTGCGGCTGCTGGAAGAAGAGGAGCGGGAGGAGGAGGACGCCTGATGCCCGAACTTCTGAACTCTCTGGCGGTCAATTGGTGGGAGTGGATGCGGCTGACCGTCGTACAGGTCACGGCTTTAATCGGGATCGCGTACGTTTTGGATATGGCCGTTCGGCGTTGGGCCTGGCCCCAGCTTCGGCTCGCGCTCTGGCTGCTGGTGTTTGCAAAACTGGTCATGCCGCCGACGCTTTCCTCCCCCGTGAGTCTGACCGCTCCGCTTCTCGAGACCGGCGGCGCTTCGCTCAGGCTCGAACCGCAGGCGCCGCAACCGATGCCGCTCGAGCTCCCTGCCCCCCAAACGGAATTTGCGACGCCGACGGCCAAGCGTCCGCCCGCATCCGCTGTGGAATCGGCGGCGGTGGAATCAGCGTCTGCGCCAGCGATGGAGAACGGGCAGGACGCGACCCTCTCGTGGAAGGTCTGGCTGCTGACCGCATGGCTCACCGGGGCCGCAGGGCTTCTGCTGGCTGCGTTCCTTCGCTGGCGCAAGCTGCGCCGGTCCATTCAGCGAAGCATCCACCCGGTTTCAGTTGAACATCGCAAGGCGTTTGAGGAGGCGGCCGCGCTGCTCGGAATCAAACGCCCTCCGCGGCTGGCGATGACGGACGCAGTGGCCGTTCCAGGCGTTTTCGGAACCCTTCGCCCCACAGTGCTGATTCCCTTCCGCGCCGCCCGGTCGCTTTCGAGCATGCAGCTAAGGCACATCTTCCTGCACGAACTGGCCCACATCCAACGCCGCGACCCGCTGATTCAGCAGGCGACGCTTCTGCTTTATATCTGCTACTGGTTTCATCCTCTGCTGCCTCTGATTCGACGCCGGATCCAGCACCTTCAGGAGCTTTGCTGCGACGCGAAAGCGGCTGCGGCGCTGGGCGACGCCGCGCCCGCCTACCGCAGCACGCTGCTGGCGATGTCTAAACGGCTCCTGGAGGGGGCCGACCGCAGGCCATTTCTTCAGCCCGGACTGATGGAAAGCCGGTGCCGGCTCCTGGATCGGCTGCGATGGCTGGAGAAGCGCTGGTGGCGTCGGCCGAAGCTGCGAAGGGCGACAGTTGCAGCCGCTTCGCTGATTTTGCTGGCAACCGTATTGCCGATGTCCCCAGGCCAGGCCACTTCCGACGAGGGATTCACTCTGGTGCAGCTGTCGACATTTACCCCAGCCGGCCCCGGGGACGCCTATATCGATCGGGTGAATCTGCGATTTCAACGGACGGATGGGGGTTGGGCGCTGTTCGAGGCGTCTTACGGATCGGACCGAAGCGAGGTTTGGTTTCGACGCTTGGGAAGCGGCGCCGGTCCTCCATTGACACACTGCGACGACTGGCGGAGGCACCCGGACTTCATTCGCGAGGATGTCGTTCTCGGCTATCGGGTTTTCGTGGTCTCCCAGCGCGTTTCCAATCAGAGCCACCAGGAGACATCTTTCGCTCCCGACCTCCGTTGCTGGCCGATTCGACTTGTCATCGCCTCTCAAGAGGGCGTCTGGAGCCTGGAGCCGATCGAAATCCGCAGAGGAACTCCTGCTGACAACGTTTTTCAAAGCGAGCCGGACGTTGACCTGATCCTCGGGCGCAGTCTCACAGAGCGGACCGCGCTGGACACAGCGGCCTTTCCGGAGGTCTTTCAAATGGCTAGACAAGCGCTTGAAAGAGCCGCCGATTTGGCCCTGCTTTCGGAATTTGAAAACCGTGCGCTCCGACGCGTCAAGGCCATGGCCGAGATGAGTCCTGAAGGGGAAAGTCCGTCCGTTCGGCCGTTTCATTACAGCTTCTGGCCTTCCCTCCCTGGTCGCTTCGGTCTGGACGGCTCGATCTTTCTGGCCTCAATGGGAACGAGCGAAATCCATCGCGTTTCGCCGACAACGGGAGAAATTGAGGCGAATTACTTCCTCGGGACGCAGGCGGAATTCAGAGGAGCCCGATCCTTTACGGTCGACGACGAGGGCACCGTTCACGCTCTGCTTCCGGACGGCAGCGCCGGATGGACCATTCGGCGCTTTTATGCCGCGGACTCGTTTGAGGATGTCACCTTGAGTCTGCCAGGCGGCGAGACCATGAATGCGGACGCTTTGGAAGTCGACAGGGCGCGATTCTACTACGTCCTGGAGATCCGGCCGCAGTTGGCGGTGCACAAATTCTCCCGCGACGGATTCTGGCTGGAAGCGATTCGAGTGGATCCACGGAGCCTGTATGCAGGATCTTCGCTTCAGCCGGAGGATTCAGATGTCTTTGTAGGAAGCGCGACCGGAAGCTTGACATTTGGTTCTCCGATGGCGGTGCTGCCTGATGGCCGCATCTACGTGTTGCTTCGCTACCTTTCGAGAAACGTGACCGGGATCGAATATAAGATCCCTGCAGTTCTTTGCGAAATTGATCCTGCCAGTAAAACGGCGACTCCCCTGGCGCTTCCCCCTCCCTCGAGCTCTTCCCGACTGACGGCGATGTTTCCCGGGCCGTACGAGGTCGCGCTGGAATGGACTGACGAAGAAGTGGTCGGCGGCAGGGACCGCACCTCGCTTCGCATTCCGTCGTTTCCCTCCCACCATTTCCACTTTCCCAGGCGTATCATGAGTTTTGACGGATTCACTCAGAAGCCGCTGGCGACGGTTCGCGGCGAAATCCTGGCTGTCTC
>CAZAEY010000239.1:0-3706 GCA_964484155.1 uncultured Acidobacteriota bacterium
CGCAAACTGCTTTGGCAATCCCGAGCGGCAATCGTTGCGCTCCTGCGAAAGCCTCTCCGCCAGGTTGACTCAGACTCAATTGCTCTCGAGCAAGCGTTTCGCATTGAAAATTATTCTAGGGAAGCCCTCACTTTCTGTCCATGGCGAGGGCGGGCAGCGTCAGCACCGAAGCTCAGGTCGCCTGTGCCGCTTGCAAGCCTTGGGAGCGCCGGTCGGCCAGTCGAGCCGACTGCCCTATTCCTCGGATTCGAGTTGCCTGGCCCTGGATGCTTCAGGCTGAGACGGTCGATATGGGAGATCGAGAAAATCATGGCGACGGAAGGGAGGGGGCCTCGATCTTAAGCGCTGGTTGCGACATAATCTCTTCGGCCGCCTCTGAAATCGCCGTCCATGTTCGGCAGAGCCCTAAAGGGACCCATGAGGTCGCCAGACGACTTGGAATTCGACCGATCGTGACGTTACACCGCCATTCATCACCCAGGACCCCCGTGAAAGGTCCCAAAAGGAGGGAATTATGAAAGCCACACGATTCGGCGTCTTGTGCGCCCTGCTTCACATCAGCCTGATGGGTCTCTTCCTTGCCGCTCAGGACTTCATCCCGGTTCAGGAATACGCGCAGGAAGAGAACGAAAGCATCCTGGAGCTTTTCGACGGCCTCCGCGTCGCCGATCTTTCCGATGCCATGGATGTGGAAGGGCTGGCGGATGTCGGCTTGATGAGCCCGGACATCCGCCCGCTCTGGCAGGACCACGCCGGGTTCGATCACCAGTTTCGGGGGGTCGCCGTGACCGTCCGGTATGTGCCCGCCAATGTGGGAAGGCCTTCGTTTGCGAGTGCGGAAGATTTTGATGAGTGGGAAGGTCGCTGGTATTCGACCCTCTCTCCGGAGCCGTTTGTAGAGTTGCTGCACCCGGGGACGGTCGTGGTGATCGATGGCGCTGAAGACGGCGACACCGGCACCATCGGTTCCAACAACATTCTGCTGTGGAAACTCAGAGGAGCCGTGGGAGTGGTCACGTCCGGAGGCGTCCGAGACACCGACGAGATCGCCCTGCAGCGAGTTCCCGTGTACCACCGACGCTTCGGACGGGGCATTCGTCCCGGGCGCAATCAGGTCGAGTCCGTCAATCGCCCGGTCAATTGCGGAGGAGTTCTGGTTCGTCCGGGAGATATCGTCGTGGGCGACGGAGACGGAGTGATCGTGGTTCCCCGGGAAAAGGCCGAAGCCGTTGCGGCAGCGGCAAGGAAGGTCCTCGAAAAGGACAAGGCGGGAAGACGCAGCCTGTACGAACAGCTTGGCAAGCCGCTGGACGACACCGTTCGTCCTTGAATCGCTGCCTTCAATTCGTATTAAGCGTCTCGATCGTCCAAGTTGACTCCGGGAAGCGCCCTTCCTTTCTCATAAGGGAATTTTTCACTTCCCCTGCCGATTTCTCCTCGCTTTCCATTCCGGGCAGCGACAGCCGTCGGACTGTTCCCTTCGGCTCAAGATGCCGCGGAAATCGGCGCTGGCAGAGCGCCCGGGCAGCCAATTGAGTCTCCAGAGCCGCAAGTTGGCATGGAATATGCGTCTTTGGCACCACGGAGAAGCTATAAGCCAGGTGCATGGCGAATCCTAAAAGGATTCAGAAAGGAAAGCGAGGCATGAATACCGAAAAGCTCTTTCGAAACTTGATCGTTGTTTTTGCCTGTTTCTTCATTGGAATGACCGTCGCTTGCCAGCGGCAGGAGACGGCGGAGATGAGCGAGCAGGACATGTACCCCTCTGAATGGGAGTCCGAAGAAAAGGTCCTGAACACGGCGGAAGGAGAACTCGTGCGGGTGGACCCGGACCGGGAAATCCTCGTGATCAGAACGGCCGCAGGAGAGGAATTGGAGTTCAAGTATGACGAGATGACCTTGATACTGGGCGCCGGAGAGGGGATCGAAGGCCTACTGACTCGAACCGGAACTCACGTGACCGTGGAGTACGAAAGCGGTTGGTTCGCCAAGACGGCCCGGACGGTTGAAGTCCGTTTCGAGAGTTCAAGCCAGTAGACCCGGGGTCGGTTAACTCCGGTAAAGCGTCGTAGATCGGCCCGATCGAAATGGGCATGATTGGGCCGGCTATCGAAGAATCCGGGAGTGGGGCGGGACTGAACCCTCCTGATTCGTGAGAGCCGGCCCGCCCGCTCTTGGAGTTTGGATCTCCGGTTTGGCTATTCGGCAAAAAATCGACTGGAGTCGCCTTTTTCTCCCTGGTGCAGCCAGACTTTCTGATAGACGCGATCCAGACTCTCCCTGGAGACGAGTCTCAGGGCCATCCGATTGGCCAGCGCTTCGGTATGCAGGTAGGGGTGATTCGTAAAGATCCATACATGGCCCATTTCGTGCGCTACCGCCGCCCGCAACTCCTCTTCATCCAGGATTTCGAGAAAACTGCGGTCGATCGAGACCTCAAAGACTTCCGGATCTTCCAGCGAGCGCCGTACCGATGCCATGCGCTGGTTTTCCACGCCGATAACGATACGCACTCCCTGCTGAATCTCCAGTTGGCTCCTGAAGTCTTCGGCGATGAGCTGAATCGCCTCGGCAGGGGTGGTGGATTCCGCCGTTTCCGCGGCAGCCGGGTGCGCAAAGCGGCTCGCTCCGCCAAGCAAAAGGCTTGCCAGCCCGACCGAAAGGAAGATGGGTTTCCCGTTTCGACGGGCCAATTTTCCGAAGCTTCGGCTGAATTGCATGAAGTACAGGCGCCTGGCGAGCGAATCTGAAGTCATCAGTTTCTTCCAGCTCTCCGTTGTCGTTTCCAAATCTTTCCGACCTCTGGACCGGGCGAGCAGACGCTTCACCATCCGGCTCCTGAGCCGGTTTCGAGGCTCGCGGCGATCAGGATGTCCCGTCAACCTGCTGCCGTGGGACCTAGAATCCCGCGGACGCATTTCGAACTCAGCGCCGGGCTCTCTGTCTCAGAACCGCACATTGTTGGCGCATTAAGGCGCGCTCGTCTCAGAAAAGGACGTTAAAGGAGATGTGATGAATGGCCACGAATTCTGGTTAATCCCCGATGCAGAATGTTGGCTCTTCCCTCAATGGGTCCGAGGGAAATTTTCCCGGTTTTTCAAATATCTCTCCAGCAAAGCCAATTCACGAGCTTCGGATCGCGCTTCCCCGCATTCGCAGCGATGCGGCCAATCCACACCACAGATGCCTGTTTACGCCGAAAGTTGCATTTTCTGTCCTCGAAATTGACGGGGATTTCTGAGGCGTTTCCATTGTCTATGGTGAAGTGGAATCCTGATTTGGCGTTCAGGGCGACAGACAGAATTTCCCTGTTTTGGACGACCGTGCCGGGAAAATTTCCCTACTGAGGTTGATGTTGTTCCGGCTTGGCGGGCGCGTCCAGTACATTCCCTGAGAAGGAAGGTTCTGATAGGGAAACGGTTGCGTTGTGAGGAGTTCAGTTCGGAATTTGGTGATTAATCATTGCAGGAGGTAAGTATCGTGAGAAACGCAGCAATGACGTTTGTCAGAATTTTCCCGATATTATTGCTGATCGCTGCAGCTTCCCCTGTTGCGGCCCAATTTGAGGCGGAGGCCGCCTCCACTGCAGAAGGACTGTTAGTCCATGTCGACACCGAGGCCCGCGTAATACTGATCGAAAAAGGCGGCGGCGCGCAGATGAAGTTCAAATACGAAGCAACGACGCGGATCGATGGAGTCGAAGGAG
>CAZAEY010000240.1:0-3670 GCA_964484155.1 uncultured Acidobacteriota bacterium
TTATTCCCTCGCCAAATCGAACCCAGAACCCACAACGCCCTCCGATCCCTTCGACTTTCGCTAAAATGGTTTCACCATGAGAATTTTTCGGATCTTGAAGTGGGCGTCTCTTTTTTCTTTGTCGGCTCTGCTGGTCTATTTCTCTGTGGCGGCCGCTCAGAGCGAAGAAGCCAAGACAGGCCAGCTTCTGGAATGGAACAATCGCGGCGTGGCGCTGATGGATCAGTTTCAGTTTGGAGACGCCGCATCCTATTTCAAGAGGATGATCGCACTGGACCCTTCCGTTTCGACCGGATGGATCAACTTGGGGATCGCGCAGTTTTACGACCGCCTCTACGATGAAGCGGAGGAGTCGCTGAAGCGAGGCTTGGGCCTGGAGCCTGAGAACCTGCGCGCGCACTACGTGTTAGGCTTGCTTTACCAAACTCAGGACCGCGTGGACGAGGCCGTCGAGGCCTTCCAGTTCGTCAGCCGGGAGGATCCCCTGGACCCTGCGACTAATTACTTTCTGGGGCGCCTTCAGATGCGCCTGCGGGATTACGAAGGAGCCCTCGGCTACTTCAGGAGCGTCATCGAAAGAGAGCCGTACAACGCCTCGGCGCACTATAATTTGGCCACGGCTCTGAGTCGAGGCGGCAGGATGGAGGAGGGGCGCGAGGCGATGGAGCAGTTCCAGCGGCTGCAGGATCTGTTCGGAAGCACGACCGTAGGCCTTCAATATTTGGAGCAGGGCGATTATGCGGCAGCCATCGACCGGATCCCGGATCGCTTTCTTCCGTCTCCGCCTCCTCGACCGGAACGCATCGAGGTGGTCTTTCGGGAGGTCGCATCTGAAGCCGGCCTTCGCTTTCGGCATGCCGGACCGGGTACGACGCCGCTTCGGGCCGCGACGAAAGAGGAACTGGAGGAACGGATCGTTCCCTACATCGGTTCCGGAGTAGCGGCATTCGATGTCAACGGCGATGGACGCATCGATCTTTTTTTCCCTAATGCGGGCCCCGGCCAAACGCCCGGAGCGTTATTTCGAAATCGAGGCGACGGTACATTTGAAGACGTGACGACCGATTCAGGGATCACCTACTCCGGAAACACAATGCAGGCAGTGTGGGGGGATTTCGACGGCGACGGGCTTCCGGATCTGTATCTGATCAATTACGGCCCAAACGTCCTTTACCGGAACCTCGGCAACGGGCGATTCGAAGACGTCACCGAGCGGACCCGCACGGGAGATCCTTCGTGGGGAGTCACCGGAGGATTCGTTGACCTGGACCACGACGGAGATCTGGATCTGGTCGTCGGAAACTTCATCGACGCCGGCGCGTTTCCGGACGGCGGCGGCGCCTTTCCAGAGAGCTTCGCCGGAGCGGCCAATGTCGTTTACCGAAACAATGCAAACGGCTCGTTTACGGACATTTCGCGCAGCTCGCGGTTGGCCGGCGGGAGCGGCAAGACTACTGCGATCGTGGCCTCGGACTTTGACAATTCCCGTGACATCGATCTGTACATCGTCAATTACCTGGGACCCAATCAACTGTATAGCAATCTGCGTGACGGCACCTTTGAAAACGTCGCGCCAAGGGCCGGAATCGGCGGGGCCGGCACCGGCGTAGGAGTTGGCATCGGGGATTATCGCGGCAGCGGCTTTCTGGATCTGGCCCTCCCCTCATTGGCGCCGGACCGCAGCATCCTGTTGAACAATCACGGAAATTTCAACTTTCAGTCCGCTAGCCTGTTCGGGAGGGACGGGATCCCCGGAGATTTTTCAGCGCATCAGATCCTCTTATTCGACTACAACAACAACGGCAGCCTCGATATTCTGGTAGTTCTTTCCCCGCTGTTTTCACCCGAGGAAGGCTTGACTCGCCGGCAGAATTTTCTGCTGCTGGAAAACAGAGACGGCCGCTTCGTCGACGTCACCGCCGAAACCGGACTGGACCAGATTCGCGGCAAGCCGATTCGGGGCGTGGCCATCGCCGACCTGAACGGTAACGGGGCGCTGGACATCGTGGCCTCCGTCAACGGCGACGCTCCGTTGCTTTTGAGAAACCACGGCGCCGAGAGGAATAACTGGATCGCCGTCCGGCCCGAAGGCGTCAACAGCAATCCTTTCGGATTCGGCGTCAAGGCCGAACTCCAGGCCGGCCGACTGTGGCAAAAGCAGGAACTCTACGGCTTTCACGGGTTTCTCGGGCAGTCGTCGCCACTTCTTCACTTCGGACTTGGTCAGCGCGATAAGGTAGACGTCGTTCGCCTGCTGTGGCCCAACGGAGTTCTGCAATCCGAAATCGATCAACCGGTCAACCGCGTTGTGACCATTACGGAACTCGATCGCAAAGGCACGAGCTGTCCGATCCTTTACGTCTGGAATGGGGAGACCTTTCAGTTTCAAACCGACTTTCTGGGCGGATCGGCCTACGGCTACCAGGTGGCGCCCGGACAGTTCAACTATCCGGACCGCGACGAATACATCAAGCTGAATCGACAGGACGTGGCGCTTCGCGACGGACGGGTGGTTGTGACGTTTAACAACCAGCTCGAAGAAGTCATATTTTACGACCACACCGAACTGGTCGCCGTCGACCATCCAGCCGTATACGAAATTTACCCGGATGAGAAGCTTTTGCCAGGCCCGCCTTATCAACCCTTTCGGATTCTGACCGCCTCCAATCCTCGTCCCCCCGTGGCGGCGTGGAATCAGCAGGGGCAGTCGGTGCTGAAAGAGATCAGCCGCATCGATCGGACCTATCCTGACTTGTTCCAGGAGCTCCCTTTCAAGGGGTATGCCGAACCCCACGAGCTGATCCTGGATCTGGGGGAAGCATCCAACGAGCGAACGCTTCTACTCATGCATGCATGGATCGACTATGCCGACAGCACCAGCAACGTCGCGGCTTCGCAGGCGGGCCATGAGCTGGTCCCGCCCTATCTGCAAGTTCGCGACGAGGAAGGCAACTGGGTGACCGTCGTCGAAAGAATGGGATTTCCCGCCGGACTGCCTAAAACCATGACCGTCGATCTTTCAGGCAAATTCCTCTCCCCCTCCCGGGAAGTCCGTATCCTCACCAGCATGCGCATCTACTGGGACCAGATTCTGGTGGAAAGCGGACCGGCTCGGGATGACTTTCGGCTGCATCGGGTGCCGGTCGAAAGGGCGGAGCTAAGATTTCACGGATTTCCAGAAGTCCACAAGCCGGACGGAAAGGAGCCGCGCGAGTATATCTGGGAAAAGGCGTCTCCCGAGTCGCCATGGAAGGTTCACGTGGGGGCCTACACGCGTTTCGGCGACGTCACGCCGTTGCTGCAGGAAAGCAACGACAAGTTCGTCATCACCCGTTCGGGCGACGAAGTAAAGATCGCATACGACGTAAGCGGCCTTCCGCCGCTGCCGGAAGGCTGGGTACGGGATTACCTGGTGTACGTCGAGGGCTACGGAAAGGACATGGATCCCAATTCGGCGGCACCTCACTTCCTGGGGCCGCTGCCATTCAGCGAAATGACGTCGTTCCCTTACGGTCCGAACCAGCGCTACCCGGACACCGAGGAGCATCGGCGCTACCTGGAAGAATGGAACACCCGTTTCTATCGCCACGCCGTACCCGAACTCAGGCCGAGATCGCGTACGCCCTACGCCGACCGCTGATGGAATTCTGCGTGCTGCGTTCCGCGTGCT
>CAZAEY010000241.1:0-3669 GCA_964484155.1 uncultured Acidobacteriota bacterium
TTTAGAAAAATCCGGGCTCGGCTGGGACTTGCGCCTGCGGCGCCTTATCATGGAAAGCAAATGACGGATCGCTACAGTCGCGCTACGCGTCGTCAATTTCTCTGGCTGGCCGTCACGGCGGCCGGAACCGTCTGCAGGCTGTCGGCAAAAGGGAGCCGAGAGCCGGCTGCCGGCGACGGTCCCCCGGTTTCGTGCGCGGTAATTGGAACCGGTTTTCGCGGCCGCGAGATTCTGGAGCGGCTGACCGCCTGGGAGCAGGCGGACGTCAAGGCCTACTGCGACGTTTACGTCCCATACTTGGCGCGGGCTGCCCGGCTGGCGCCCGACTCCCAGGGGTTTGAGGATTACCGGGAAATGCTTTCAGAAATCGACGAACTCGAAGCGGTGTTTCTAGCCACTCCCACGCATCTGCATCGGGAAATCGCAGAAGACCTGCTGCGCGCCGGAAAGCACGTTTACTGCGAGGCGCCCATGGCCTCCACGATCGAAGACTGCCGCGCCATCGCTCGAGCGGCTTCCGCCGTCGATTCCGTGTTCGCAGTCGGACTCCAAAACCGCTCGAATCCGGTTTACGAGCACGCCTATCAATTTCTCCGGTCCAGAGCGGCCGGGTCGCCGGTCACCGACAAAGGGCACTGGTACGAGAACAATAGCTGGCGACGACCCGTCGGCCAGCCGGAGTTCGAAGAGTTTCTCAACTGGAAGCTCGACGCCGACATCTCGCTGGGGCTGCTGGGCGAAGCCGGAGTGCACAGCTTTGACAACTCTCTGCGTCAACGGCCCGATTTCCCGGTCGCCGTGTCCTCGTTCGGGTCGATCATGAAGTGGCACGACGGCCGAGAGGTCGAGGACGTAGTCTCCTGCATCGTCGAATACGCGGACGGCTTTTTGAGCCGATTCGAGGCAAGCCTCGCCAACTCCTTTCGCCAGAAGTATTACCTGGTAAACGGCACGGAGGGGAGCTTCCTGCTTCAGGACGCGCGGGCCTGGTGGTTCAAGGAAGCCGACGCGCCGAGTCTGGGCTGGGAGGTCTACGCCTCGAGAGAAAAGATAGGCGACGAGGAGGGAATCGTGCTGTTGGCAGACGCCACGCAACTGCTGGAGAGGGGATTCATTCCAGGCCAGCATCAGGAAGAGTCGGATGGCGACCTGGAAGACGATCCCCTGCAATTGGCAATTGAGGATTTCTTCAATGCCATTCGGGAAGGCGGTGCACCGGCCGCCGGCTTTCGGGAAGGGCATCAATCGGCCGCCATGGCCATTTTGGCCCATCAATCGCTGCGGCGGAGAGAACGCGTGGAGATCGATCCCGCCTTGTTCGAAATCTGAACGGCATGGAAGAACCGTTGCTTCGGGCAGTCAACGCCATGAACTGTCGATTCGAACTAGCCCTGCACGGGGACGATCCAGAGCGGCTGCAACCTATCGGCCAGGAAGCGCTGGATGAAATCCGAACCGTCGAGCGACAGTTGAACTTTTTTTCTCCCCAGAGCGAAATCTCCCGTGTAAACCGTTGGGCCGCCGAACGGCCCGTGAAAGTGCAGTTGAGCGTTTTTCGACTGCTGGAACGGTGCCGGACGCTGTGGGAATTGACCCGAGGGGCGTTCGACCCCACCGTCAGCCCGTTGCTTCGCGTCTGGGGTTGGTATCAAAAAAGGGGGAGAATCCCGCCCGAGGACGAAAGACGGGAGGCTCTTCGATGCGTCGGGATGGACCTGGTGGAGTTGAATCGTGAAAAATGCACGGTGCGGTTTATCCGTCCCGACGTCTCCGTGAACCTGGGCTCGGTCGGCAAAGGATACGCCCTCGATCGGGCGGCCGAAATTCTGTCGGAACATGGCGTGGAGACGGCTTTCCTGCACGCCGGATCCAGTTCCGCGACCGGACTCTCCGGGCGGGAATGGCCGGTCGCGATCGCCCATCCTCTGGAAGGGGAGAAAAGTGAAATCGCCGTGGTTCGTCTTTGCGGCAGCAGCCTTGGCGTCTCGGGATTGCACCGGAACGTGCTGGAGGTGGAAGGGAAGAGCGTTGGACACGTTTTCGACCCCGGCACCGGGACGCCCGTCACCGCAACCCTGACGGCCGCCGTCGTCACTCGTTCGGCCGCCGACGCTGACGCCTTGAGCACGGCCCTGCTGTGCCGAGGTCCGGAACTGGCGGAGGCCCTGCCGGATGTCGATTTCGCCCTGTGCATGAATCGAGACGGCACGGTGTGGAAGAAAACCGCGTCATGACTTCCCCCCTGCACGGATTCGCGGCTCAGGCCAACGATGCGTTCGATGTCCGGTTTCCTCAGTCGCTACCTTGGTTCGCGTCTTGCGGCGGATGCGCTAGAATATGCCCAATAGCTATCTCGTCGACGGTTTTTTTCCATTCCGGCGATCGCGGGTGGTGAAAGGAGAATCGATACGTGCACGAAAAAAAGATTTCCACGACCAGGCGCAGACGTTCGGTCAACGAGGCCGGAGAGGCTTCCCGTACCCGAAGTCGGCGCGATTTTCTGATCGGATCCGGCGCAGTGGCGGTGGGCGCCGCCGTCAGTGCAGCCTCTTCACGGCGAGTTCTCGGAGCCAACGACCGCATCCGTGTGGGCATCATCGGCTGCGGCGGAATGGGAACGGGTCACATCCAGCATTTTGCGGCCGACAACGGCGCCTTCGCCAACCGGACCAACACTGCTATTACGGCCGTTTGCGACGTCTTCGAGCCGCGCAAGGAGCGGGCTGTAGCGATGAGCGGAGGCGCCAAAGTCTTTCACAATTATCAGGATCTGATTTCCTCAGGCCTGGTTGACGCCGTCATCATCGCCAGTCCTGAGCACTGGCACTACCGGCAGGCGCTGGACGCCGCTCACGCAGGCCTGGACATCTATCTGCAAAAGGCGATGACCCGCACCTTCGACGAAGCCAAATCCCTGTATGAGGAAGTGAGCCGGCGCGATTGCGTTTTTCAATTGGGGTCGCAGTATATGCGCACTCCGACCTGGGCGCGGGCCAAGGAGCTGTTCGAGGAGGATCGCATCGGCAAGATGACGCTGTGCCAGACCAGCTACTGCCGCAACAACAAAGACGGCGAATGGAACTATCGGCTGGATCCCGACGCCGTGCCGGGCGAGAATCTGGACTGGAAGGCCTGGCTTGGACCGCTCACGTACACTCCGTTCAACCCTGAGTACTTTTTCAGGTGGAGAAAATACAAGCTCTTTTCTGCAGGAATCATCACCGATCTGCTGCCCCACAAGATCCACACCCTCTCTTACGTCATCGGTCCCCGGTTTCCCAAACGCGTGACGGCGCTGGGAGGGATCTACGTTCATCCGGACCGGGAAGTGGCCGATACCGTGGTGGTGACCATCGAGTTTGATGACTTCACCATGCTCGTGCCCGGATCCACCAACAATGAAGTGGGCCTCGAAGACCTGATCAGGGGCCACCGTGGCAACCTATACGTCGGGGGCAACACGGTCCGTCTGGTGCCGGAGCGCATGTATGCGGACGAATTCGACGCCATCGAGGAGCGCGTTCAGCCTGCCGCTATGGGCCAACACCAGGCGCATCTTCTGGAGTGGGTCGAGTGCATTCGGAGCCGCAAGCAGACCACTTGGAACGTGGAGGCCTCCTACAAGGTCATGACCGCCATCGCCATGGCCGAGCAGGCTTACTGGGAGAA
>CAZAEY010000242.1:0-3616 GCA_964484155.1 uncultured Acidobacteriota bacterium
TCGCAAAAAAACCTCCACAAACAAAAACAGCACGAAGCACGAAGCACGAAGCACGCGGCACGCCGCACCAAGCACGATTCAATTGACGAACGGGCTCCGCGCGTTGGATGATGGTTCCTGCCATGGCTGTCAAGATTCTGATCGTGGACGACGAGGAAGCGATTCGTGAAGTGCTGGCGATGCGACTGGCCAAATGGGGGTATCAGGTCGAGTCGGCAGCGGATGCGGGGGAGGCGGAGGAAGCCATTCGGCGCTTTCAGCCGGCCATCGTGATTTCCGACGTCAAGATGCCGGAGATCTCCGGATTGGAGTTGCTGCGCAAGCTGAAGGAAGGCGACGCCGCTCGCCCGGTGATTCTGGTGACGGCACATGGGACGGTTGACATGGCGGTTGAGGCCATGAAGGAGGGGGCCCATGACTTCATCACCAAGCCGATCGATTACGACAAGTTGCGGGCGGTTCTTTCGGCTGCCGAGGGGGAGAATCGCCTGCGCGAAAGCGCCGGCAGGCTGAAAGATTCGGCCAGGAAGGAAGGCGGCTTCGGGCCTTTTGTCGGTCTAAGCGAGGAAATGAAGACGATCTATGGCTTGATTGAAGATCTCGCCGACACCGACGCTTCGGTTCTGATTTCCGGAGAAAGCGGCACGGGAAAGGAGCTGGTGGCTCGCAGCCTTCACGATTTCAGTTCCAGGAAGGCGGCGAGCTTTGTTGCCGTCAACACCGCCGCCATTCCCTCCGAACTGATGGAAAGCGAGATATTCGGGCACGAAAAGGGCGCCTTTACGGGAGCGAACGCTCCGAGGGAGGGGTGCTTTGAAGTGGCCGACGGCGGAACCTTGTTTTTGGATGAAATCGGTGAAATGCCGCAAGCGCTGCAGACAAAGCTCTTGCGCGTATTAGAAGACGGGCGCGTCCGACGGTTGGGAGGGAAGGAGGAGTTTCAGGTCGACGTGCGCGTTCTGGCGGCCACCAACCGAGAGCCTGGCGAGGCTGTCGAAGAGGGAGCGATCCGCGCCGATCTGTACTACCGATTGAACGTTTTCAACATCCACATACCTCCCCTTCGGCAACGCAGGGATGACATTCCCTTGCTGGCCCAGCATTTTATTGAATTCTTCAATGCAAAGCATCGTGCTTCGGTGGAAGGGTTGCGCGACGACACCCGCGAGATCCTGGCCAGCTATCATTGGCCCGGCAATGTCAGGGAGCTTCGCAACGTGATCGAGAGGGCGGTTGTATTGGCGAAAGGCAAGTGGATTGAAACCTCTCATCTGCCGCCATATCTGGAGGATCCAGGCATTTCAGCCTCCGGCGGGCGGCTGACGATTCCCGTCGGAGCGACGGCTCGGGAGGTGGAGAAGCGCCTGATTCTGGAGACGCTGCAAGCAACGGGCGGGAATAAAGCGGAAGCGGCCAGAAGTCTGGGGCTGGACGTCAAGACAATTCGGAACAAACTGAAGTCGTACGAGAACGAGGAATGAGCATCGCGACAAAGATCGCCGCAGGCTATCTCATTCTGCTTGTTCTACTGGTCAGCGCCCAGGTTTATCAGAGTCGATCGATCCAACAGATGAGACGAGTCGACCAGCAACTGGCCGAAATCACGTTCGAGTCGGCGCAGATCGCGCTTCGAATCCTCAAGGATCTGGAAGATTTCCACAGTCTGACTCAGAAGTATATCGAGTTGAGGGATCCTGACTACGGAGCCCCCCTGAGCGGACTTCGCGGGACCTTCGATTTATCGATCGCCGAACTCGCCGCCTTTAACCTGTCGCCGCCGGAAAGGGTGGAAGTGCGCAAGCTCCAGGAGATCTGGGGCCGGTTTCGACAGGACTTTCAAGTAGTCGAAGAAGCCTCTGAAACGGGGCGGGCCGTGGGCGACGGCGCGCTTTCCCAGCGACTGGAGGAGGGATTCGAGGAGATGAGATTCCAGACGGAAGTCATCATTCATCGCAGCGGAGAGGTTGTCAGAACGGAGGTCCAGAGAACGAAAGAGATGAGCGAGCGGGTCGAATGGATTTCCTGGTGGACCGTTCTCGTCGCTTCCGGGCTGGCCGTACTGGGTTCTTTTTTCATCGTGCGTTCGATTTCCAAACCGTTGCGGGAGTTGACGCGAGGCGCCCGAGCGGTCGCCGACGGCGATTTCTCCTTCGTCCTGGACGAATCCGGTCAGGACGAGGTGGCCGAGCTGTCTCGGAATTTCAACGCTATGGTGCGTCGATTGAATGAGCTGGATGAATTGAAAAAGGACTTCGTTTCTCATGTTTCCCACGAATTGAAGGCGCCGCTGGCCTCCATGCAGGAGATCAATGAAATTCTACTGGAGGAGATTCCGGGGTCCCTGAGTCAGAAGCAGCAATGGCTGCTGGAGTTGAATCGCCGGAGCGGGGTGCGGCTTTCTTCAATGATTCGGGACCTCCTGGATCTGTCGACGATCGAAGCCGGTGCGATGCCATTCGATCTGGCCGAGCACCCGATCGACCAGATCGTGAATCAGTCGGTGGAAGGGCTCGAAGGGCTGGCGCATGAAAAGAATATCCATTTCCATGTGCGGCATGCGGAGCCATCGCCCGTAGTCGAGTGCGACAGAGGACGATTGATTCAGGTGTTTACCAACCTGTTGTCCAATGCCGTCAAGTTCTCCGAGGAGGGTGCCACGGTGTCAGTTGAATCCAAAGAGGTGTCGGCCGTTCCCAGTCTTCTGCCGGAATCGGCGACGGAGCAGCTTCAGTTCGGCGCGGGCAGCTACTGTCTCGTGCTGGTCTCCGATCGGGGGCCGGGCATTCCGGACGAGCATAAGGAGTTCGTCTTTCAGAAGTTTCACGACCTTCAAGGGAGAAAGAAAATGGTGGCTCGAGGAACCGGACTTGGCCTGGCGATCACCCGAGGCATCGTACACGCTCACAGGGGGGCCGTCTGGGTCAAGGATCACCCTGAAGGCGGGAGCGTCTTCCATGTGCTGCTTCCGTCAGCGGCCTCGCAGATTGCAGCCTGAGGAAGCCGGGATGCGATATAGTGAGGGCACCATGTTTCGAGTCGCGCTCCCGATCGCGCTGGCGGCAATCGCATTCGGCAGCGCAGCCTGCCGCAAAGATCCATCTGCAGGAGTCCCGGTTCCGCCGACCGTCTCCCAGGCGGAGCTCGAGGCCGAAGGCGATCCGAGGGATGCGGGGGAGGTTGAAATTCCGGCGGATCCCGACAACTTTCCAACTGAAGTCGCGATGCCGGACCTTACCGAACCTGAGCCCGAGCCGGAACCGGCGGAACCCAGCGATCTGAATCTGGCCGATATTGAGTTCGAGAGGGGAAATCTGGAAGCGGCGGTTCACCTGTATGACACTGCCTTGAAAGCTCCGGAAATCTCACGACAGGATCGCGCTCACGCCCTGCTTCGCTCCGCTGTAGCCCACCTGCTTCCAGACTCTCCTTTTCACGATCCGGAGCAGGGGAGGAAGCGGATTGAAACGCTGGTCGAAGAATTTCCCGAGAGTCCGCTCGCCCTGGAAGCCAGCGTCATCCTGATCCTGATGGAGGAACGAAGCCGGCTGGAATCAAAGACCCGGGGCCAGGCCGCCCAGATTGAAGAGCTGACACAACGGCTCGACGCTCTCAAACG
>CAZAEY010000243.1:0-3599 GCA_964484155.1 uncultured Acidobacteriota bacterium
GACTCCTGACTCCTGACTCCTGACTCCTGACTCCCGACTCCCGACTCCCGACTCCCGACTCCTGACTCCTGACTCCTGCCCAGGTCGTTAGAAAGAGAGGATGAACAACTGAAGTCGGACCTGGACCCATGGCGGCGCCATCCGGTGATCCAGCGCGCGTGAGAGTTCCGCTCAACCCCTCGACCGCCCCACGACAGGCCCTTCGTTCCGAAAGGGCGCGCTCTATCGGCTCCGCCTTGGGCGAACACCTTCCCCGCGCCTCAAACTCGTCACGGGCGATCGAACAACGATTGCAATGCCTCCGGCTGGCCGCGTCGGCGCATTTAACGGAGTGAAGCGGGCCTTTTGAAGGCGTTGATCTTTGGCGAACCGGATTACGAACCCGAACCGGCGATTCGGGCGCGCGATGCGTTAAACCCTTCCCGGAGTTCGGCATCGTCGCGGTCGTCCAGCTCCATGGCCCGTTCCCAGAGCGGCACTGCTTCCGAGCTGCGATAAAGCGCATCGAGAGCCCGCGCCTTTTTTGCCAGCGTGTAGCTCTGAAAATATCGTCCAGTCGCGTTTCTGGGCTCGCGTTCGAGCACCCAGTCGAAAGTTTCGATGGCCTTTGTCAGCCAGGGCATGCCTCGAGCAGGCTGAAGCCGGCGAATCTCGAGTTCGCCCAGATTGGTGTACGTCGAGCCGAGCTGCAGGCGATATTGCAGGACGTTTGGGTGATCGCCGACCAGCCTCATGCGGGCCTCCAATTCCCTAAGATACAGCGATTCGGTTTCGTCAAACCTCTCCAGCAGCATCAGCACGCCTGCGAGGTTTCCGAGATTGGCCGACAAAGCATGACGGTATTCAGGCTCCCCGGGCGATTCTGCAACAAGAGCTTCACTCAAAGGGAGAGCTTGCCGCAATTGTCTTTCCGCTGCTTCCAGCCGCCGGGCCCTTGCGTAAAACGCGCCCAGGTTGACGTGGCTCATCACCAATTGGTTGCGAAAATCCGTCCGGTCGGGATAGTCGGAGACCAGCTTTTGGCGAATGCGCTGCCCCTGCAGGTAGCGGCTTTCGGACTCTTCGGAGCGGCCGGCGCGCTCGAGAAGCTGCGAATAGTTATCCAACGTATTCGCCTGTTGTGAAAGGAGCGAAGACGTCTCAGGGTCGGCTTCCAGAAGCGCCGCGTCCAAGTCGATCGCCCGCAGAAAATTTCGTTCCGCTTCCTCCATGAGGCCCAGTTCGTACTGCACGAGGGCCAGATTCGCCACAGTTGTGGCCAGGAGCGAACCTGGCTCCGCTTCCGCCGGGAGCGCCTCAAACACGTTGAGGGCCTCCTGGAAGGCGGCTTGCGCTTCTTCGCGATTTCCAACGATGCGGCTGATGCGTCCCTGCCTTTCCCATGCGACGCCCAGTTCGCGGCGCATCTGTCCGCTTTCATCGCTGCCTTGGGCGAACTGCTGGTAGAATTCTCGCGCCGTGTCCAGCAGCTGGCGCCGGAGTTCTTCGAGGCCGACGGCGCGCAACTCGGGGCTCTCTCCTACTTGGGTCAGGTAGCGATCGACCGCCTCCCTGGCCATTTTGAAATTTTCCTCCGCCTTGCTTTCCGCCACCAGGGCCCTCTGCAGATTCGCATTGGCCTCCAGATACAGAAAACTCATTCCAACGCCGAACGCCACGATGAGAAGCAAGATCGCAGCCAGAGCCGCAAAAGGCGCCCTTCGGCGCTGGATCAGCTTGCGAAGCTGGTACAGCGTGCTGGGAGACCTCGCCAGGATCGGTTGGGAAGTCAGATAGCGGTGCACGTCTTCGGCAAGCGCCTCAGCGCTGGCATACCTTGAGGCGGGGTCCTTTTCCAGGGTCTTTCGTGAGATGGTCTCGATGTCTTGGTCCAGACGGACCGGGCCGGGCCATGCCTCGCGCAGCGCTCGGGGCGGCTCCTCGCAAATCGTCTGAATCGCCTGCAGCAGCCCCGAACGGTCCGTATCGTACGGCCGCCTTCCAGTCAGCATTTCGTACAGAATGATTCCGAGCGAATAGACGTCGCTGCGCAGATCGACTTCCGCCGCTTCGCCTCGGGCCTGTTCGGGACTCATATACTGCAGCGTCCCCTTGATCGTGCCCACCTGCGTGACCATGCTGGCGGCTGCTACATCCCCATCTGTGATCCGTGCCAGCCCAAAGTCGAGGATCTTGATCGGCGAAGCTTCTTCGGATTCGCTTTGGGCCGGGATGGATAACGGATCCGAGATCGCGATGATGTTGGAAGGTTTCAGGTCGCGGTGGATCACACCGCGCTGATGAGCGTAGTGTACAGCGCGGCAGATGCGGAGAAAGAGCTGGAGTCGGAACTCGAGCTCCTTCGCGTCCATTGCGTTTCCGCGGCGGGCGAGAAAATCCTGCAGATTGTCGCCCCGGACGAGTTCCATTGCGAAAAAGTGCCTCCCGTCCTCGGTGCGCCCCGCTTCATAAATGGAGGCGATACCGGGATGCTTGAGACGGGCCAGCGTATCTGCCTCGCGTTGAAACATCCGGACCTGCAGTTCGTCCACGAAGCCGCCTCCGCGAATGACTTTCAACGCCACTGCTCTGCGAGGGTTCTGCTGCTCGGCTTCATAGACGACCCCCATCCCCCCCTCACCCAGTTTGTCGACGATCCGGTAGGGGCCAATCGCGTCCGGGATCGTCGCGTCGCGTCGCACCGCTATGCCGGCATGCAGCGTCGGCGGCGTGTCCTGACCGGAATCGGAGGAGCGCCCAATCGTTTCTTCAGAATCCAGAGAAAGAGAGTCTTCTTTCGATTCGTCGTTCATCTCGAGTTTTGAACTCCAGCCCGCAGGCGCCACGATCACTCACCCGGTTCCCGTTCGAAACGCGGCAGGCTGGACCAGGTTCATGGAGTCGCGCTTGAGCAGTGATGCCGACTCAGTGTAATTAAATCGAAAGCGACCAGTCAATCGATTGGATTCGACAGAAACTCAATTTTCAAGCTCCGATCACTCTATTGCGAAATTCTCGACATGCGCCATAGAGTTCGCCACCCAACCCGGTGCGCATTTTCACTGCACGAAATGACCAGATATTTGGTTGTTTGGAAGATCATCTGGATTGCATCAGGGGCGGCCGCACTGGCGGCGCGAGAGCCGCTGGATCCTTCGGAACCCGATCCGAGCTGGATCCTGCAACTGGTCGAAGAAACCGAAGAGGCCTGGGCCTCGGGGGCTCTGCTGCACGAAGCTCACGTGTTGCTGAAGTACAACCTGGAGTATCTGGCAGAACCTGAAAACTGGACCTCAGAGGAGTGAGCGGGAGGAGGCGGCCGGCGACGGCGTTCACCGACGATTGCGCCCGGGAACCGGGCGACGCGTTTCCTTTCGCCCAGGGGGGGAAGGGTTTTTTCCTTCGACAGGGGCAGTCGCAGCCGGATGCCCCGAAGGGGCAAGACATTTTCAGCCCAGGGTGAAGCGCAGCGCCACCCTGGGTTGATGTCGGCAAGGAAAAAAAGCGCCCTGACGGGGCGCCACAAAATCAGTTGCGACGCACGCTTACACGGGAGCCGTCATCTGCCGCGCCCCTTCAGGGCGCTGACGAGGAATTTCAACCTGCGGCGGCCTTCGTTG
>CAZAEY010000244.1:0-3571 GCA_964484155.1 uncultured Acidobacteriota bacterium
TGGTAAAAGTCCTGACGGGTCGTGTTGCGAGGGCCTCACCGCGGCCCCAATCAAGCCCGCTCGAAAATTTTCGTCTCCAAAGAGCCCTAAAGTCCACTATATTGGGGGGTGTGCACATTACTCGAGGGCAAGGGATCCAGACCGGCACTTTCGCGGCTTGATTTCCAGGGATCGATGCGGCGCCTGGCGGGGAATCCCGCGAACTTCTTCATGCGATCAGTCGCCCCCGAAATTCATCCAGGAGTAGAGAGTTATGATCTTTCGTCAATTTGAGGCAGAAGGCCTTTCGCATTATTCGTATCTGGTGGGGTGTCCTGGAGCCGGCAAGGCGGCTGTCATCGATCCTCGCCGCGACATCGACATCTACCTGAACGAGGCTGAGAAGGAGGGTGTGCGGATCGCCTACGTTTTGGAGACGCATATCCACGCCGATTACGCATCGGGGGCCAGGGAACTGGCCGAGGCGACCGGCGCGGAGTTGCTGGTTTCCGCCTATGACAAGGGAGAGACCTATGAGGTGAAATTCCCTCACAGCGACATGCGCGACGGCGAATCGCTGCAGTTGGGTTCGGTCCGGATCGAAGCGGTCCACACTCCGGGACATACGCCGGAACACCTTTCCTTTATCGTTATCGACGAGAGCCGCTCTTCGACGACTCCAGCGCTGATGCTTAGCGGCGACTTCCTGTTTGTCGGATCGCTGGGACGCCCGGACTTGCTGGGCGAAGAAGCTAAGGCAAAACTCGCCGAGTCCCTCTATCACAGCTCCCGCGAGAGGCTGGCGCCGCTTCCCGACGGCCTGGAAATCTATCCTGGACATGGAGCCGGCTCCATGTGCGGCACCGGAATGTCGGCCCGCTCCCTCTCAACGCTGGGATACGAAAGAAGCACCAATCCCTACCTGGAGGAGCGGCTGCAGCGGGACGGGTTCGTCGAAAAGATTCTCTCGACGGTTCCCCCGTTTCCCGAATATTACCTGCGCATGAAGAAGATCAATTCCGAGGGACCGCCGCTGTTGAAGGGGCTTCCCGGGAATCGTAAACTGAGCCTGGAGCAGTTCCGCAGGGAGATCGACTCGGGCGCCGTCGTGCTGGACACCCGCGATCAATCGGCCTACGGCGGAGGGCATATTCCCGAATCTTTTGGAATCGGCCTGGATCCGAAGCTTTCGGTCTGGGCGAGCTGGGTGCTCCCCTACGACAAGCCGATATTGCTGGTATTGGACGAGCCGGCGCACTGGATGCAAGCATCCAGGGCCTTGATCCGAGTGGGGCTTGACAACGTGCGCGGGTGGCTGAAAGGCGGTTTCGCATCCTGGAGGGAAAGCGGGCTGCCGATCGTGCAAACTCCGCAGATCTCAGCCGAAACGCTCCAGGCAAACGTTCAGGCAAACGGCGGCTGGGCCGTAATCGACGTGCGCACCATGGAGGAATGGAAGGCGGGCCACATTCCGGGGTCCGTCCACATTATGGGCGGCGAGTTGCCCAAAAGACTCGATGAGATTCCTCGCAATGACAAACCGATTGCAGTCGTCTGTCGAACTGGATATCGCTCCACCGTCGCAGCAAGCATTCTGGAAAGAGCCGGATTTACAGGCATCTACAACGTTACTGGAGGCATGGAAGCTTGGAATGCGTCTGGACTGCCCACCTACCAGGTTTGACTTGCCGAAGAGCTGCCTGCGGCGAACGTCCGGACGCCGCTCGCCTGCCCGAGTATACCGCCGGGCCGATCGTTTCGGGGCACCACCCTTGAAGGGCCTGAGGCAGGGCTTGGGAATCCTGTTCATCATCGCATCTATCTCCCCGGCAATGGCGGCCGAAACCGCCCCATCGCGGTCCCTCGAGGCCCTGCAGCGAAGCCTTGCGGAAATTCTGGAAGAAACCGGTGTGCCGGGCCTGGGCATCGCTCTTGTCGAAGAGGACCGAGCCATCTGGGTAGGCGGAATCGGCTTCGCGGATCGAAATTCGAACAGAGCGGTTACGGCCGACACTTTTTTCCGCCAGGGCTCGATTTCCATAAGCGTGGTAGCAATTGCGGCGCTTCAACTGGTCGAAGCCGGGCGACTGCAGCTGGAAGACGAGGTGCATCAATTGGCGCCGGAGGTCGAGATCGCGAACCCTTGGGCTGACGCGGACCCGGTTCGGCTGGTCCATCTGCTGGAACATACGGCCGGGCTGGACGACCTGCACATGATCGAATACGCTCGTCAAGCCTCCCCCGATCTCGACCTAAAGTCGGCCTTCCGGTTCCACCCTCATTCGCGCGCGGTCCGCTGGCGGCCGGGCGCCTTTCATTCGTACTCCAACTCAGGACCAGCTATCGCCGCGTATATTGTGGAGAAACGAGCCGGCAGAAACTTCGAAGAGTACGTCAGGGAAAGCATCCTGGAGCCTTTGGGCATGGAACGGAGCGGGTTCGCGCTGGCGCCGATCCAGGATCGGCTGGCAGCCGGATTCGCGCCCGGCCGGCAGCAGCCTATCCCCTATTCGCACATCCTGTACAGACCTTCCGGTGCGCTGAACTCGTCTCCGGCGGAAATGGCTAAACTCGTTCGAATGTTCTTGGGCCAGGGAACTCTCGATGAACGCGAAATCCTCAGCGCGGATTCACTGGCCCGCATGGAGAATCCAACCTCAACGCTGGCGGCCCGAAACGGATTGCAAGTGGGCTACGGCTTAGGCAATTCTATGCGCATCACCCGAAAGTTCGTCTTTCACGGTCACCGCGGCGCCATAGACGGCTTCCTGTCCGAGTTTGCCTATCTCCCGCGAGCGGGCCTTGGCTACGCCGTCATGATCAATTGTGCAGATCGAGACGCGTTCGAAAGAATCGTCGATGTGGTCACGGCCTTCCTGACGCAGGACCTTGCCCAACCCATTGCCCCCACTCCAGACATTCCGCCGCGACGACTCGTTGGATTGGCGGGCTTTTACCAGCAAATGACGCCGAGATTCGAGATCACTCGCGCAGCGACCCGGTTGATCGATGTCGTCCGCATTGACCCTTCCGGAGGGATCTTAAAGGTGCGCCGCCTCGGGCCCCCCCCTCGCGACCTGATCCCGGTCACGGACAGAAGAATGCGCGGAAGCGACGATCCCTTGCCCACTATCGTTTTTATCGACTCGCGCGACCACGGATTGATCGTCCAGGGCTTCAGCAGCGCCCTCACGGGAAACTACCAAAGAATCTCCAGCCTGGGATTCGTTCTGCAATCCTTTCTGCTTGCGGCGGTTCTACTGATGATGGCCAGCAGTCTGCTTTTTTCCGCCATCTGGATTCCCCGACGAGTGCTGGGACGCATCTCGCCCCAGGAATCGATGAGTCCGCGTCTGCTGCCTCTGCTGGCCGTCCTGTGCTTCGCGGGCTTCATTCTGCTGTATCTGTCGGCTTCCGAAGATCCGATCAACCGACTGGGCAACCTCACCCTCTGGTCCTTCGGGCTGTTCGCCGCTTCGCTTCTGTTCGCCCTGTTTACGCTTTTGGGGACGATCGCGACGTTTCGCGCGGCCCGGCGCCCCCACAATCGCGCCGCCTGGCTTCATTCCCTGTTCGTCTGCCAGGCCCTCCT
>CAZAEY010000245.1:0-3556 GCA_964484155.1 uncultured Acidobacteriota bacterium
ATGGCGGAGCGACGGGCGCCGACGGCGCCCGTTGATGCGATGGAGCGGTTCAAAGAAACGCGGCACGCCGAACGCCCTCTACTCCTCCGGATCGGGAACGTCGCTGCGACGGAAGAAGGGACGCCATTTGGAGGGGTCGGGCGGCTTGGTCGCCAGCGCCACCGCGATCAGGGTCAGGGTGCTGAACAGGAGGGCAGGGATCACGGCTCGGAAAGCTCCGAGGCCTGCGGGGTTCAGGTTCGGCTGTATCAGGAACTGCCAGGCCAGCGTGGTGATCATGCCGGCGACGATCGAGGCTGCGCCTGCGGAGGGAGTGGCCCGTTTCCAGAGAAATGCCGCCAGCACGGCGGGCGTAATGGAGGCGCCGTACATGGTGTATGCGTAGAGTGCCGCCTGGAGAACATTTTCGAAAAAGGCAACTTGAATCCAGGCCCAGACGCCCAGACCGATCACCACGCCGCGCAGCAGCCAGACTTTAACCTTGTCCGTGGTGTTCTTACGCACGAACCGGGTCCAGAAATCATGCACCAGGTTTGTGGACGGGGTCAGCAGAAAGGAAGTCGCGGTCGATACGATTACCGCCGCAACGGCTGCCAGCAGAACGGCTCCCAATGCGGGATGAAGCGCCGAGACGATCATATGGGGGAAAATCATCTCGCTGGCCTGCGGGATGTCCGGGTACAATTCGCTCAAATTCGGATAGAGCGCGCGGCCTGCGACCCCGATCGCCACCACCGCTGTTTCCACGACAATGACTCCGATCAGCCAGAATCCGACCGCCCAGGTTGCGGCGTTGGAAGTCTTGGCGCTGAAGAATCGCCCGTACATGTTTGACTCGCCCAGCAGCAGAAACAGGGTTGGAAGCATCAGGTTCAAGGTCATGACGCCTTGGACTTCGCCGTGAACCGGCATAAAGAATCCCGGCCCCAAACGAGCGGAGATTTCGCCCCAGCCTCCGGCTTGCATCGTCACAACGATGAGCGTCACCAGGATTCCGACTGTGAGGATGACTCCGTTGACGAAGTCGGTGTATGCCACGGAGAGCATCCCGGCCAGTGCCGTAAAGGCGATGACGAAAACGGCCGTCATCAAGATCCCCGTTTCCAAAGGAAGGCCGGTCAGAAGGTGCAGGATCATCCCTCCAGCCCGGAACTGGTAGCTGGTGATCACGGTGTAAGCCAACACGATGACCGCCATGGCCAGGACTCGGGCCAGCGGGTTGTAACGGGTTTCCAGGATTTCCGGAACGGTCCGACCAGCCAGCCTCCGGGCCCGGCCGGCGATAAAGAAAATGATAAGAATGCCGATCCAGGCTCCGGAGGGGCTCCACAGCCCGGCGAAGCCGTTGCGCCAAGCCAGTCCGGCGCCTGCGATGATCGAACCGGAGCCGATCCAGGTCGCCAGCAGGGTACCCACCAGAACGGGAACACCCAACCGTCGTCCGGCCACCATGAAATCGTCGCTCGTCTTGACTCGTCGGGACATCCAGGCCCCGACGAACAGAAGGCCCGCCAGATAAAACAGGATCGTAATCAGGTATGCGTTCACGTCGCCTCCCCCCTAGCCCGCATTTCTCACACGCCTCCGACTGCGGCGTCGAATAGCGGCGCGCCTGCTGCGGTGCAGTTCCAAAGGAGCCAGGAGTCAGGAGCCAGGAGTCAGAACCCAGAACCCAGAACCCGGCGTTCAGCCGCCGATCGAGTCTTCACTCAAACAGCCGGCGCAAGAACAGCACCGATGCCGCCTGAAAGTAGTCCCGGTTGGACTTGCGTGAAAAGCCGTGACCCTCGTCCTTGGCCAGCAGGTACCAGACTTCACCGCCGTTTTCGCGCACGCTTCTGACGATCTGTTCCGATTCGCCGGCGGGGACCCGAGGGTCGTTCAAACCCTGGGCGACAAACAACGGACTGGTGATTCGATCCGCATTGTTCAGCGGCGAGATGCTTTCGAGAAATTCGCGCATCTCGGGATCGCGCTCGTCGCCGTATTCGACTCGCCGCAAATCCCGTCGATAGGCTTCGGTGTTCTCCAGAAAGGTCACGAAATTGCTGATGCCGACGCTGTTGATCCCTCCCAGAAGGCGCTCATCGTAATGCACAAGCGATGCCAGCACCATGTAGCCTCCGTAAGATCCGCCGTAGACGATGACGCGGTTTTCATCCAACTCGGGCTGTTCTGCAATCCAGTCCAGCAGCGCGCCGATGTCTCGCACCGAATCCTCTCGCTTCAGCCCGTTGTCCAGATCGAGATAAGTCTTGCCGTACCCGCTCGAACCGCGCACATTCGGCCGCAGCAGCGCCGCGCCGATCTCGTTGACCCAGTACGCGTAAAGCGCTGAGAATCCCGGTCGCGATTGCGACTCGGGTCCTCCGTGAATCTGTACGATCACCGGGTGGGGGCCTTCGCCGCGCGGCCGGTACAACCAGGACGGAATCTCCAGCCCATCAAAGCTCGTATACGAAATCAGCTCCGGAAGTGGAAATTGCGAGGCGTCCAGCCCGCCTACTTCGCTTTCGGTCCAACGCACCAGTTGGCCGGGAGCCAATTCGTAAACGTACACGTCGCCGGGGGACTGAGCGGA
Organism: uncultured Acidobacteriota bacterium; assembly: GCA_964484155.1. GTDB lineage: Bacteria > Acidobacteriota > UBA6911 > RPQK01 > JAPXNP01 > DATKAT01. The sequence goes on from CAZAEY010000245.1 coordinate 2,582, forward strand.
AGACAGCGTCATGGCCAGACGCTCCCCGTTCGGACTGAAGGCTAAGCCGCCGATGAGTCCGGCCGGAAGCTCAGGGCCGGGAAGGCGCGCGTCGCTTTCAAGGTCGAGCAGATGGAGTCGATTCGCCCCGCCCTCGTTGACCGAAAACGCCATTCGGGCGCGGTCGCGAGAGAGGGTGAAGCTTTGAACGTCCCAAGGGATGTCGGCGGAAATAGAAGTCATTCGCCCGCTGGCCAAGTCGTAATGGTGAAGCTGCTTGAACTCCCCGTTCTGATCGTGGGCCAGGTAGACGCCCTCTCCGCTTTGATCGAATGCGCCGCCGCTGTAACCAATTCGTTCCTCAGACGGATTGACGGGGGTCAGTTCGCGACTCTCTAGATCCAGCACGAAAATGCGAGACTCGTTGATCGAAATGTAATTGCCGAGCAGCAACCGTCGATCGTCAGGTGACCAGTCCAGAGGCGTCCACGACCCACGAGATTCGAAAACCATCTCGTGCTGTTCGTGAAGGTTCTCCGGCGCGCCGATCCAGATATCAAAATTGCGACCGTCGCGACGGGTGCTCGTATAGGCGAATCGCTCGCCGCCGTTGGACCATTTCAGGTTGCCGTTTCGAGAGCTGCCGTCAGTCAGCAGAACGCTCTCCACGTCGGAGAGATCGAACCAGTAAATCTGATGAAACTCGCTTCCCCCAATGTCGTACAGGTATAAAAAGCCGTTTCGAGAGGCGTCCGGCGACACCGAGGCTCCGCGCACCGGCTCGTCGAGAAAAGTCACCTGGCTGCGCACGCCCATCGGCCGACGCACCCGATGAGCCTGCGTGGTGTCAGCGAATCGGGTCGTAATCAGGATGCCTCCGTCGGGCAGCCAGCCGGAGAAGGAGGCGCTGCGCACATGCTGGTACTGGTTGAGGCGCTCGACCACCGAGGGAGGAATTTCCGGAATGTTCTCCAGCACCAGGTTGCCTCTCTCGAC
>CAZAEY010000246.1:0-3534 GCA_964484155.1 uncultured Acidobacteriota bacterium
GCCCGCACGGGCGCTCCGCAATGCGTGCAGAATCGATCGTCAAGCGACACCGCTCGATTACAGGTCGGGCAGGTCGGCAGCAACCGTGCAGCACACCGCGGGCAAAAGGTGAACTCCGGATTGACGCTGGCCCCGCACTCCGGACAGGCGCCGAGCAGGGGTCGGCGGAGCAGGAAATAGAGAATGAACCCCAGGGCGTTGGGGACGAAAATGACCACCAGCGTCCAGAGCGTCCGGCTCATCCCCCGCCGGCCGGCATCCCGGTTCACATAACCGATCAGCATTACCAACACGGACAGGATGACGGTGGCGAACAGGGCCAGGAAGATCTGAAAGGGCAATGCCGGAGGGCTTGGCTCCCGACCGAAATTCCAGAAAAGAAAAACGGCCAGGGCGGCGCCTAGAAGAAGGCCCAGAAGCTTGGACCAGCCTGGGACCACGCGCCACTCGTTTCGAAACGTCGTTTTTTGACTGTTCATGATCTTCTTCCTCGTTTACAAGACCTCAATGTTTCCATTCAAATCGGCCTGCAGTCGTCGCGCCAGGATCGCGATCGCCACCACCAGCCCTGGGACCAGCCAGAAGACCGCCATGCCGGCATACAAGACGAACTGGGGAAAGCTCAACAGGCCGCCCAGCCACGTCGCGACGCGGAAGAAATAAGGCAGCGAAAAGGCCCCAACGGCCGCCGCCAGGGCGCAGGAAACGATCATCATCTTCATCCGAACGTCGTTCTCGCGCAGGCGCTCGGCATAGAGGCGCACACTTCGACGGGTCGCCTGAACGAGCTCGACATCCACCCGCACCGGTACGGACCGAATTACCTGAACCCCCAAATTCAGTGCGGAGGCGGCATCGGCACAATCGGGACACTCCGCCAGATGCGTCTCCAAGTCGCGAGCCTCGTCTTCTTTCAAGATGCCGATCGCTCGATCGGCCATCAGCCGGCGCGCACGATCATGAATCCCTTCACTCATCACGTCGTCTCCTCTTTTAAAACGCCTTTGATTTGCCAACTTCCATTCCGCTCTCGGCGGTCACACCTGTCCCGATTCATGCCCTCGACTTTCCACCCGCTCTCGAACCAATTCCAGCCCACGCCGCAACCTCGACTTCACCGTGGACAACGGCGCCCCCGTGACCTGCGCGATCTCATCCAACTGCAACTCCTCGTGAAAACGCAATGTCAAGACCTCTCGGTAGTGGGTCGGGAGGCGGCCGAGCACATCGGCCAACCGGTCCTGCTCGTCACGTCCTGCGGCCTGCTGGAACGGGTCGGGATCCGAACTTGGGAGCCGATCGAGCAGCGAGATTCCGCTTTCACCCTCTGCGGCGGATGCCGAATCTTCAAGGGACAGCGGCTGCCTGCGCCGAGCCTGATCGATCGCCAAATTCCGGGCGATGGCCAGCAGCCATGGTTGGAAGCGCCAGCGGGCGTCGTATTGAGAGCCGCGCTCGACGACTCGCAGCCAGGTCTCCTGAAACAGGTCTTCCGCCCAGGCCCGGTTTCGAGTCAGAAAAAGGAGAAAGCGAAACAATCGGTGCTGGTACCGTTCGATGAGCGCGTCCATCAGCTCAGGGTCCCGAAGGCGCAGGCCGCGGGCGATAAGCCGATTCTCTGGTTCTTCCATAAGTGCGGCGCAATGAATGGCGGTTTCCATGCTACTCGACGGGAATACGAAGCAGCGAGCAAAAAAGACGCATGAATCGATTCGAAATTATCGATCGAAACGCGCTTGGCGCGTTTCGATCCGGCTCGGAACCGAACCGTGAGCCCGAAAGCGGCCGGCTAAGGCATCCGGGTCCAAAACTCGGCGTTGTGTGGCGCATTCCCTTTTGAGAACGCCACACCCAAGGTTTGCGAAAGGCGGTGCGAAACACTCGAATCGACGGCCCTGGCTGCTACAATAAGACCCGCCTGAGCCGGTCGCGGGCCGGTCGCGCAAATTTTTACGAAGGGGGATGTCTTTCGTGGCTCGAGCATATCTGGCGCCTTTTTTGAGACTTCTCGGCAGAAACTGGCTGACGCTGCTGGGCGCCAGCCTGACGACGGTCAGCGCCTTGTTCATCGTCGGGTTTCTGCTGTTGGGCCTGGTTACCGAGGTCGACTCTCCCTACATCGCGCTGATGGCGCTGCTGGTGCTGCCGGGAGTCTTCATTTTCGGGCTGCTCTTGATTCCGCTGGGCGCCTGGCTCGACCGAAAGAGCGACCGCCAGCCCGGAGAACGCCCCCTTCCGAACATCGATCTCAACCACCCCCGCACCCTTCGCCTGGCAATTACCATCAGCGTTTTCACCGTCTTGAACATCCTGATCTTCGGAGTCGTCAGCTATCACGGCGTTCACTATACGGAAACCACGGAGTTTTGCGGAACTGTGTGTCATACCGTGATGGAACCCGAGTTCGTCGCCCATCAGGACTCGCCGCATTCGCGGGTCGCCTGCGTGAGTTGCCATATCGGCTCCGGCGCTCCCTGGTTCGTCCGCTCAAAGATTTCAGGCCTGGGCCAGGTTGCAGCCGTCACCTTGAACACCTATCAGAAGCCGATTCCGAGCCCCGTGGAAAATTTGCGCCCCTCCCAGGATACCTGCGAGCAATGCCACTGGCCGGAAAAGTTCACCGGGGACCGCATCAAAGTCATCGACCGGTTTGCCGAAGACGAGCAGAACACGAATTTGAAAACGATTCTGGTGCTCCATATTGGAGGAGGAGCGTATCGCGAAGGCGGAATTCATAGCTGGCATATCGATCCGGCCCGCCGCACCCGATACGTCTCCAGCGACCCGGAGAGACAGGAGATCATCTGGGTTGAAGTAACCGAACCGGACGGAAGCGTGACGGAATATCTGGCCCAGGACAGCGACTGGACGCCGGAGCAAATCGCCGCCGCCCCCAGTCGGCAGATGGACTGCATCGACTGCCATAATCGGCCGGCGCACACATTTCTTCCACCGGGAGAAGCCATGGATCGGGCCTTGGCGGCAGATCGGATCGACGACGGCATTCCTTTCGTCAAACAGGCCGGCACGCGAGTCTTGACGGAAGTCGGCGAACGCATGGGCGCCGCAGAAGAGGTCGGCGAAGGCCTCCGGGATTACTTTCAAAGCCAGCATCCCGATGTCTTGAATTCACACCCGGAGAGCCTCGAAGTCGCCATCGGCGAAATTGAAAAGCTGTACCGCCGCAACGTCTTTCCCGCAATGAACGTTACCTGGGGAACCTATGCAAATCACGTCGGCCATGAACAGTCCCCCGGGTGCTTCCGCTGCCACAACGGAATGTTGACTTCGGCAGACGGCCGCAGCATCAGCATGGACTGCTCGGCCTGCCACAATATCCTGGCCCTCGATGAGGAGGATCCTCCGATATTGAATGAGCTTGGACTCTGAGTTTTCGTTCCGCGCTTCGAGTTTGGAGTTTCGGGAGTCGGGAGTCAGGAGTCGGGAGTCAGGAGTCGGGAGTCAGGAGTCGGGAGTCAGGAGTCAGGAGTCAGGAGTCAGGAGTCAGGAGTCAGGAGTCAGGAGTCGGGAGTC
>CAZAEY010000247.1:0-3464 GCA_964484155.1 uncultured Acidobacteriota bacterium
TTCCTGCCAGACTGCGACTTACTGTCGCGAATTGAGTCCTGCTGCGACTGCCGAATCCTCTGAATTCTGCGTTGCGACGCGATTCCGGCCAGCCAGTTTGGCCTCGAAGAGAGCTTTGTCGGCGGCTTTAACGAGGCTTTCTTCGGAAAACTCATCACACTGATCGGTGCATGCGATTCCGATACTGCAGGTCAGACTTAAAGTTTCCTGATCCAGTTTGAATTCACTGCCTGATACGCTTTGTCGCATTCTTTCGCCAATCCGGCCGGCGCTCGAGAGGTTGACATTATGCAACACGGCCAGAAACTCTTCTCCTCCGTAACGACCGATCCGATCGTAGGGTCGCAGCGAATTTTTCAACCGGTCGGCGATTTCGGTCAAGGCCGCATCACCCACCTGGTGCCCGAAAAGATCGTTGATCCTCTTGAAGTGGTCGATATCGACCATGGCGATCCCGAGCGGGCTTCCAACTCTTTTTGCGCGCGCCACCTCCGCTGTGAGCGAGTCCACGATGGCTCTGCGGTTCCAGATTCCGGTCAACGCATCGTGGGTCGCCTGTATTCTGAGGGCCTCGCGAGTCTCGATCAGTTCGTTTTGAAGGTCGAGGTTTCGCCTGCCCACGTGCAGTCGCACCTTCAGCTCTTGAGCTTCGAACGGTTTAATCAAATAGTCGTCGGCGCCCGCTTCCAGTCCGGCCACCGTGTCTCCCTTTTCGCTTCGGGATGTCAGCAGCAGAATGTAAACGTAAGGCTCGCTCCCATGCTCTCTGACTTTTCTGCAGACTTCGGGGCCATCCATCCCGGGCATCATCCAATCCAGGATGGCCAGGCAATGGCACTCCCGGCTCCGCAGGACTTCCCAGGCTTCGATGCCGTCCCGGCAGACTTCAACCTCGTAGCCCCACTTTTGAAGCGTGGCCTCCAACAGTTTCCGGGAGACTCTATCGTCGTCTGCTATTACGACCTTCATCGCCCCTTCTCCCTCGACTGCTTCCTTTTTAAGCATTGTCGTCGTTCCACCTTGCGGCTGACCATTCGGAAAATATCGGCGCTCATCTAGGGCGTCCCGGGCTGCATGAAACTCGTTTGTATTTCATCAAGCAGTCGTTCGAGAAGCGCGTTCACTTCCTCGACCAACTCTCCAGCCTCTTCAAACTCTCCGCTCCTCCCGCATTCCTCCAGGCGGGAAACCAACTCTAAAGCGCACCCGTTCGTGAAATTCGCCAAAGCTCCCCTTAAAGTGTGCGCCGAACGCGCAAGTAGTTCCCCGTGATTTTCCCTGACCGCCTTCTGAATCGAATGGATCAGCTTCGGGTAGTCCTGGTAAAACAGTTCCGCCAATTCTCGCAAGAGATCGACGTCCCCCTCGACCCGTTCCAGAGCGGCTCTTTCATCGAATTGGGAGGGGGGCGAAGCGGGGGACTCCCCTCCCAGAACGGACCGGCCGGCTTGCACTAGCCCGGAGTTCACAAACCCCTCCTGCTGCTGCGGAGGGGTTTGTGAACTCCGGGCTAGGCTACGGATGATCTCGAGCAACTCCGATATCTGCAGCGGCTTGGAGACGTATGCGTCCATTCCTGCGTTCAGGCAGCGCTCTTGATCGCCCTTCATCGCGTGAGCCGTCATGGCGATGATAGGGATGGGTCTCCGATCAGGACCCTCGCCTTTCTCCAATTCCCGAATGGCGGCAGTCGCTTGGAATCCGTCCATTTCCGGCATCTGGACGTCCATGAGCACCGCGTCGAACCTTTCCTTCTGGAAAGCCTCGACCGCTTCTTTTCCGTTTTCGACGACCCGCACCGAGTGCCCCCGCTTCTCCATCATCTTTTGCACGACCACTTGGTTGACGGCATTGTCTTCCGCCGCCAGGATCCGAAGCCTCGTTCCCGACCCGTCGAAGCCGCCCGCATTCGCTGCGACTGCAGCCCCTGCGGCGACTTCTTCACCCGCCTGGTTCGGACGTTCTGACGCCAATACATTTTGGATGGAGGCGCGGAGTTCAGTCCCCTGCACAGGCTTGATCAGATAGGCCTGAACACCAAGTTGCCGGCAACGCTGGGAGTCACCGGACTGCCCGACCGAAGTCAGCATCATGATGGTCACATCGGTTCCGAATCCCTTGGAACGAATCTGTTCGGCCACCTGAAAACCGTCCATCTCCGGCATTTGCGCGTCCAAAACGATCAGATCGAAGCCTACGCCCGTTTGACTTTCCTCTTGAATCGCCTCCAGAGCCTCCCTGCCCGAGTTGACTGCCACCGTCGTCATTCCCCATTGTTTCAACATCTCTTGCAGGACGCGCCTGTTGGTGGCGTTGTCGTCGACGATCAGGACGCGGAGACCGGCCAGGCTGACGTTTGACAGACCTTTGGTTCGAGCCGCGTTTGCCTGAGCGACGCCCATTCGAACGGTAAAGTTAAAGCAGCTCCCCTTACCCGGCTCGCTTTCGACCCAGATCCGGCCCCCCATCATGTCGACCAGCTGCGAAGTAATGGCCAGACCCAGCCCGGTCCCTCCGAAATTGCGGGTCATCGAGCCGTCAGCCTGGGCGAAGGCTTCGAATATAACTTTCTGCTTGGCCGGTGGAATTCCGATCCCGGTATCGCGGACTGAAAACTGCAGGACGCATTCCCGCGCGGTCAGGCGTTCTTCCACTACGTCGATCTGAACGGCCACCTCGCCCGATTCGGTGAATTTAATGGCGTTTCCCACCAGATTGACCAGGATCTGTCGAAGCCGGGTGACATCGGCGACGACTCGGTCTGGCACGCTGGGGCTGACTAGAACCGCCAATTCCAGTCCCTTTTGATGGGCTCGAATCGCCAGGGTTTTCATCACTTCTCCAACCCCGCTTCGAAGCTCGAACTCAATGGGATCCAGTGTCAGCTTCCCGGCTTCGATTTTCGAGAAGTCCAGAATGTCGTTGATCACCGTCAAAAGCGAGTCCGCAGAGCTCTTCACCAATTGCAGATAGTCGCGCTGTTCGCGATCGAGCGACGTCTCCAGCGCCAGCTCCGTCATGCCGATGATTCCATTCATCGGCGTTCGGATCTCGTGGCTCATGTTGGCCAGAAACTCGCTCTTGGTGAGGTTCGCCGCTTCTGCCTCCTCCTTGGCGCGTTTCAGTTCCTCCTGCGCCAATTTTCTCTCGGTGACGTTTCGCGCGATCCCCTGAACCCACACCGGTTTCCCCCCTTCGTGAACAATGCTGGCGTTGATTTCGATCACAATCTCGGGGCCGTCAAGGGGCTGAACCTTCAGCTCCAGGCTCGAAACGGCTTCTCCTGCCACCAGCTTCTGGACAAACTGCTGATGCTTGGTCAGCTCCGCAGGATGAAGCTGCTGGGAAAAGTTGGTCTGGAGCGCAACCTCCTCATCCATAGCGAATGCCAGCTGTGCGGCCAAGTTCAAAGATTTGAAATTGCCGTCCAGATCGTGAATGAAAATGATGTCGTTGGCGTTTGA
>CAZAEY010000248.1:0-1399 GCA_964484155.1 uncultured Acidobacteriota bacterium
GAACTCCACTCGTCTCTAGCACGCCCCGTCTCCTTTGATCACCGCCCAGGGAGTTTGGAGCAGGATCAGGAGATCGAACCGGAGGGACCAGTTTCTCGCATAGTGAAGGTCGAGACGAACCATTTCGTCAAAACTGGTGCGGCTGCGGCCCCATACTTGCCAAAGCCCGGTCACTCCCGGTTTGGCCTCCAGAATGCGGCTCAGATGCCAGGCGTCGTAGCGCTTCAGTTCGTATTCCAGGGGCGGCCGCGGGCCGACCAGAGAAAGGTCGCCTGCCAGAACGTGGAACAGTTGCGGCAGCTCATCCAGGCTCGATTTTCGGAGCAGACGCCCGAGCGGGGTCACGCGAGCGTCATCGGTCAGCTTATACAGTCCGCTCTGGCTGATCGTTGCGGTTTTGTCTCCATTTGTTCCGTTGATGAACTGGTCGATGAACTGTTCGTGGACCCCGTGATCGACATCTGAATACATGGAGCGAAACTTGAGGAAACTAAATGGACGGCCGTATTGGCCGACTCGCTGCTGGCGGAAAAGCACAGGCCCGGGGGAAGTGGCCTTGATCAGCAGGGCGATCAGCAGCAGCAGAGGCGAAAGCACGATCAAAAGACCTGCGCTTCCCAGAATGTCCAGCGTGCGCTTCAGCCGAAGAAAGCTCTTTCTCTTCTGCTGCTCCTGTGTCAGATCGGGAAACAACAATAGCTCGACGCCCTCGCCCGCCGCACCGAAGTTCTGATTCTGGGGGTACAAGTACAGCGTCACGCGCAGCTGTTTCTTTTCCCCAAAAGTAAAGCTATCGCTGGCCTCTAAAATGCGGCCCGCTTTTTTCCGAAGCGTTTCTGGAGTCTCGGGCGGAAATTCTCCCAGCTCGGAGAAAAGAAATCCGATCGTCCGGCCCTCTTCGTACCAGCCGATCAGGTCAGTTTCGCGCGCCTCCTCCAGAAAGGCATGCCGAATCCGCTGGATGCGCAGCTGATCCGACCAGATATCGGGTCGAAACAGGGCCAACGCAAATGGCCTACCAGAGCGATCCGAGCGTTTCCGCTCGATCCGGATCACTTCCTGAAATTGGGCCTGATCCAACACCGGAGCCGCTTTGCGCGAGCGCTTGGCCCACCTCTCGGCGAGCTTCTTCAACTCGGGACTCAATGTGGGTTTCTGTTCCGCCATATATAGCTTCGCCCTCTCAGTCCCATCCCCGGACTTCTAAGCTTCCATCAGCATAGGTCACTGAACTCAGAGTTTTCGGTGACACGCGTCAGCAATCTTCAATAAAGTTTGCACAACCAGCCGAATTCATTGAATGCAACTTGCATGCCAAGCTCGAAGCTCTCCAAAACCCCCACGGAATGGGATTTCATGAGAAGGGCGGTTCACAGTGGTGTGGAAGATGGTACATATG
>CAZAEY010000248.1:1499-3443 GCA_964484155.1 uncultured Acidobacteriota bacterium
CCGGTCTACCGGGAAGGGCTTTTCTTTCAACTGCCGGGCCTGATGATTCACGTGGCAAGGGAGTGCAGCGGCATTCGCTCCAGCATGGCTTTGTTGATCACCGGCTTGCTGGCCGCCTACCTCGTAATTCCTTCGTGGTGGAAAAGGCTTCTGGTAGTGGCGGTGATCTTGCCGCTGGCAGTTTTTAAGAACGGCGTGCGGATCGTCGCCATTACGCTGCTTGCCATCTACGTTGACGACGGATTTATGACGGGGGATCTTCACTCCCGAGGGGGCGTTCTCTTCTTTATTTTCAGTCTCGCTCTGCTTTTCCCGTTCATTTTGGTCCTGGCGGGAAGGCGTTCCAAGTGAAACGATTCGGTAAAGCCGCCACAGAGCCTCGTCAGTAATGACGAGGGCGGCGTATCGGCAGAAGCCTGCGCTTCGATCGAAGCTAAACTGGGACGCTTACGAGGTTAGCGTTTCAGCGCCCCGGTCATCACTGACCGGGCTCCGTGTTCGTTGACCGGGCTCCGTGTCGCTTGACGGGGCTCTGTCACGGCCATAACCGGAGAGCCTTCTTACGCCGATCCAGGTTTGACCGACAGAACCCGCACGGCGAAGTGGAGGACCTTGCCGGCTAACGGATGGTTCAGGTCGAGTACGACTTTTTCCTCCTCGACGGCGGCCACGCGCGCGGGAAAGCTTTGTCCGCTCTGATCGCGAGCTTGCAGGATCTGGTCCACCTGACGGGCTTCTTCCGGGATCTCTTCCTTGGAAATTTCGACGAATGCGTCGGGTTTGACGGGACCGTAAGCTTCTTCGGGAGGGAGGCTGAATTCGTGAGTGTCTCCCTCGCTCAATCCTTGGACTTCTTGTTCGAAGCCCGGAATCACCTGATTATTTCCGGGTACGAAGATCAACGGATCCTGGCCCACGTTGGAGTCGACCACTGAATCGTCCTCCAGTTTCAAAGTGTATTCAATGGCTACCTGGCTGCCTTCGGAAACTTTCATGAGTTCTCCCTGACGAAGATGCTGGCAGCCCGCAACACAACGCATCAGGACGTTCACCACGGGCTGCCAAGGTTCAAGCGCAGCACCTAAAGGCACTGGCCGAGTCTTTGGCTTTCACTAACCACTATACAGATGCGATCAGTACTTGGCCAATGGAGCGTGGAAGCCCTGATTTCGGCGGATTGTCGCCCGCACTGCCCCGCCAACGTTCGATATTGTGATTCTTATGACACAGGGCGCGGGCCGAGATCGTGCATGATTCGGAATAAGTTGCAATCGACGGGATCAACTTGGAGAGAAAGAATTTGACTGTGAGTCCGAGAATTAGTGTTTTCGAAGGGAGAGGGCGCCTGCGCTTGTTCGCTTTTCTGGCATGGATGGCGATTGTCGGCGGAGAGGCGTTTCTATCGGGCGCCCAAGAGCCCGTTTCTGCCGCTTCCGGATCCGAAGTCGCCATTTCTCCGGCCGACATTGACGCGGCTCCGCTTCAGGCCATTGACTTGCTGCAGGAACAGATGCTTTCCGGGGAGGCGCCGCAGGCGGTGCGAATTCGGGGGACCGTCAGCTTTCAGTTGGGGCAGCTTCTCATGATTCGGGAACATGCGTTCTCGGGCATTTTCGTTTCTCCCGCGGCGGGCCCCCGGCCAGACTTCGGCGCCACGGTGGAAGTTGCGGGGATTCCGGCCTTCGAGGGGAGAACTCCCATTCTGCGCCATGCTTTGATCCGGACGACTGAGGAAGCGTCGGATTTAAGTTTGACGGTCACCGCGCCAGCTTTCTATTTACCCACATTAACCACGGTCGAACAGGTGCGCAACCTGACGGCTGAAGAGGCGGCGAAAGGGTATCCCGTACAGGTCAGGGGAATCGTGACCTATTACGATCGCCACTGGTTCGTTCTGTTCGTTCGGGACGAAACTGCCGGGATCTTCGTAGCTGCCTTGGGACT
>CAZAEY010000249.1:0-3310 GCA_964484155.1 uncultured Acidobacteriota bacterium
TCTTCGGTCAGTTCGTACCCGTTCTTTTCAAAAGCCTTCCCGTCTTCGTTCAGCTGAGGATCCTCGTCTCCGGGCTCAGGAATTCCGGTGTGGCAGAAAGTGCACTTCTTGCCCGTATCCTTCTTGTACTTGAGCGTCGCTTCCGCGCTCTCGTTGTAGAGAACGCCAAAGAAGGAAATAAGCAGAATCGATGTCAGGACGAGTGCGGATCTCTTCATAACTCCTTCGACCATTAGTTTAGATGCGCCAAACTCCGAAAAGTTGGCAATCCCGTCATTGTTTTCAGAGGTTCGTGGGCCCTCTCGGACCATTCCGTCGAGGTCGGACGATTTGCCAGCGCCACGTCGCAATCGCAACGAAAAGCCTGATACACTGGAAGGCAACGCCATGATGGAAAATAAGCACCTGACACCCGCACTGAGTTTTCTGCTCCTTCTGGGGTTTTCGACCGCTCCGCTCTGGGCGAGCGGAGAGGATACTGAAAAGGACGCTGCGCAGCAGGTCGTTGAGGCGGCAATTGAAGCTCTTGGCGGAGAACCGTACCTGAATGTGAAGAGCTCCCACAGCAACGGCCGCCATTTCGTCTTCCGGCAGGGCCGAAAAGCCTGGGTGCGCTACTGGGATTGGACGCAGTTCGATCCCATCAAATGGCGATTCCAGCAAGGAGAGGGCAGGCGGCAACTGGTCCAGATCTACAACCTGGAGCAGGGAGTTGGGTGGGCGCTAGAAGGACGCTCGACGATCAAGGATCTGCCGGAAGAGGATGTTCGGCGCTTTCGCAAGATCGTCAATGAAGATGTCAATATCCTTCTGCGCAGCCGAATCCACGAGGAAGGAATGATGCTCTTCTATTACGGGCCCGACGATATCGCCGGTTCTGGAAATTGGGAGGCAGTGGAGTTCCTTGACCCAACAAACCTTTCGGTCGTCGTGTTTTTCGATCGAAAGACCCGGCTTCCTGCGAAGGTGGAGACACATTCGACAGACGCGATGGGAATCAGGCGCAAACAGGAAATCGAGTTCTCCAATTGGCATCGCATTGAGGGCGTAATGACGCCCTTGCGGTTCGATTTCTACGTCGACGGCGAAATCTCCAGCCAGCGGTTTCTGGAATCGATTTCCTACAACGTTGCCATCCCGGAAACCCATTTCCAGCGTCCCCAGCCCGAAAAATAGCCAAAGCTCGGCGCGCTTCTGACGCCAGGAAGGGGCGGGGGCGGCAGGGCAAGGTCCAAGGAGTCAGGGCGGTTCGCCAAAAATCAACACGCCCGGAACGGCCGCGTCGCACTGACAATCGCGCTGCCCAGATCAACTGCAGGGATGCGCGACAGCCCCTGCGCAACAACCTTGAATCCTGAAACCTAAAGTGGTCGGGGCAGAGGGATTTGAACCCCCGACATCCTGCTCCCAAAGCAGGCGCGCTACCGGACTGCGCCATGCCCCGACGGTGTCGTGGGAGCAGTATAGCAGAAGGCGCCCTGGATTCATCGCGACGCCTGAGTTTGCCGTTCTCACTCGGTGCTGGAGAATTCTTCAGGCTTTCCCGACGAGCGAAGTACATGGTGCGAGAGGGGAGACTCGAACTCCCATGGGTTGCCCCACCAGATCCTAAATCTGGCGCGTCTGCCAGTTCCGCCACTCTCGCACGCCATGTCTATTCTAACTCGGAATGATGCAGGATCCGATGACTTGCGCTCTGCGTTCGATTCGCTTCGCGAGCCGGGGCCGCTCCTGCAGTCATGCAGATTCCAGCGCCCGAGATAGGAGCCAACTGCGGTCCATTGCGGCGGCAGCGGTCCGAAGGTAGTGCTGCAGCAGTAAGACGGCATCTGGTCCCAATGGATCTTCGGGCGGCCCATGCAGCCAGACGCCGCCGAAGAGTATCCCTCGGGCCTGAAACGGAATCGCCAAAAACACCGGCGGCTCCGGAGGCCTGCGTTCCCGCAAGAGCCTCAGAAAGGGATAACAGAAGCCGTGGTCGATCATCTCGCTGATTTCTTCTGAAGCCAGATCAAGCGTCATGTTTTCGGGGTGACGTTCACCCGGTTTCTTCCAGCAGGCTTCGAATCGTCCCCCTGTCTCGCGCACGACGGCCCCGATCAGTTGACGATCAGGAACTACGCGATCGAGCAGCTCGATCGCCCGAACCAAGACGCCCTCCGGACGGGTGCTGTCCGCAGTTTCGGCAAGCAAGGCGTCAAGCGCTTCGAGCAAACTGTCCCGCAAGTCGAGTCGACGGCGCACCGCACTGAGCTGGGGGAGGGGTTCCTGTGAGGCTCCGCCTTCCAACTCTTCCTGCCCGTTCAAGAGTTCCGAGGATGCAAGGCGGGTTTCGGGCAAGACCCACGGAAAGTAGTCCTTCAGCAGCTTCAATTTCTTCCGAAGATTCGAGAGGATGTCTTCGACCTGGGCCGCACTCCTGTTGGAATGGCGCAGGATCTCTTCTCTGGACAACTCCGGAACCGACCTCCCGCTGTCTCCCAGGCGCCAGTGCAGGACCAGGTTGTCGGCGATTTTGACTTTCAGGGCCAGTCTCGAAGCGGGATCTTCCCTGAGATCCAGTGCTTCCTGATGGTGCAGCCAGGCTGCCAGCGCTACAGGTCGCGGAACGTTCCAAAGCATCAGGATCGTCCTGCCCACCTGCATGTGCGTGACTCCGAAAGCCACCTCTTCCAGCCGGTCGAGCCGCTGGCCAGTCTCCTCCGCCTTGATCCAAACATTTCGATACGAAGATTCAGAGGCCTTCCAAAAGACCAGCTTTCCCAAATCGTGCAGGAGACCGGCTGGCAGCGCCAGGCTCTCGCGCGGAAACAGCAGCGCCGTCGTCAATCCAACGGCAGCCGAATGGAGAAGCAGCGGCAAGATTGAAGGAGACCACTTCCGACTGTCGCGAGACAGGTCCAATAGTACCGCTGCTGAAAACACGGGAGCCGGCGACAGCGCCGCGACGGCGTTTCGGAGGCTTTCATATCGACCCTCCCCCAAAAATCCGCGATTCAGAAGGCGGAGCGTTTCGGCCGACAGCCAGCGGTCCTCTTCCAATTGCTCGACCCAATATGCCGGATCGCGCTCAGTCGCATTTCTCCAATCGTACAGCAAGCGCAAAATATGGACCGACAGCCTGGGTTCCTGTACGAACTCTCCGACAACTCTCTGGACTCTGCGGGCGCGCCCGCTCTGAAGCTGAAACATCTCCCGATTCAATTCGCGATCCTCAGAGTTGCCGACACGGAATTAATCTGCCCCAGTCGCTACTTTATGCTACGAAGCCGATCTGACAGCGATCTTCGTTCCGAGTTCCGGGATTCGA
>CAZAEY010000250.1:0-3218 GCA_964484155.1 uncultured Acidobacteriota bacterium
GTATATCTGAGCGGAAATGGTGAGTAAAGCGTCGAAATGAGCGGCTGGGTGGAACAATTCCAGCAGCGTTTCGCAGCCGGGAAGCCGCAATCTGTACCATGTTCCGCAGACCGCCATCGGACCTTTGGCGGAAGCCGACAGTCCGACCAAACGGACCGCTCCAATCCCCTGCTATTCGAGCAGAAAGCCTTCCGCAGAATCGACTGTCAAGCCCTGAGCGGAAGTTTCCGCAGGACCGTGGGGTCGATCACGAATCGTTTCGAGGCAAGAAGCCATCCGATGCGAAATTATTCGCAATCGCCGTTGCAAGACAAATCGCCAATGGGTCCGCTTCCGAGAACTCGGAGCCGCGAACTCTGAATTTTGAACGCAGAGCGCTCCGCCTTTCGCTAGAATCAAATCGTGAGCATCACGACGGAGAACAGTCTCGCCCTCCGGTACCTGTTGATGGCTGCAGCCCTTGTGGTCATTCTCGCTGGACTGAGGGAAGCCGAAACAATCATCGTCCCGTTTCTCTTCTCAGTATTTATAGCCATTCTCGGAATCTCGCCCATGTTGTGGCTTCAGAAGAAGGGGGTTCCATCCGTGCTGGCGATCCTGATCGTCATTCTGGCCATGCTGCTAGTGCTGGCATTCGTCGGCACTCTGATCGGCACTTCTCTGAACGACTTCACCAATGCTCTTCCTCGCTATCAGGCTCGATTGTCGGCCTTGTACAATTCCTCGCTCGCAGGATTGGAGGCCTACGGATTCGAAGTTTCGGCGACTATGATGAAGGACCTGGCGAATCCAGCGGCGATTCTCCAGCTCGTGGGAGGAACTCTGGGCCGAGTCGCGGCAATCCTGTCCAATTTCTTTCTGGTGATTTTAACAACCACTTTTATCCTCTCTGAAGCCACCGGAATTCCCGCCAAAGTCCGGCTCGCAATGGGGGATCCCCAAGCCGATCTGTCGGGCTTTGTTGGGGTCACACAGCAAGTGCAGAACTACTTGGTACTCAAGACGCTAGTCGGCATTGCGACTGGAATCTCAGCAGGGCTGCTGGTCTGGGCGCTGGGCGTGGAATTCCCGTTTCTGTGGGGACTCGTAGCCTTTCTGCTGAATTACATCCCCAACCTCGGGTCCATCATCGCAGCCATCCCCCCCTCCCTCCTGGCGTTGACGCAGCCCGATGGAGGGCCTCTGCTCGCCCTCGGGGTGGTGCTCGGCTTCATCGGGATCAATGTAATGCTTGGCAGTCTCTTAGAACCCCGCCTGTTGGGCCGCCAGCTCGGACTGTCTACGCTGGTCGTCTTCCTATCGCTCGTATTTTGGGGCTGGATGTGGGGTCCCCTCGGAATGATCCTTTCGGTGCCGTTGACTATGATCATCAAGATACTCCTGAACAACAGCACGGAGTTTCACTGGGCGGCCGTGTTGCTGGGGCCTTCGCCATCGGTTTCTGACGCGTCAAACGAGGACGAGGCTTTTCAGGCGGCCGAGAGAAAGCCGCGCGGGACGGGTTAAGACCGAAAGGCGAGAAGGTGAATCGAATGAAAGCAGGTCTCTTGTTTGCGGCGTTCTGGACGATGTGCGCGTCGCTCTCGCTGGCGGAGGTGCGCAATGCATCGGAACAGGGATTCGTCATCGAGCACACGCTGGAGGCGGAAGTGGCGCCAGCCAGGCTGTATGAAGCGCTGGTGACGGAAATTCAAAGTTGGTGGGATCCCAGTCACACTTACTCCGGAGATGCGGGGAATCTCTACATCAAAGCCGTTCCCGGTGGATGCTTTTGCGAAAATCTCGAGAACGGAGGATTCGTGAGGCACATGGAAGTGGTCTTCACGCGGCCGGCCAGGGAACTGCGGCTCTCCGGAGGGCTGGGACCGCTTCAGGAGCTGGGCATTTCGGGAACGATGACCTTCCGCATCGAGGAAATAGAGGACGGCAGCCGCCTGACCCTGTCCTATCGGGTTTCCGGGTATCTGGAGAACGGGTTGGCAGCGCTGGCCTCTCCCGTCGACCGGGTGCTTGGGCAACAGATGCAAAGGCTCGAGCGACATCTGACGGGGTCGACTCCCAGACGCCTGTGAGCGGAGTCGCGCTTGGAAACTGCCGGCAGCGCTGATCGAAATAGTTTGTCCGCCCGCGGGCTAGGTTTCAGGTCAGGCGATTTTCAGGTCTGTAAGATAGACGCATGGCCGAGGAAAACCATTTGCGGCTGCTGCGCTCTGGTGCGGAAGCGTGGAACGAATGGCGCCGCAGCGCTCCGGACGTGCTGCCGGACCTGTACGACGCCCACCTGGAAGGCGAGAACCTGTACGCATGCGACCTATACGGCTCCAACTTGAGTCGAGCCAACCTGAATGGCGCGGATCTGTGCGAGGCGGATCTGAGCGGAGCCCGTCTGATCGGCGCCCGGATGCATCGGTCCGACCTCCGATACGCCAATCTTGCCGGGGCGTTTTTGTTTCGGGCCGAATTGAACCAGGCGAGGCTCAGGGGCGCCCGGCTGCAGGATTGCGACCTGAAGGAAGCGCGGCTCGAAGGCGCGGAGCTAGCCGAGTGCATTCTGGACGGAGCGAATATGGCTCAGGCCGACCTGCAGGGGGCAGACCTGACCGCTTCATCGATGCGGGGTGTCAACCTTTCCGGGGCGACCATCACCGGCAGCGTCATTTTCGGCGCCGCTATTCAGCCGACTTCCGTCGAGGGCTTGAGCCAGCTCGATCTGACGATCAGTCCCGCAGGAGCAGCGCGGGTCTCTGTAGACGGACTTTTCTTCGCCCAGTTTCTCTCGAAGTACCTTTACCAAGACGAGGTCTGGAAAGCTGTAAAAGGCCTGAGCGCCCGTTCGGTCGCCATCGTGGGGGGCGCAAACTTTCAAGAAAGCTCCGCCGGCCGGCGCCTGGCGACTGTAGCCCGCGAACGGGGGCGCCAGTGCCTGCGCTGTTTCACGGACTTGAAGCCGGACGACGGCCTGTGCCGGCGCCTGTTCTCCATCGCCGAAGCGGTCATTTCCCCCGCTCAGGATCCCCATACTCCGCTCCCGCTTCTCCTGCCCCCCGATCGAACGCTCTTCGTGCCCGCTGACCTGATTGAAGGCGAGTCTGAAGACCAGGGCATTTCGGGCTTCGAATCCCAGTTGCGCGCGCGCCTGCAGCCGTAAGCGCGCCAGCGGGAAAAATCCGTCTTTAAGAAACTGTTCGGTGTCAAGGACAAAGTTCGCCCTGATCGAC
>CAZAEY010000251.1:0-3155 GCA_964484155.1 uncultured Acidobacteriota bacterium
CCTGTGAAGAGGAGCAATGCGCCGAACTTCATAAAGCGATTCCCGCGGGCGCTCTCCATCTGGGGATCCGGACACTCGCCGGCTTGGGCCCGGCCCAGGTGGCGCGCCGCGTAGAATCCCGAAACGATCGCGCCAAATATCAGAAGCCCGCCGAAAATTCCCAGATACAGATGAAGGTTTCGCATGACGTCCCCCCGGCAGCCCGAATTCCACTCCCCCGAAACGGGCCGATTTCTGAATCATGCTTCAGGTCGCAGAGAAAATCAAGGCCCGGCCCGAATTTCTCAAACTCTTCCGAGGCGAGGGGCGTGGATGCAATGCGGGCGCCATGCCTGCCGATAGGCATTGCGCAGGCCGCCGTAGTCGTACTCGTGCGGCAAGTCGAGCAGGTCTGGCAGTCCAGGGATTCGGCCGCTTTCCCGATTGAGTCTGCGGCCTTCCCGGAATGATCCATTTTTTTAGAACTCGAACTGCAGCCCCGCCGTCGCATAGATACCGGGCGTTCTGAATCCATTTTCGAAAAACTGGCGGTCCGCCAGGTTGGAGACCTTTCCGGTCAATCGCACCGCCGCGTCTCCGATGGTCGGGAGTAGGTAGCGAAGGCTCAGATCCGTTCGAAAAGGACCCTGAAAGCGATAAGGACGGCTTACTTCGAAGAACTGGATGAAGTAGTGACTGGCCCGGTCCAGGTCGAAAGAAAGGTCGAGGCGGGGAACGGGCTGAAAGATCCCGCCCATCCCGAAGTGATGCCGGGACACCCCCAGCGATCTGCCGAAAGCGGAGGGGGCCCCGGGCGCGCTTCTGGAATCCGTATAGGTGTATGAGCCCTGGAGGTGAAATCGTTGATGGGGGTGAAACTGAACCGTAGTCTCGACGCCCCGAGCCAGTCCGCCCCTGGCGTTCAGATATCCTCCGAATCGGCCGAAAGGATCGGTGGCAGGATCGATGGCGCCCCCGAACTCAAAGCCGATCACTTCCTGGAGCCGCGTGTAGTAGTAGGTCGCCGACAGGAACAGGCGGTCTTCGAACAGCCACTGGTCGATCCCGGCATCGACGCTGATGCTTCGCTCGGGCCTCAATCGGGGGTCGCCGAAGAAGCTGACGAATCCGAGAAAAAAGCTGGAGCCGAAGCGGTTGAACAGGGATGGCGCCCGATAGCCGTTGCCCACATGCGATCGGAGTTTGGTCCGGGTAGCCGGAATCCGGTAGGAGATCGCTCCGTCGGCCGTCAGGGCGGTGGGAGGCGACACGAACGCATCGATGTTTCCGAAAGGACCCGGGTCGCCGGCAAAGTCGGGCACCGACAGGGAAAACCACTGAGCCCGGCCGGAAAGGGAAAGTTGCAGGCGCTCACCGAGGAAGTACAGTTGATCCTGAACGAAAAGCGAGTGGCTGGTTTCGGTCAGTCGGGTGCTGAAGCTTCCCCCCGGGCCCCGGTCCTGAGTTCGGACTCGCTCGCTTTCGAATTCATAGCCCCCGGACAGCAGATGTTGCGGCCCGGCCAGAGCGTCCAATCGCACGCCGAGCGTGTGCAGTCCGCCGTCAAAATCGGAGACGGCTGGACCAGCGGGTTGGAATCCCAGGCCCAGCGGTCCGTTCTCGAACCGCCTGGACGTGCCGGCGTGATGGTAATAAGCCGCGTAGCCCAGACTCGGCGTCAACTGATGATTCAGGCGCAGCAGGGAGGAAGCGAACCGTCCCGTGCGCCGGTTGTCGGGATCATCCAGGTCCGGAATGAATGTGGCGTCTCCAAAATCCGGAGATTCCCCTCTTTCCAGCGCGCGACGAGCCGACTCAGACAGCGGTCGGGCGCGCACGAAGTCTCCGTCGCCGGAATTCTCAGGGATCGCGGAAGGGCTGGAGCTCTCCTGGGAGAAGGTTTCCCCTCCGTAGAAACGCCCGGTCAGGTTCAGCCCGGGCGACAGGTTCCACTGGAGACGAACCACTCCGCTGGAGTTGCGCTTGTGATCGTGATCGTTCAATCCCCCGCTCACATTGAGATGGGTCAGGCCTCCGCTGTACAAGAGGCGTCCGTCCTCGGTTCCGCCCTCGAAGCTCCCGATGCCTCGAAATAGTCCGAGACCGCCTCCCTCCAGTTGCAGGCGGCCGCCGAGGGGACCGCCCCCCGATCGACTGATCAGGTTGATGGCGCCGCCGATGGCGTGGGAGCCGTGGTTCGATGAACCGGAACCGCGCAGGACTTCGATGCGCTCAGTGTTGAGAAGGACGAAATCCTGCCAGAAAGACGTAACGTCTCCGTCCAGCGAACTGGGATCTCGAAATCGCACCCCGTCCACAAGGAGCGCGGTGTCCTGATTCCGAAGCCCTCTCATCCGAATCGCCGAAAAGGACAACGGCCCGCCCAATTGCTGGACTCGCACGCCGGGGACTGTGCGAAGCGCCTCGCCCAGTTCGTAAGCGTTTCGCTTCTCCAGCAGATTGGAATCCACGACCGACAAAGACTTGGAGGTTTCTTCGATCGACTGCGCCGTTCCTGTCGCCGTCACGACAATTTGGTTGGAAACCCGTGCCAGGCTGAGCTGGAGCTGCAAATCGCGCGTTTCAACGGCTGCCAGCGACAGCGGCACGATTTCCGGAGCGAACCCATCGCGGTGCAGCTCCAGCAGGAAATCGCCTCCGGGCAGTCGATCCAGGATGAATCGGCCGTCGCGATCGGTCGACGCGACAGCGGCCCGTTGACCGTCGCGCGAGGTCAGCGTCACCCGGACTCCTTCAATCCCCTCCTGCAGGGGATCGACGACGCGACCCGTCAATTCGGCCGGAAAAAGAAAATCGCTGGGAACCAGAAGTAACAAGGAAAGAAAAAAAAGCTTGCGGAACACGTGGGCACCCCCTTACTTCCCCTTCGGAAGCAGTTGAGGCTTGGCCGGACCGGTCTCCTGGCTCTCAGGCTCCCTACTCTTCACGCCTTCCCGCTTGCGGCGGTGGTCAGGCTGTCAGTCGGCCTCAAATACAAAAGGCCTTGACGCCCGGTGAATTTCGCTCCTGATTACAGTTGCGAGGGCAGCGTCGGATTCTCACCGAACTTCCCGTACACCCGGACAAAACCGGATTGAAGTTTGAACGTTAACTCAACCGAGGACATTAGTCTAATCGGGCGGAGGATGTCAAGGGGCTTCTTCGTGCTGCGTGCT
>CAZAEY010000252.1:0-2989 GCA_964484155.1 uncultured Acidobacteriota bacterium
CCCGGACGGGAATTTTTAATTCAGGTTTTGAGGTTGCGCGGTTTCGATGGAAGCGGTGCCGACGGAGCGCCGGATGGCGGAGCGACGCGGCCGCTTCGGACGTGTTGATCGTCCGAAAATTCGAGCGCGCCGAACCCGTCAGGTCCGTTCTGACGGAATCAACGGGCCCTGCGGGCCCGTCGCTCTGACATCTGGCGCTCCGAGTTCTTCGTTCTGCGTGCTGGGTTCTGCGTGCTGCGTGCTTCGTTCCGCGTTCCATTTTCAATTTTGAGGGCTTTTGTAAATAGCAAGTCTTCTCGGCGGTAATTTTCTGTGCTGGCGGAAATGTCCCGTAGCCGAAGCGTCGAATGTCGGAGCGACGAGGCGCTCTCGGAACGCAGAACGCAGAACGAAGCACGCAGTACCCAGCACGAAGCACGCAGAACCCAGTACTCGGAACGCTATTTTCGAAATCGATCGACATCGATTCTGAATTTCTTGGTCTTGTAGCCGATGATGCGCTCCGTAGTGTGCAGAAGCCGGGCGGCTTTGGCGCGGTTTCCTCTGGCGCTCTTCAGAGCGTCCACGATCAGGTCCTTTTCGAATGCGGTGACGGCTTCTTCCAGAGACGCTCGAACCTGGGTTCCGGACGCCTCCGCAGTTTGCAGAGAAGGCGGCAGATGATGGCCGTAGATGACCGGCCCCTCGCACACGAGGACGGCTCTTTCCATCGCATTTTCCAGCTCCCGGACGTTTCCGGGCCAGTGATAGCTGGTCAGCATATCGATAGCGGGAGTGGAAAGCCTCCGAATGATTTTGCCATGAGTCTGGGAGTACTTTTCCAGAAAATGGTCTGCCAGCAGCAGGACGTCCGATTTGCGTTCGCGCAATGGAGGAACGTAAATGCTGAATACGTTGAGGCGGTAGTACAGATCCTCCCGGAAGCTGCCTTCTTGAATTCCCTTCTCCAGATCCTTGTTCGTGGCTGCGATGAGACGAACGTCGACCCCCAGCGTCCGCGTTCCTCCAACCCGTTCGAATTCCTTCTCCTGCAGCACCCGCAGCAGCTTGACCTGCAGCGAGGGCTGAAGATCTCCGATCTCATCCAGGAACAGCGTGCCTCCCTGAGCCAGCTCGAACCTTCCCTTCCTTTGGGCTTCCGCTCCCGTAAAGGCGCCCCTTTCGTGTCCGAACAATTCCGATTCGATCAAGGTTTCAGGCAGAGCGGCGCAATTGATGCGAACCAGTGGCTGTCGAGCGCGCAGCGAATTGTAGTGAATGGCGTGAGCGATCAGCTCCTTGCCGGTACCCGACTCCCCTCTCAAGAGGACGGTCGTCGGCGCGGGGGCCACCTGCGACACCTTCTTGTAGACCTCCTGCATGGCGCGGCTGTTCCCAATGATGTTGGAAAAGCCGTAGCGCTCCCTGAGCTCTTCGCGCAGGTGCGTATTCTCTTCCAGGAGGTTGCGCTTCTCTTCCTCGACCAGAAGGCTGATCTTTAAGGACTGGCTGATCATCGTGCCGACCAGCCGAAAGAATTTGAGCGCCCGCTCATAGTTCCGCGCGGGATCGAAATGAAGTTCGGCAAGCAGAACGCCGACCGTACGCCTGCCGATGGCGCAGGGAACGCACAACAAAGAAAGCTCGCCTCGACCCCGCCGCTTCCGCACGCTTGGCTCCAGGCTCATCTTCGGCACCACGATCGGCCTTCCGCTTTCCGCCGCCTGCGAAAGAAGTCGACTAGAACGGTCGAAAATCCCTCCATTCTCAGAGCCGCTTTGGGCCCGAATTCGGCTGCTCGAACCCTCTTCGGAAATCAGAAGAAAGCCGGCGCACGCGATGCTGGGATGCCTTTCCAAAATCTGCAGCACTTTCGGCATCGAAGCGTTCAGATGCAGAGCGTCCGCCAAAGCCTGGCTGATCTCGACCATGGCGGCCAATCGCCGCGCTTCGGCGTCTTCCCAGCGTTCCTCGGAACTCGAAATTCTCTCCGCAATCTCCATTGACAGCCTCGCCCTCAATTCGTATGTGGCGCTCATCGTAACAAAAACTGTGAACGATTGTATAGTTTTCGCATGACGTTTCATTCATAACAGCTTCAAAAGATATATGATGATAAATCATTATGTACGTTTAGGCACATTTTAAAGGTACACTGCGCTCGATTGAAAACCATCCTCCCTTCGCCTTGCGATTGATTCGCACGGGAGTCGTTGGATCGATTCCGGACTTCGCATTCGCCCGCAGAGCGGAATGCCGGCTGATATGATGAACATGGGAAGATGAGTGACGAAGAGGTTTATCCGGCACTGATTCGGCGAATATCCGGCGGCCTCGAATTCGAGTGGCGCGACGGCCACGTGAGCCGCTTTCGGAACGGCTTTCTGCGTCGCTCCTGTCCTTGCGCCGGATGCAGAGAAGCCGAACCCAAAGTGGTGGAGGCTGACGACCCTCTCAAAATGCTGGGCGACAAGCCTATCGAACTGGAAGACGTGTCACTGGTGGGCAACTACGCCGTTTCCTTTCGCTGGAACGACGGCCACGCGACGGGAATATATTCGTTTCGGCTCTTGCGGGCGATCTGTCCCTGCCCGCACTGCAGTCGAAGCGGATCGAAAAAAGGAGTCGAAGATGACGGAAAAGATGACCAAGTCTGATATGGAATGGCGCAAGGAACTGACGCCCGAGCAGTATCGTGTCTGTAGAAAAAGAGGCACGGAGCGGGCGTTTTCAGGAGAATTCTGGAATCACAAGGCTGCCGGCCGGTATTTGTGCGTTTGCTGCGGTTTGCCGCTGTTTGACTCCTCGACCAAGTTCGACTCCGGCACGGGTTGGCCCAGTTTCTGGGCGCCTGCGGACGAATCCCACGTGGAAACCGATGTCGACCGGAGCTTTTTCATGGTGCGAACGGAAGTTCACTGCAAACGTTGCGGCAGCCACCTGGGCCATATATTCAGTGACGGCCCTCCGCCGACGAGCCAGCGATACTGCATCAATTCCGTGGCTCTGA
>CAZAEY010000253.1:0-2977 GCA_964484155.1 uncultured Acidobacteriota bacterium
AAATCAACGCGCCCGAAGCGGGCGCGTCGCTCTGCCAATTGTGCTGGCCAGGTCAACTGGACGCTCTCCGCATGCGGGACGATTCGACCGCCGGATGGCCGAGCTACGCGTGAAAACTCAATTTCTGCCGGTTTCTTCCCTAGCTGTCCTATTCGAAAATTGACTGCCACGTGAGCGGGCTCACCGATTCAAGAATTGAATCGGGATAGCATGCTTAAAAGGCATGAAAGTAAAAGATTTCCATTACTTGAAGCTTTCGGGCGCGCAGGAAGAAACGCCGAACGACGAATTGCAGCTAAAACGGCGAAGCGTGATCTGGATCCGATGGTTACTGGTCGTCGCCACCGCTTTTCTCATTCACACGACCGGCGAAGATCCATTTGGAATGAATCGCTACATGATTGCGGGATTTGTGCTCTCAAACGTGGTGGTGACACTGCTTCCGCACCGGGTCTTCATAGACCCGATCTTTTACTACATTATCGTGCCGGCGGACACTCTGTTTGTGGCGGCCGGGATCTATCTGGGCGGAGCGGCCACAACTTTCTTCTATTTGACGTTCTGTCTGGTGGTTCTGATTGCAAGTCTGGGTCGTAAGCTTTCTTATTCGCTGCTCGGCGCCCTGGCCGTCCTCATGGTCTACATGTACGGTGCCGGAATGGCGGGGCTGGAGGTGCCAGTCGTGCAGATTCCTTTCCTGATGGCCGTAGCGGTTTTTCTGGGAAGGCTTAATGAAAAGGATATGATCGATCCGGGTGCTCTTCAGGAACTGCTTCGCGACAAGCAGGAGTTGGAGCGGACGCAGATTCGACTGCGGGAGAGCGAGGGCAAGTTTCGAGGACTAGCCGAAACCCTTGCCAACGGGATTTTCATCATCCGCGACTGGCGGATTCTGTATGCCAACCCCGCCGCCGAGTCGATTACCGGTTTCAGCCGGGAGGAGCTGATGTCGCAGAGCTTTCTGGATTTCGTTGACCCTGAGTTTCAGGAAGTTCTAAAAAAGCAGGGATTTGACCGGAAGGCGCCCTCGCCGTCAGGTGACGGAGAGCGGTACGAAGTGAAAATCGTGACCCGAGACCGGGTCGAAAAATGGCTGGACGTCAGCTTCGGAGCCATCGAGTTTGATGGGGAAATGGCCAGAATCGGGGCGGTCACCGACATCACCCAGCGGAAACAGATGGAAAGCAAGCTGGCTCATTCCGCAACGCACGACTCCCTCACCGGTCTGCCAAATCGCAATTTCGCGCTGGATTCGCTGAAGAAGATGATTGCCGAAATCCAGCAGGGCAAAGAAGAACTGTTTGCGGTGCTCTTTGTGGATCTGGATCGATTCAAGCTGGTCAACGACACGCTCGGACATGACGTCGGAGATCGACTGTTGAAGGCCGTTGCTGGGCGGATTCGCAATTGCATTCGCCCTACGGACGCTGCGACGCGCATCGGAGGCGACGAGTTCCTGATCATCCTCAGAAAAGTCCATGCGATCGACGCGGCCATGAGAGTTGCCGAGAGAATCCACCAGCAGATGATGGCGCCGTTTCAGGTGGGGGGGCATGAAGTCTTTACGAGCGCCAGCATCGGGATTGCATTGAGCGACCAAGCCAATTCCGATCCGGAGGAGCTGATTCGGAACGCGGATTCCGCCATGTATCGCGCCAAGGCCGATTCGCATCAGAAACCCCACAGCGCCTACCACACCGCCACACATTCCAGTGCAATTCGGTCCATCCGTATTGAGACGGATCTTCGCAAAGCCGTCGAGAGGAAGGAGTTCGTAGTCCACTACCAGCCAGTGGTGGAGCTTGCCGGCGGCCAGATCAAAGGCTTTGAAGCCCTTGTGCGCTGGCAGCATCCGGAAAAAGGGATGATTCCTCCGGCCGATTTCATCCCCCTGGCAGAAGAGACCGGCCTGATCATTCCGATCGGGTGGTGGGTGGCGCGGGAGGCCTGCAGACAAGCCGCACAATGGCTGGACCTGTATCCTCAGCAGAATGATCTGTTCATCAACATCAACGTCTCCCAGCGTCAGTTCCTGCAGCCGGATATGGTCGACATCTTTGACGAAATCCTTCGCGACGCAAACCTTCCGGCCGAACACGTCCATCTGGAGTTCACTGAAAACATCCTGATGGCGTCGGAGGAGTCGACGGCGGTCAAGCTCCTGTTGTTGAAGGCCCAGGGAGCTCGTTTGATCATCGATGATTTCGGGACCGGTTACACGCTGCTGAGCCATTTGCACAAGTTTCCGACCGACATTCTGAAAATCGATCGGTCCTTCCTGCGGGCGCTCGGTCCCAACGGAGAAAACGGTCAGCTCGTGGAGTTGATTTTCAACATCGCCAATACCATGCAGGCTGAATTGGTGGCGGAGGGAATCGAGACGCCGCAGCAGTACGATTACTTGAAAAAGCTCGGATGCAGGTTCGGGCAGGGCTTTCTCTTCTCCCGTCCCGTGACGGCCGAAGTCGCCGGATCGTTGCTCGACAAACAGGTTCGTCATGGACGCTCTCCGTTTGATTTCGTGGAAGCCGATCCGAAATCCGGATCCGACGTGGTGCGTTTCAAGAGCCGAGGCTCGGCTTCGTAGGCGCTTCGTGCTTCGTGCTAAATCAATTTTCCGCAATTTATCGAATTGTCGAGTGCCGGCGGGACGTTCTCGCTCAAAATCTGTGAAATTCTACATTCGCACCAGGCAGCCTGATCGATATTGGCTAAAACAGATCAATTTCGGAGCACGCAGCACGCGGAACGAAGAATTCGGAGCGCCGGATGGCGGAGCGACGGGCGCCTTGGCGCCCGTTGATGCGATGGGCCGCTTTGCGGTGAGCTTCGTGGGTTCAGGGAGAGGTTTGCCCCAGATCAACGCGCCCGGGGCGGGCGCGTCGCTCTGCCAATTGCGCTGCACAGTTCAGCGGGGGGCATGGGTGACGCTGGCGAAATGGGGACGCTGCCGCGCTCGGCAGGAGCGAAGAGTCAA
>CAZAEY010000254.1:0-2961 GCA_964484155.1 uncultured Acidobacteriota bacterium
GGCGCAGCGTCACGAAACCGACGAAGCGCCCTCCAAACGCAGCCCAAAGCACGCGGCACGCAGCACGAAGCACGCGGAGCGCCGGATGGCAGAGCGACGCGGCCGCTTCGGACGCGTTGATCGTCCGATTCTTCGAAAGCGGCGAGTTTGCTGAACCCGTTCAGACGGAATCAACGGCCCCTGCGGGCCCGTCGCTCTGACATCCGGCGCTCCGTCGGTTTCGTTGGAATGAATCGCTTTCCCCGACCCTTCGCACGACGGCATCTCCGTTACAGAAGCCAATGGTCGATTTCAGAACACTCCGAACCCGGAACCCGAAACCTCGGAACCTCGAAACGCGGAACTCGGAACGCAGCACTCTCCCGACCGGCTACAATGGAGGCGATGGCTTTCAGCGACCTGCGGAGTTTTCTCGACCATTTGAAGAAGGCGAACGACCTGGCGGTGGTGGAGGCGGAGGTCGACCCCGATCAGGAGGCGGCGGAGATCCACCGTCGCGTGATCGCGGCCGGCGGGCCGGCGCTGTTGTTTACGCGCGTTCGCGGAGCCGATTTTCCCCTGGCCACGAACCTGTTTGGAACCGCTGCCCGGGCCGAGTTGGCGTTCGGGAAGGAGCCGATGCGCCTGGTCCGGCGCCTGGTCGAGACAGCTCAGACGATTTTCCCGCCTTCGCCGGCCAAGATCTGGGGGGCGCGGGATCTCTTGTCCGCTTCGCTGAAGCTGGGAACCCGGAAGGTTCGCCGGGGCGCCGTGATGGACCGGGTGACCGATCGGGTCGATCTGAGTCGGCTGCCGGTTCTGACCTCCTGGCCGCAGGACGGCGGGCCATTTATCACGCTTCCCCTGGTCTACACCGAGCATCCGGAGGGCCGGGGCCACAACCTGGCGATTTACCGTCTGCAGGTGCACGCGCCGGACGCCACGGGAATGCACTGGCAGATCGGAAAGGGCGGAGGGTTTCACTACGCTGCGGCCGAAGCCAGAGGCGAGTCTCTTCCCGCGACGGTGCTGCTGGGAGGGCCTCCAGCTTTAATTCTGGCGGCGGTGGCGCCGCTTCCCGAAAACGTTCCGGAGCTGGTTCTGGCTTCGCTTCTGGCCGGTCGGCGGCTGCGGATGTGCCCCGGCCCGAATGGGCGGCCTTTGGTCGCTGAATGCGAATTCGCCCTGGTCGGAGAGGTTGCGCCCGGCGAACGGATGCCGGAAGGCCCTTTCGGAGACCACTACGGCTATTACTCCCTCCGCCACGACTATCCCGTTTTTCGCGTGCGATCGATGGCGCACCGCAAGGACGCCATCTATCCCGCAACCGTGGTGGGAAAGCCCAGGCAGGAAGATTTCTTCATCGGCGATCTCCTTCAGGAACTCTTGTCTCCGCTGTTTCCGCTGGTCATGCCCTCGGTGGTCGATCTCTGGTCCTATGGAGAGACGGGATATCACTCCCTGGCGGCCGCGGTGGTCAAGGAGCGATATCGGCGGGAGGCAATGACCTCGGCATTTCGCATCCTGGGGGAAGGGCAGCTTTCATTGACCAAGTTTTTGTTTGTCACAGACCGTTCGGTTGACCTGCGAAAATTCAGAAAGGTGTTGCCGCACGTGTTGGAGCGTACCCGGCCCGAAACGGATCTCTACGTTTTTTCCAATCTCTCGATGGATACGCTGGACTATACGGGCCCCAGGGTCAACGAGGGCTCCAAGGGGGTCTGGCTGGGGCTGGGCGACCCGGTGCGCAGGCTGCCGGCGGAGTTTCAATCGTCTGAGCTGCCCAGCGGAGTCGATGAAGTCCACGTTTTTTGTCCAGGCTGCCTGGTGGTAGGAGGGCCTTCCTGCCGCGAGGAGCCGGACGCGGCCGCAAGGCTGGTCTCCAGTCCGGCCTTTCGAGAATGGCCGCTGATCGTGCTGACAGACGAGCCGAAGCGCGCCGCCGTCTCGGAGATGAACTTTTTGTGGACCACCTTCACCCGATTCGAGCCGGCCGCCGACATTCACGCCGCAGCAGTCGAATCGGTCCGCCATCACCATTCCTATCGGTTTCCCATCCTGATCGACGCCCGGACGGCGCCCGATTTCCCGGAGGAGCTTTTCTGCGACGAAGAGGTGGCCAGGACCGTCACCCGGCGCTGGAAAGAGTATTTTCCGGACGGCATGGAAATGGGAGATTCGGCAGCCGGGCATCTGGATCGGATTTGAAATCCGGCGGCTCGACCGGCGCCTGCTGCTCAGCCGAAAAAAGGGCCCAGAAAATTTCACCGTCCCCTTTTTGCCCTCTGCGCGGGCCTGCACAAGCTGCAGGAGATCCTTCACGAAGTCCAGTTTGTTTTTTCTTGATCTTGGCGGCCTTGAGCTCTTTCTTGCAGCCATTGTAAAGCCACCCGTTCGGTCCACTACCGCCTCACTCAAGGCTCAATGCCTTTGCCGAATCAAACATCATGGGCCCTCATTGATGCCGGGGAAATTTTTCCCGCTTTCGAGCGGTCGAAAGTGGCGGCGGCGTGTTCGACGGTGTTTGTAAGTAATTGAGTTTGCGGCAGTTAGGGAATGGATACAGCGTCCCATCAATGCAATTAGGCACGGAACGTGCAAATGGAAGGGTGTGCCCGGATCAAGACTCTGGTTCGTAAGGGAAGATTCGGAAACAACGGTTTCGATTCAAAGGAGAAATGAAATGATTTGGACAATTTTCGCGATTCTGGTGGTGTTATGGTTTCTGGGCCTGGCCAGTTCCTACACAGCGGGCGGGCTTATCCACCTCTTGTTGGTTTTGGCCGTCGCCGTGGTTCTGTTCCGAATTCTTCAAGGCCGGCGCGCAGTCTAGGCCGGGCGGCAAATATCGGCGCGGGCCGCCTTGCGGGCGCAGCAGCCTGGAAGCGCGGCGTCCCGTCGCCAGACGATGCCCGATAAGGAACCTTCAATTAAACACTGTCCCCTAAAGGAGGATAGCAATGAATAAAAAAAATGTTTTAC
>CAZAEY010000255.1:0-2903 GCA_964484155.1 uncultured Acidobacteriota bacterium
GGTTCTGGTCGCGGAAGCGGAAGTTGCGAAATCCTCGAAGCGTCTGGCTGCCGCCAAGCGTTTCCTGCAGAAAAAACGGCACGGCGGCGCCCGAATCGGCCGTGTCCAGCACGGTCAGGAAGCGAAAGGCCAGGATGCGCTGCGTGGACCATAGGGGCACGAACTGCCGGGTGTCGAAGCTGAAACGGTTGAAATCGAATCGGCCTCCGTCCCGATCGGAAAACCGGGTCAGAGAGGCGAAGACGACCCCTCCCAAATGCGGGTGAGTCTTGTGATCCCGGTAGTCAAGCCAGGCCGCCCCCGTCAGATGCAGAAAATCCGGCTCCTCGAAAAGCCCCGGAATCGCCGCTGCCTCCGGCAGCGCCCGAGTCGATGGCAGCGTGCGGTTCCTCCCATCCGACAACGCCACGTCCAGGTATCCACCCCGCAGCGCCAGGCCGAAAAAGTTTCGGACGTGAGCGGCCGCCACGAAGTCGATGGAAGCGTCCCGGATCTGGAAATTGGAACGGTCGCCCAATTGCGACTCGTTTCCGAAGCCGAAAAAGTCCACTCGGGTCTGCTTCCGGAAAGTGACATCTCCGTACAGAAACGAGCGGGACGACTCGTGTCTTTCAGGATTGAAAGGATCCGCCGAAAGGTTGTCAGGCGCAATTGGCGACAGAAAGGCCGGCCGTCCCCCGGAGGGCATCTTTCCCAACTGGAAATCGAATAGCTGGTATCCCTGAAGGGATACGGCCGCAGACGATTGCAGCGTGAGGCGCCCCTGAGAAAGATCCGAGTCCGAGAATCGCGCGCCGAATGCCAGACCCGATCGCGGAGCGATGGATCCGATCTGCGGGTGAAGCTTCTTGTAGCCCAGCGTAAACAGGTTGGCGAAGCCGGTCTCCTCCACCAGAAGAAAAGCCCGCTCCAGAAGCGGAGCCTCCTCCGGCTCAGCCCCGCTTTTCTTTTCCAGCCGCTGGCGCCGCAGCTGCTCCGCGCGCGTCGACTCCTGCTGCCCGTATGCGTGGCTTCCGAAAAGAACCAGCAGCGCGATGAATGACCATTTCCGCATCAAACGCTATGCCTCTGAAATTTGACCGGTCATCCCGCCCGCCGTCTCCATTTGAGCGGAGGTGCGGTTGAATCGGCGTCCGACGTAGACGCTCAAAAGGATCATGCCGATGACGAATGCGACGACCACCAGGCTGAGATGACGGACTCCGGCGCCTGCCAGACCCAGGCCCATCACCGCGAAAATGCCGATCCCCTTGCCGACCCGCTGGATGAACATGTTGGTAAAGGCCCGAGCTTTGTATTTATCATCTCGGGATCTGATCGAATAGAGCGTCTCGCGGCCGGTCTGCTGAATCGAATAGTTCAAACCGTTGTCTGATATCACCAGCAGACTGGAAACCAGCAGCGTCGGAATGGCGAAAAACATCAGAGAGCTGGACAGCAGCGCGAGAGGCATCACCAGAAGCGTAACCACCAGGCCGAACCGACGCATGATGAAGCTGACCAGAAAGAGCTGGACGACGACCGAAAGCAGGTTCGCAAAGAAATAGACGTTCGCCATAAAAGCCTGTGTCGCAGCCACGCCTGCAATCTCTTCGGACAACAGTTTAAATTGATAGTCCATGATTTGGGAAGAGACCTCGTAAAATGCGAGGATTCCCACGATGGCCGCCAGATAGGGGGACCTCAGGACCAGCTTCAATCCATCCAGCGCGGCGCTGCGGTCCAAGGCCTTGAATTCGGTTGCCTCTCTCTTGGAGCCGAAAACTGCGGAACGGGCCACAAGCCGCTCGATGACAAAGGTGAGACCGATCAATACGACGAACAGTCCCGCCACCAGCACGACGAGTCCCTCCGTCCCCAACCGGCTCAGCAGGCCCCTGGCCACCGTAATTCCGACCCACCCGCCGATCACCCCGCCGGTGCCCATTAGTCCGAAAAGTCGTTTCGCCTGATCCGAATCGGTGATGTCGGTCGAAAAGGCCCAGAAGGCCGTGACCATCAGCGTCGATTCGAGATCTCCCAACAGATAGAAAGTCCAGATGGAGACTCCGGAGGGATCCCTCAAGGCGAAGGACAGAATCAGCAGGACGCCGATGAAGAACCCGCAAAGCAGCGAAATTAACTTGCGTCTTTCAAAGCGATTGTAGAGGTAGCTGAATGCGGCCACGCCCAGCGCCGCCACCAGGATGTTGGCCAGTTTGGCGTACAGTTCCACATCGGCGCCGTAGACCTGGACGAACAGTCCGTTCTTGAGCGGTTTCATGATTTGGAAGATGGCGATGACCAGAAAGAAAAACGCGGCCAGCAGGAGACTGACCGTTAGCTCCTCTTCCTCGAAATCCAAGAATCTTCGGAAGAATTCGCTCATAAGGATTTCCAGACTCCAACTGCCATCAACGCCCAGCCGGCGAGGAGGCTCAGACCTCCGATCGGCGTGATCATTCCCAGACCGCGCACCTCGGCCAGGCTCATGATATAGAGACTCCCCGAAAAAAGGAGGATGCCTGCGACAAACGCCCAGCCCGATGAGGCCAGCCACCCTGAAGGCGCCTGCAGAGAAAGGGCGCCCAGCAGAAGCAGGCCCAGGGCGTGGTAGATCTGGTAGCGTACGGCGATTTCAAAAATTTCCAGCCGGTCCGAACTGAGGCGGCTGCTTAGCAAATGCGACCCCATGGCCCCAGCCGCCACCGAAATCAGCGCAAAGAACGCCCCCAGAAGGAGAAATCGCCTGGCCATCGCTCGGTAGAATATACAGGAATTGGGCACGTTCGGCGTTCTGGGTTCTGGGTTCTGGGTTCTGGGTTCTGGGTTCTGGGTTCTGGGTTCTGGGTTCTATTTTTGATGGTGTGTGGTTTTTGTAAAAGTCAAGTTTTTTCGGCGGAAAGTGTTTGCACCGGCGGGGG
>CAZAEY010000256.1:0-2832 GCA_964484155.1 uncultured Acidobacteriota bacterium
CGAAAAAGCTCGATTTGAGTCTGAGGCGCTCGTGTGAAAGACTGGAAGAGGCAGAAGCGTTTATAAATGGCACACGGGCTCTGATGCCGACCGGCGGAGTTGGCGATTCGTACAGTGCGGGCGAACCGCGACAAACCCTGCGCGAAGCGCCGCCTTCGGTCGCCCGCCGGTGGCGGCAAGCAGCCGGCGGCAGGAACTTCCTCACTTCGCACGCAAGTCGTTCACGATTCCAATTTCGTCGGCTGATCCGGGCGGCGAGCAGTCCAGGCGCCAACCAGTTGGGTCTCCGCGGATATTGAGGGAATGGTCTGGAAATGAGTCAGAAAAAGAAAGCAAAGGCGAACGAGCAGAGATTCACGATGGTGCTTCCGCTGTTTGACGTGGAGGGCGCCGATTCTCTCGTTAGGACGGCCTTGTCCATCGTCCGCTTGAACCGCGGGCGGTTGGTGGTGATCGGAATGGTGGTCGTACCTGAGGAAACCTCTTTGAGCACCGGCGCGAGGAAGGCCCAGGAGCTCCGCAGTTTTTTGGCGAATCTGCGGGAAGCCTTCGAAGCGAAGGAACTGTACCGTAAGCCTCGCATTCGGGTGGTTCACGAACCTTGGCCGGAGCTGATGCGGACAGTTGCGAAGGAAAGGGCACATATGCTCCTCGTGCCTTGGGACGAGGGGGACGTTTCTTTTTCGGCTATTCAACTGGACGAGGTACTGGGGAGGTTTCCGTGCCACGTGATCATCTTGAGGGGAAGAATTCCCAGAAAGCCGAAGAAAATCCTGATGCCGTTGAGGGGAAGCGAGGAAGCTCCGTTGACCCTGCAATTGGCGCTGTCGCTGGCTTCGGGCGAGGGCGAAATTACGATGCTTTACTCGGAGCACGACGATCCGAGCCCCACCAGTCAGCGAGTCTACCGCGAAGTAGCCAGGATGAGTCAGGGCAATCCGAGCATTGGGGCGGAAACGAGAGTGGAGGGGAGCCTGCTGGCTGCCATCTCTGAGCGGGCGGAGGGGCATGACCTGATCGTCATCGGCGCTTCCGAAGCGGATCCCGGTACGGAAGGGGATGAACGGACTATTGGAAAGATTCCGAGGGAGTTAAGCCGCAAGGGAGTGTCGCCCATCGCTATCGTCAAGACCCACGGGCCGGCCCCGTTGCGGCGGCTCTCGTCTTGGAACCCTGACGAGTTTCTTCCGGTCACGCCGACTTATGTAGTGGTCGATAAGTGGTTTGGGGAGAATACCTTTCACAGTCGAGAATTCGCGGACCTGGCCCGTACGGTCCGCATCAAGGAGCAGCGAGGGCTGACGATTTCTCTGGGACTGCCGGCACTGAATGAGGAAAAGACGGTTGGAAACGTGATCCGGACGGTTCGCAAGAGTCTGGTTGAAGATTTTCCGCTCCTGGACGAGATCGTGTTGATCGACTCGGGCTCGACCGACCGCACGGTGGAGATTGCGCGCGACCTTGGGGTGCCTGTTCACATTCACAGTGAAATTCTTCCGGAGTTGGGTAGCTACAAGGGAAAGGGGGAAGGCCTCTGGAAGAGTCTGTTCGTGCTGAAGGGAGACTTGGTGGCCTGGATTGACACTGACATTTCCAATATCGACCCCCGATTCGTGTACGGAACGATCGGGCCGCTGGTGCACCACGAAAAGATTCAGTACGTCAAGGGTTTCTACCGCCGGCCCTTGAAGGTGGATGGGACCATGCAGGCGGCTGGAGGCGGCCGGGTCACCGAACTGGTGGCGCGTCCCATGTTCAACCTTTTCTACCCCGAGCTTTCGGGGCTGGTCCAGCCGCTTTCAGGGGAGTATGCGGGGCGCCGAGCGGCCTTGGAGAGGGTTCCGTTTTACTCCGGATACGGCGTCGAGACCGGTCTCCTTTTGGCGCTGGTGGAAAAATTCGGAATCAGCGGGATCGCACAGGTGGATCTGGGCCGCAAGGTCCATCACAACCAGTCTCTGGAAGCCTTGAGCCGCATGGCTTTCGCCATTATTCAGGTATTTGTCGATCACTTGGAGTCGAGACAGAAGGTCAACCTGTTGACCGAAATCAATCGAACCATGAAGATCATTCAGCGGGACGGCGACAGCTATCGGTTGAAGGAGCGCGCGATTCAAGATCGCACGCGCCCGCCGATGATTTCCATTCCCGCCTATCGGGAGCGGTTTGGCATTCAGGTGCCCGACGAGGACGAACCGACGCTCGTTTCGGCCGAGGAGGTTTCGACTTGACGCGCCTGATTCTGGTTCGACACGGGATATCCGTCTGGAACGCCGAGGGACGCTTCCAGGGACAGTCTGACCCTCCCCTTTCGGATCGCGGCCGCCGACAGGCCGAGATGCTTGCGAAAGAACTGGCCGGCCGGGGCATCCGGGAAATTTATAGCAGCGATCTTCTCCGGGCCTCGCAAACGGCTAAAGCGCTTGCGAAAAGCACGAGCTTGCGCGTCGTTCTGGACAGCCGGTTGAGGGAGATCCACCAGGGATTGTGGGAGGGGCGATTGCGGGGCGACATCAAGCAGCAGTGGCCGGAACTGGTCTCCCAATGGGAGAAGGACCCCTGGAAATGCTCGCCGCCTGAAGGAGAAACCTTGCAGCAGGTCGATGCGAGAGTGCGATCCTTCCTCGGCGACCTATTGGAGCGAAGCGTCGACGGAAACGTCGCAGTCGTTTCCCATAAGGTTCCCTTGGCTCTTCTGACGCTGCAGTTAACCGGGGCGGATTCCTCCAAGATTTGGTGCATGGGGCTAACCACCGGATCGTGGCGGGAGTTGGAGGCAACCGCCGATACGTTGCAGCCCTAGTCAGGCTTGCCCGCCGATCAACGCGCCCG
>CAZAEY010000257.1:0-2815 GCA_964484155.1 uncultured Acidobacteriota bacterium
CAGCACGAAGCACGCGGAACGCAGCACGCAGCACCGTAGATCCCAAAGCTTTACGCCTTCATTTCGCCCATCCCGCGAGGGCTGCGTTTCAGGTATCATGAAAGCTCTCCGCTCGGGGGTCGTCTAACCGGTAAGACAGCGGCCTTTGGAGCCGCCGATCTAGGTTCGAGTCCTAGCCCCCGAGCCATCGCCGATCCACATTCGCCCTTAACAGCCCGTGGTGAAAGTCCTGATGGGTCGTGTTGCCGGCGGCGCAAGCCCGTCTCGGTCGTTGCGGCTCCTTGACGATGCAATGGCATCGTCTTCGTCGCCGCGCCTACGATCCGCACCTGCGGCGCTGGCAACACGACCCATCAGGACTTTCACCACGGGCTGTAAAACCTTCCCGAGGGAGAATTTTCGCCTGCTTATCGCCGAAAGCTGGATGGACTGTGTCGACAATTGTTGTGAATTTCTGATATGAACTCTTGCGTGACTCTGGAAATCGGCCTGTTATTTTTCATTCTGGCAGTCATGGTTGTCCTGTTCATGACTGAGAAGCTGCCGGTCGATCTGACCGCTTTTTGCGGTCTGGTCCTCATGGCGCTGCTGGGATACGTGACTCCTTCGGAGGCTTTTACCGGCTTCTCATCTCCTGCGGTCATCACGATGCTGGCGATTTTCATTTTGAGCTCGGCGCTGCTTCAGACGGGGGTAGCGGACGCAGTTGGGGTGCGTCTGCACGCGGTGGTGGGGAGTCGCGAAGTTCCGCTGATTGTGACCATTATGCTCTTGGGCGGCGTAATGTCAGCGTTTATGAACAACATCGCAGCGACTGCGGTCTTGATGCCTGCGGTGGCCGGCATTTCACGGCGCGCGGGGCTTTCCCCCTCCCGGCTCTTTATGCCGCTTGCCTTCGGCGCCATTCTGGGCGGTACCACGACGATGGTGGGCACCCCGCCCAACATCCTGACTGGCGACATCCTGATGGAACGGGGTTTGGAACCGTTCGGACTGTTTGACTTCACCCCGATGGGATTGGTGCTGCTGGCAGTGGGCGTACTTTTTATGGCGACGCTGGGTCGACGTCTTCTGCCCAGCCGTGAAGTCGGTCCAGTCGGTGGAGGGGATCAGGATTTGACTCAGGTTTATCAGCTGCGGGAGCGTTTTTTTTCGATCCGCATTCCGCAGGACTCTCCGTTAGACGGAGTAACCCTGGCGGAATCGCAGCTCAGAAGCGCGCTGGGAATCCAAGTGGCGGCGATCGTCCGTGACGGAGAAGAGCAACTGGCTCCTTCCGCGGATTCGGTTCTGAGGTCCGGAGACACTTTGCTCGTCGAAGGAAGCAAGAGCGATCTGGAGGAGCTTCTGCGAATGCAGAGTCTGCAGATTGAGAAGGCGGACACCGGGCGGCTTCCTCCCTTATCGCAAGGGATCAGCGGTCTGAGCGCTCAGGTGGAGCCAGGATCGACGCTGGTGGGACGGACTTTACAGCAACTGAAATTTCGCGAGCGATTCGGGGCCGTCGTTGTCGGCGTTCGGCGGAAGGATCAGTTGCTCTCCGAACAACTGGGGCAGACGATGCTTCGAGTCGGAGACGAGCTGTTGGCGCTGGGTCCCCGCGATCATCTGGCTGAAATGGCGGAAAGCCCGGAGTTCGGACAGGTTCGGCTCGGTCTTTCCTCGCTCCAGGATCTCACCGATCGCGTCTTCTTTCTGAGAATCCCCCCCGACTCCCCGCTGGTGGGAGAGACGCTCGGATCGAGCCGGTTGGGCGAGCTGGCCGGAATCACGATCGCCGGCATCATTCGGGGCGGAGAGACGCGTCTGGCGGTGTCTTCCGAGGAGACAGTCCAGGCTGAGGACCGTCTCCTGATTGCCTGCGAACCCGGACGGATCGTCAAAATGAAGGGCCTCGGACAGGTGGAACTGGGGAGCGAGGTGCAGAAGCTTCGACTGGATTCCGAAGAGATCGGCGTCGTTGAAGCGGCGCTTGCCCCGCGCTCCAGCCTCTTTGGATCGACTCTTTCGGAGCTTGAGTTTCGCGACCGCTACGGCCTGCAGGTGTTGGCGATTTGGAGAGAAGGGGAGCCGATTCACGAAAAGCTGGCCCAAACTCCCCTGAAATTCGGAGATGCGCTTCTGGTGCAAGGCCCGCATTCCCGAATTCTCCGCCTGGCTTCCGATCCCGATTTTGTGGTTCTATCTTCTCTGGCCGTCACTCCGCGGCGTACCGAGAAGGCTCCTTATGCGCTCGGCGCCCTCGCGCTGATGATTCTTTTCGTCGTTTTCGGATTTCAGCCCATCCATGTGGCCGCCTTTACTGCGGCGACTGCGGCCTTGCTGGCAGGCGCAATTTCCATGGAGGAGTCCTATCGAGCCATTGAATGGCGGGCGCTGTTTCTGGTGGCCGCCATTCTTCCGGTGGGAATCGCGATGGAGAAAACGGGCGCCGCCCTGTTGATGGCGACCGCCGTTTCCGATTTGGCGGGACCATACGGAGTCTACGCGCTGCTGGCAGGATTCGTCGTGCTTTCCAGCGCGCTCAGCCAGGCCCTGGACGGCGCGCCGGCAGTCGTTCTGGTCGCGCCGATAGCGCTAACGGTCACCGACAGCATCGGCGTCAGCCCGTACCCCGTCATGATGGCGGTCAGTCTGGCAGCTTCCGCGGCTTTTATGACCCCGTTCAGCCACAAGGCCAACCTGCTGGTCATGGGCGCCGGAAATTATCAATCGATGGATTATATGAAAGTGGGAGCGCCGCTGACCGTGATTCTTCTGATCCTGCTGATTCTGATGACGCCCTTGTTCTTTCCGTTCTAGTTCGGCGTTCCGA
>CAZAEY010000258.1:0-2675 GCA_964484155.1 uncultured Acidobacteriota bacterium
GCACGCAGCACGCAGCACGCAGCACGCAGCACGCAGCACGCAGCACGCAGCACGCCTCACTCCCTCCCGTGCAGCTGCCTCCATTCCGCCTCGAACTCGTTGCCGGGCCTCCAGCGCGGAATTTCCGGATCGTTCGCCACTCGAAAAGCGGTGCGAAACAGGATTCTCATGTCGCGGGCGGCGCCCTCCAGATCCCAGGCGTCATTGATCCGATCGGTGACCTGATGGTAATGCTCCCGAAGGTAATCCTCCGGATCGACTTTTGGCGGCGTAACGTAGTCGACGCCGGCCTTCACGAACAACGCCGGGATGCCGGCTGTGGCGAAGCTGACCTGGTCGGAGCGGTAGAACAATCCTGCCCGGGGATCCGGGTCGCCGGTCACCTGCAGAGTCCGTTCTTGCCCACCCGGACCTTTGACGATCGTTTCCGCGGCCACTTCTCGAAGCGTATCGCCCAGCGTGTTGGAATCGACCCCGATTGCGGCGATGTCCCAGGTCAGTCCGAAGATCTGCGTCATGTCGATATTGAAGTTCGCAATCATCCGACTTCTTTCCATAGGCGGTCGCTCTACGAACCATTTGCTCCCCAGAATCCCGCCCTCCTCAGCTCCACAAGCAAGGAATAGAATGGAACGTCGGGGGCGTTCCGGCAAGGATGCAAAGGCGTCGGCGAGATTCAGCACGCAAGCCGTCCCGGAGGCGTTGTCCCAGGCGCCGTTGAAAATCTTATCCGGCCCTTCGACATTTTCGTCTACTCCAAGATGATCGTAATGCGCTGAAAATACGATCATCTGGTCCTTCAGTTCCGGATCGCTGCCTTCCAGAAGTCCGTACACGTTGCGCGTCTTCACTTCTTGAATGTCCGTTTCGATCCGGGCGGAAACCCGGAAGCCGGTGTCGACGGGCTCGAAATCACGCCTGGCACCCGATTCGAAAAGCCCTTCCAGCGTGGTTCCCATCTCTTGGGCGATCCGTTCGGAAGTGGCTTCATCGACCCACCCGACCAGATCGACCTGATAACCGCTTCCCGGAAGCTTCACCTCGAACTGCTCCCTTCCCCCCGCGCGTTGAATGACGCTGAAAGGGTAACCGGCCGACGGAGTTGTATGGATGACGAAGGCCCCGGCTGCGCCCAGTCTCATCGCCTGCTCGAACTTATACGTCCATCGGCCGTAATAAGTCCTTCGCTCCCCCTCAAAGAGCGCCCGGCCGTCTTCAACGACCGGAGGGTCATCGTTGAGAAACAGCAGGACTTTGCCCGCGACGTCGGCGCCCTTGAAATCGTCCCAGTCATATTCCGGGGCTTGCACTCCGTATCCGACAAACAGGAGCGGCGCATCCTGAATTTCCACGACTGGCTTCTGGGCGGTCGACCAGTAAGTCAGCGTTTGCTCCGGCTGGAATTCCAGTGTTCGGCTGTTGCGACGGATCCGCAATGAAGAACGCTCGTCGGACCTCCTCATGCTCACAATCTCGATTTCCTGCGTATAAGATCCAGCGATCGGCTCGAGTCCCGCGGCCTGGAATCGGCTCTGGATATACGCGACGGCTCGCTCCTCGCCTTCCGTTCCCGCTTTTCGCCCTAGCATCTCGTCGGCTGACAATGCGGCCGTATCCTCCAGAATCGCTTCGGGAGTAATGATTTCCAGCGCCGTGGAGACATGGTCTGCGGAATACTCCGCGCAGGATGCGGCCAGAATCCAGACAAATAGAATGGCAGGCGAGAACCTTTTCACTTGCGCCCTCCTTTGTTGATGCGGTGCAGTCGTTGCGATGTGGTGTTTTGAAGCCGATCTCGACCCGATAGACACGGCAAGATTATAGCGCGCACTGACAATTCAAGCTTTTCTACACGGGAAATTGAGGGGTAGACCCCCGTCACGTCGCGGGGTTGACGCTCGGCGCGGCCTGCCTGGAGGTCATTTCAGCTCTGTTCCGAACCGAACGCCTGCCATTTCTTTAGCGCCACGCCTCGGTGAACTTCACGCTCGATCTTGGCCAACACGGCAGGTGTCAGGCGGCGAAACCGCAATTCCTTCGGTCTCTTCGCCCGCTCCAGCGGCTCGCCTTCCGAACACGGAATCCAATCCAGCAACAGGGCTGCTGCCGCCTCCGCCGGAAAACAGGCCAGCTTCCCGCACAGCTCCTCCAATGTCTTTGCCAGTGAAGCGAACCGTTCCCGCTCGCCCAGATGGTAGGCTGCCTGTTCGCCATCGAATTGGCGCACGAACTGCTTGTTTCGAGAAGAGTAGACTTCAGCCGATCGGAGCCAGAACAGGAAATCGCCGCCGTCGCGTTCTCCTGCGGCGGAAACCGGTTTGAAATTGTGCTCGATCCAGCTGACTGCGAGTTCAAGCTTCCGAAAGGGTGGAGCGGAACGTCCGAAAAATTCCTCTCGCGAGGAATAGACCGACTCCCGATTTCTCAGAAATCGCATTTCACAACGCGCCAGACGCAGGATCCTTTTCTGTTCGTCTTCAATGCCCCTGACGGCCTTGGGCGCACCCATACTTCGCGAAAGGCCCTCCTTGTCCTCTCCATTTATACAGCACCCGTGTGTAAACTTGCCGATGCTACCGAACCTTGCCAGCATTTGTCATTCCGGTTCGCAGCGAAGCGACGGAGGGCGGCGCGGGCGCAGGAGTCAGGAGTCAGGAGCAAGGAGTCAGGAGGTG